>NZ_CP032514.1:1814947-2117438 GCF_003606385.1 Actinomyces lilanjuaniae | reverse complement strand
GTGGCGACCGGACGTTCAGACTTCCCTAATCAAATTAACAATGTCCTGGCGTTCCCGGGCCTGTTCCGCGGACTGCTTGACACGGGAATTACGGAAATCACTACAAGCCTGCTTCGTGCTGCCGCGACAGGTATCGCCTCTGTTGTCGACGCCGACGAGATCAGTCCTGTATACATTATACCCGGGGCGTTTGACACGCATGTGGCTGAGGCTGTTGCCAGTGCTGTACGGCGGTTTGCTGAGGAGAAGTAGCGCCATTGTGCCGACGCAGGCGCCACTGTGCCGTGGCGGCAACGTTCTGGGCACTGCAAGACCTGCGAGCGTAGGGCCCGCATCCAAACGGGCTTACAGCGTCTCCCGCCTGCGCGGTTCCGCACGGCCCTGACCCGCCGGTGGTCCCGGGCACGGTTGTGCGCGGGACTGCTGGCTGTAGGTCTGAGGTTCCCCGGAGGGGCCGCCACGCTATGTCGCCGTGTCCCGGCCGAGTACGGGACTGCGGTCGGGGCACGCTTCTAGGGTGCCGTCTACTGCCTCTTGTGCCTCTTGGCTAGCTTGTACCCGCGTCCGCAGCGTGCGGTCCTGGGGTGGTGCTCGGGTCGTGTCGGTTTGTGCGTCGCACGGCTCCTGTGCCGTAAGCAGTTGCCTTGAGCCGGGGAACCGAAGGTGCAACAAATACGGGGCATGGATCACCGCATACCCCGTTGACATACATGATCTGGCCCAACTACTATATTCGGGTTGCTCTTGCTGGTTGTGCTGCTGCTGTTGTTGTGGTGGTGTGGCTGGTTGTGGGTGTGTGGTTTGAGATCTCGATAGTGTGTCTTGTTCTTTTATGCCTGTCTGGGTGGGGCTGTCCTGCTGTGGGTGTGCCTGGTTGTGGTCGTGCGTGTGTGCGTGCGGCTGGTCGGGTGTGCGTGTGGTGGGGTGGTTCTGTCTGGTTTTTTTGTGCGGGGCTGCCTGCTGGTTTGTGGGCGGTCGTCGTGTGGTTCTTGTTTTTTTTGGAGAGTTTGATCCTGGCTCAGGACGAACGCTGGCGGCGTGCCTAACACATGCAAGTCGTACGGTGATGCCTGGTCCGCTGTTGTGGTGGGCTGGGTGGATGAGTGGCGAACGGGTGAGTAACACGTGAGCAACCTGCCCTCCTCTCCTGGATAACCTCATGAAAGTGGGGCTAATACGGGGTGTGCTCGTGCTGGTCGCATGGCTGGTGCGGGATAGGGCCTGCCTTGGGTGGGTCTGGTGGGGGATGGGCTCGCGGCCTATCAGCTTGTTGGTGGGGTGATGGCCTACCAAGGCGGTGACGGGTAGCCGGCCTGAGAGGGTGGGCGGCCACACTGGGACTGAGACACGGCCCAGACTCCTGCGGGAGGCAGCAGTGGGGGATATTGCACAATGGGCGGAAGCCTGATGCAGCGACGCCGCGTGAGGGACGGAGGCCTTCGGGTCGTGAACCTCTTTCGCCAGCGGAGAAGGTCCTGCCCGTGGTGGCGGGGCTGACGGTAGCTGGGTAAGAAGCGCCGGCTAACTACGTGCCAGCAGCCGCGGTAATACGTAGGGCGCTAGCGTTGTCCGGAGTTACTGGGCGTAAAGGGCTTGTAGGCGGCTGGTCGCGCCTGCCGTGAAATGTCCCGGCTCAACCGGGGAGTGCGGTGGGTACGGGCCGGCTTGAGTGCGGTAGGGGAGGCCGGAACTCCTGGTGTAGCGGTGGAATGCGCAGATATCAGGAGGAACACCGGTGGCGAAGGCGGGTCTCTGGGCCGTTACTGACGCTGAGGAGCGAAAGCGTGGGGAGCGAACAGGATTAGATACCCTGGTAGTCCGCGCCGTAAACGTTGGGCACTAGGTGTGGGGGCCTTTTCCGGGGCTCCCGCGCCGCAGCTAACGCATTAAGTGCCCCGCCTGGGGAGTACGGCCGCAAGGCTAAAACTCAAAGGAATTGACGGGGGCCCGCACAAGCGGCGGAGCATGCGGATTAATTCGATGCAACGCGAAGAACCTTACCAGGGCTTGACATGTGGGCGCGGGCCGCGGAGACGTGGTCTTCTCCTGTCCTCTCGTGTTTGCGGGGGGTGGGGGGTGCCCTCACAGGTGGTGCATGGTTGTCGTCAGCTCGTGTCGTGAGATGTTGGGTTAAGTCCCGCAACGAGCGCAACCCCTGTCCCGTGTTGCCAGCACGTGGTGGTGGGGACTCTCGGGAGACTGCCGGGGTCAACTCGGAGGAGGGTGGGGACGACGTCAAATCATCATGCCCCTTATGTCCTGGGCTTCACGCATGCTACAATGGCCGGTACAGAGGGCTGCGGTGCCGCGAGGCGGAGCGAATCCCTTAAAGCCGGTCTCAGTTCGGATCGGTGTCTGCAACTCGACACCGTGAAGCCGGAGTCGCTAGTAATCGCAGATCAGCACTGCTGCGGTGAATACGTTCTCGGGCCTTGTACACACCGCCCGTCACGTCATGAAAGCCGGTGACGCCCGAAGCCCGTGGCCCTACGGGGAGCGGTCGAAGGCGGGGCTGGTGATTGGGACGAAGTCGTAACAAGGTAGCCGTACCGGAAGGTGCGGCTGGATCACCTCCTTTCTAGGGAGACTGCTGTGGCGGGGTGCCTGTCGTGCCCGTGGTCCTGGGTCGTGGTGGCCCGGGGGCTGGTGGGTGCCTGGTCGTGGTGGGGCGTGGGGGACTGCTGGTGCCGTGCCTGCTGCCTGGGGGTGGTGGGTGGTGCTGGTTCGCCGGGTCGTGTCCTGGGTGGCTCCTCGTGGTCGGGGGCTGGTCCGGGGGGCGGTGGCGGGGCACGCTGTCGGGTTCTGGGGCCTGTGCGTCCTGGTGGCCTGGTCCTGGCTGGTGCGCGTGCGTGCGCGTGGTGGCCGGGGCGTGGGCGGGGTGGTTGTGAACTGTATAGCGGGCGCGAGCGTCGGGCTGCCGTGCCGTCCTGCTGCCGTGGTGGTGGTGGGGGTGTGGTGGCCTGTCGTGGTGCAGCCGTCGTGGGCGCGCGCGTGGGCGTGTGCCTGCGGCGTGCGTGTTGTGTGGTGTGTTGTGTGTGCTTGTTTGTGTGGGCGCTCGGTGGATGCCTTGGCACCAGGGGCCGATGAAGGACGTGGTGGCCTGCGATAATCCTCGGGAGCCGGCTGGCGGGCTGTGATCCGGGGGTCTCCGAATGGGGTGACCTGGCACGAGCTGTGTCGTGCCACCCGTGCGTGGGCGTGTGCCTGTGCGTGGGGGTGACGCGGGGAAGTGAAACATCTCAGTACCCGCAGGAGAGGATATTCCGTGAGTAGTGGCGAGCGAAAGCGGAGGAGGGCCAAACCGTGCGCGTGCGTTGACCCGGCAGGGGCTGCGCGTGCGGGGTTGTGGGCCTGGCCGTGGCTCTTCTGCCGGAGGGCCGCGTTGTGCTCGTGCTGGTAGCCGAGTCCTCTGGGAAGGGAGGCGTAGAGGGTGAGACCCCGTAGGCTAAGCCGGCCGGGCGCGCGTGGGCCGGGTTCCCGTGGTAGCACGGGGTCCGTGGAGTCCTGTGCGAGTCTGCCAAGACCGCTTGGCTGCCTGAATACCTCCTGGTGACCGATAGCGGACCAGTACCGTGAGGGAATGGTGAAAAGTACCCCGGGAGGGGAGTGAAACAGTACCTGAAACCGGGCGCCTGCAAGCCGTCAGAGCCTCCTGCCCGCGGGGTGGGGGGTGGTGGCGTGCCTTTTGAAGAATGAGCCTGCGAGTCAGTGGCGCGTCGCGAGGTTAACCCGTGGGGGGCAGCCGTAGCGAGAGCGAGTCCTGTCAGGGGCGGTTGAGTGGCGCGTCGTGGACCCGAAGCGGGGTGATCTACCCATGGCCAGGTTGAGGCGCGTGTAAGAGCGCGTGGAGGACCGCACCCACCTGGGTTGAAAACCGGGGGGATGAGCTGTGGGTAGGGGTGAAAGGCCAATCAGACTCCGTGATAGCTGGTTCTCCCCGAAATGCATTTTGGTGCAGCGTCGCGTGGTTCCCGGCGGAGGTAGAGCTACTGGGTGGCTGATGGGCCCCACAGGGTTACTGAGGTCAGCCAAACTCCGAATGCCGTCGGGGTGGAGCGCGGCAGTGAGACCGCGGGGGATAAGCTCCGTGGTCGAGAGGGAAACAGCCCAGACCGCCGGCTAAGGCCCCTAAGCGCGCGCTAAGTGGGAAAGGATGTGCGGCCGCGCAGACAACCAGGAGGTTGGCTTAGAAGCAGCCATCCTCGAAGGAGTGCGTAACAGCTCACTGGTCAAGTGGTCGTGCGCCGACAATGTAGCGGGGCTCAAGCGCGCCGCCGAAGCCGCGGGCCCGTCGCGTGGTCCCTACTGTCCTGTCCTGGTGGGCGGGTGGTCAGGGGCGGCGGGTGGTAGGGGAGCGTCCCGCACGGGGTGAAGCCTCGGGGTGACCCAGGGGTGGACGGTGCGGGAGCGAGGATGCAGGCATGAGTAGCGATACTAGGGTGGGAAGCCCTAGCGCCGAATGACCAAGGGTTCCAGGGCCAGGCTAGTCCGCCCTGGGTGAGTCGGGGCCTAAGGCGAGGCCGACAGGCGTAGTCGATGGACGACGGGTTGATACTCCCGTACCGGCCTGGTACCGACCGTGCTGACGCGCGGGTGCTGACCTGCCCTCCTGGTGGTGTCCCGGCGGCCTGTGGCCGTGGGGGCGCCCGGGGGGCGGGGACCCTCCGTGCTGGTAGGCAAGCGTGTTAACAGGGGTGACGCACAGTGGTAGCCTCCGCGGGCCTGATGGCTTGGCCCGTCCAAGCGCGCAGCCTGTCCCCAGGCAAATCCGGGGGGCGGTCCTCCTGCCCGTGGTGGGTGGGGGGCGGGGGTGAGGCGTGATGGTGACCCTGCCTGCGGGCGGGGAAGCAGGGTGATCCTGGGGTGCCGAGAAAAGCCTCGACGCGATGGTGCCGGCCGCCCGTACCCTATACCGACACAGGTGGTCGGGCAGAGCATGCCTAGGCGCACGAGTGATTCATGGTCAAGGAACTCGGCAAAGTGCCCCCGTAACCTCGGGAGAAGGGGGCCCGGGCCCTGAGGCCCCGTCGCGGGCTAGGGGTGAGGGCCGCAGAGACCAGGGAGAAGCGACTGTTTACTAAAAACACAGGTCCGTGCGAAGCCGCAAGGCGAGGTATACGGACTGACGCCTGCCCGGTGCTGGAAGGTCAAGAGGAGCCCTCAGCCCCCTCTTTTTTGGGGGTGAAGGGCGAGTCCAAGCCCCAGTAAACGGCGGTGGTAACTATAACCATCCTAAGGTAGCGAAATTCCTTGTCGGGTAAGTTCCGACCTGCACGAATGGCGTAACGACTTCTCCGCTGTCTCGACCATGAGCTCGGCGAAATTGCACTACGAGTAAAGATGCTCGTTTCGCGCAGAAGGACGGAAAGACCCCGGGACCTTTACTGCAGCTTGGTATTGGCGCCCGCCCCGGCCTGTGCAGGATAGGTGGGAGACCGTGACCCCGCGCGCCAGCGCGGTGGCGAGTCGCTGTTGGGATACCACCCTGGCCGTGGCGTGCGCCTGAACCTCGGTCCGTGACCCGGGCCAGGGACAGTGCCTGGTGGGTAGTTTAACTGGGGCGGTTGCCTCCTAAAGAGTAACGGAGGCGCTCAAGGGTCCCCTCAGCCTGGTCGGCAACCAGGTGTCGAGTGCAAGCGCACAAGGGGCCTGACTGCGAGACCGACGGGTCGGGCAGGTACGAAAGTAGGAGCTAGTGATCCGGCGATCCCGTGCGGGTGGGTCGTCGCTCAACGGATAAAAGGTACCCCGGGGATAACAGGCTGATCCTGCCCAAGAGTCCATATCGACGGCATGGTTTGGCACCTCGATGTCGGCTCGTCGCATCCTGGGGCTGGAGCAGGTCCCAAGGGTTGGGCTGTTCGCCCATTAAAGCGGTACGCGAGCTGGGTTTAGAACGTCGTGAGACAGTTCGGTCCCTATCCTCTGCGCGCGCAGGAGACCTGAGAGGGCCTGTCCCTAGTACGAGAGGACCGGGACGGACGAACCTCTGGTGTGCCAGTTGTCCCGCCAGGGGCACGGCTGGTTGGCCACGTTCGGGACGGGTAACCGCTGAAGGCATCTAAGCGGGAAACCAGCCTCAAGACGAGGTCTCCGCCACCCCTCCTAGGGGGTGGGAAGGCCCCCAGCAGACCACTGGGTGGATAGGCCGGAGGTGGAAGCAGGGCAACCTGTTGCGAGCCGACCGGTACTAACAGGCCGACACAAGCACGCACCCGCCGCCAGCCCTGCCACGGCTGCCGGCCGCGCCCGCTGTACGGTCCACGACCACCCCACCACCACCGCCACCTTTGTGCGCGGGTCCCCGGCCACGTCTCGGTGGTCACAGCGGCAGGGCCACGCCCGGTCCCATCCCGAACCCGGAAGCTAAGCCTGCCAGCGCCGATGGTACTGTCCCCGCCAGGGGACGGGAGAGCAGGACACCACCGAGCACACACCACCCCCACCCCGCCCCCCCGGGGGGGCGGGGTGGGGGAGCAAAAGAAAAAAAGGGGGCGGAGGCGCGGGGGCGCCGACACCACCCCCGGCCACCCCCGGCCCGGCCGCCCCTGTCGGTGACGCGGTTGACGAGGGCGCGGCCGTGAGCCGCAAGGGGCCAGGAGCACGCGGTCGGGCCTGGCACCAGGGGCCGGCCAGGCCGCCCCCGCGGGTAGTCACGTGCAGGCCCCTGTGCGGCCACCGCCGCGGGCGGGAGAACCACCCGCACGAGGCCCCCACCCCACCCGCTGCCTCCCCTCTCTCCTCGTTGTCGTCCAGGAGCTGGCCCCCACGAGGCACGCACCCCTCCGCCCCGCAAAAAAAAAGGGGCAAGGAAGGGGGGGGGCGGCCCGCCCGTGCCACCACACGGACCGCGAGCCGGAGCACCCCCCCCTCGGCGGCGACACGCCCCCGCACGCGCCCCCCTGCGGGTCCCCCTCAGATCCACGACCCCAGCAGCATGTGCCACCGCCACACCTCGTAGGACACCGTCGTCCCAGTCCACACACACCACCACTCATCTTCTTTGGGTATGCGTGGCGCGTCACCCGTTGTGAGTTCCGGTGGCATAAAACCTAGGGGAAGAGCATGCAGTCTGTCTCACGGCAGACGAGGACGAACGGGCCGGTCTGTGCGCCTCCGCACAGACCGGCCCGCCCAGTTACATTCCTCCGAGTAGTTGCGCAATAAAGATCTTGAGAATCATGGCGACGGGGTAGACCATGGCATAACCCAGCGCGACGCGTGGGTCAGCACCAGTGCGCTCGTTCGCGAAGGCGAGCACAGCAGGCTGAGTCTGCGCTCCTCCTAACAGTCCGGACAGACGCGTGCCGCCCATCCTGACGAGCCAGCGCATTGAGGTGTACAGGCCGCCTCCCGCTATCGTGGTCATGATAAACCCTGTTACCAGGATCCTCCACCAGTCGCCGCCTGAGAACGCTTCCGCAATTTGTCCTCCCGCTGTGACGCCCGCCCGCGCGAGGAAGATGAGCAGGCCGATTTCGGACAGAACTGCGGTCGTGGTAAAAGGAATTGCAGTGACAAAGCTGCCTATGCGACCAATGCGGCCAAAGACTAGGCCCACGAGGAGGGTTCCTGCTGCCGAGCCTATGGAAAAGGTAGCGCCTCCACCCATGGGAATCTGAAGTTCACCTATGAATATACCCAGCGCCATCCCGATGCCCAGGGCAACCGGATTGATGGCTGATAACCCGCGAGAAGAGTCGCCAAAGTATTGGGAGATCTCTTTCATCCTTCCGGTAGGGCCGACCACGCGGACCCTGTCACCTTGCTGGAGAACGAGGTCGGGCGTTCCGACCATGTCCACGTCGCCTCGGCGGACACGCGAGATTGTCGCCTCGAAACGGTGGTCGATGTCCAGGTCGGCGATTGTGCGCCCGGCAAGCTTGGGGTCAGACACGGTAATGCGCCGGAAGTCCAGGTAGCGTCGGTCCTCGATAAGCGAGTGAGACGAGCCATGCCCAACAGCCTTGATGGCCTGGTTGACCGCGTCCTGGGTGCCGACGACTGTGACCAGGTCGTCCTTGAACAGACGATCGCTGTTAACTGGTCTCATGATGGGGCCTGTCTCCCCGCGGCGCAGGCGGGAGAACTTGAGCTCTCCGGAGATTCGCTCTCCGATGTCGGCGACGACCGGGCCATCCTCGCGTTCCACTCGGATGGTGCGGTTGATGAGAGGGGAGGGGGCGTCTCGGTCGCTGCGTCGATAGCGCAGGGCGAGGAGGCAGAAGAACAGCATGCCGATAACCCCGTAAAGGTATGAGACGGCATAACCAATCGTAGCGACAGCGGTCCCGTCCGGGTTGCCTGCCGCCGTCGCCGCGTTGCCTGCGGCGGCAAGCGCTGGAGTGTTGGTGAGCGCGCCAGCAAAGGTTCCGGCTATCAGAGCGGAGTCCATCCCGAGTGCTCGGCCGACTGCTACGCCTGCTGCTGCGCTTGCCGTTAGTATGACCAGCAGCAGCGCAAGGGGGCCTGCCGCCGTGCGTAGCACATGAAAAAAGTTAGGGCCTGACTGGACCCCGATGGCGAACGTAAAGATTGTGAGGCCGAGTGTGCTCAACTCGATAGGGATATTCATCTCCACGTTCACTGCGGTACCACACGCCGCCAGGGCGATACCGCAGAAGAGGACGGCTGCGGCTCCAAGGCTGACTCCTCGCACCTTCAGGTGGCCGACGAGCATGCCTACGCCGATGAGCAGGAACAGGACCAGCACCGGGGCCTCGGCCAGGTGTGTCAGGACGTCTGTAACCACAGTGGAGAGCCGCCTCTCAGGTCGTGGGCGCACGGGGCGCAGCGGTCGTTTGCATCGGACGTGGGTTATTGTGGCACCGAACTTGTCCTGGCTCTCGGACCAAGGGCCGTGATGCAGTGGTCCGAGATGCGAGGTGTGAAGGTGGGGCCTACCCTGCTGCCCTGACCCGCCGTGTCGGCTACGGCGGTGGCTTGTGCGGTCAGGGGCGGGACCGTCCTAGGTGGGGCCCGCACGGAGGTGGGCGGGTCCAGGGCGGAGGTGTCTCGTATTTCCCTTGTCCCTGTTTCTCCGTTGCCGACTTCTCCGATACTGCCTCGGAAGGGCTGTCTAGAGCGGCGTGGGCAGGGGCTGGCGACCCTCCACCACGGGGGGCATGCCTCCGCCAGGAGGCTGATCGTCGGCGTCGCATGAGGCGTGGTCCCATATAGTGAGACTAAGCGGAGGTGGATATGGCCTTCAGTCTCGGCGTGATCTAGTCTCTGTCCCTCTGACGTCTCGTCGACGCGGTGAATCACGAGGAACAGGAGTGCGAGCGATGACACGCCACAAGGTTCCACTGGAGAAGGGCCGACAGATGATGACAGGTGCTCAGGCGCTTGTCAGGGCTCTCGAGGAGCTGGGTGTCACCGACATCTTCGGCATGCCGGGCGGTGCTATTCTGCCTTTCTACGACCCTCTGCTCACCAGTGACCGGATCCGGCACGTTCTTGTGCGCCACGAGCAGGGCGCTGGCCACGCGGCAGAGGGATACGCCATGGTGACCGGAAAGCCGGGTGTATGTGTCGTCACCTCTGGGCCGGGTGCGACCAACCTGGTCACGGCAATCGGGGACGCGCACATGGACTCCGTGCCGCTAGTCGCTATTACCGGGCAGGTCGGCAGTCGTAACATCGGCACTGACGCATTCCAGGAGGCCGACATCGTCGGTGCCACCATGCCCTTTGTCAAGCACTCCTTCCTTGTCACGCGGCCAGAGGACGTCGTGCCTCGTGTCGCTGAGGCCTTCCACCTGGCTGCAACAGGACGTCCCGGACCTGTTCTTGTCGATGTCGCTAAGGACGCGCAGGAGGGGATGACGGAGTTCTCCTGGCCTCCTGAGACTGACCTTCCCGGCTACCATCTCCCCGGCAGGCCGAACCAGAGGCGTGTTATCCAGGCTGCCGAGGCTGTGGCGCACTCGGAGCGCCCTGTTCTCTACCTGGGCGGGGGCCTCAACCGAGCTGGCGTGCCCGCTGAGCAGCTGACTGAGCTCATCGACCTCATCGGCGCGCCTTTTGTAACCACGCTCACGGCGCTGGACGTGATGCCCTCGGACCACCCGCTCAACCTCAGGATGCCCGGGATGCACGGGACGGTAGCGGCTGTGGGCTCCCTGCAGCGTGCTGATCTTATCGTCTCTCTGGGGGCGCGCTTCGACGACAGGGTCACGGGTAGACCTGCCAGCTTCGCCCCTCGCGCTGCGGTCGTCCATGTGGATATCGATCCTGCGGAGATATCGAAGATACGAGCAGCGGATGTCCCTATCGTCGGTGACCTGACTGACGTCGTACCGGCCCTGACCGCGGAGGTCCGGGATCTGTTTGGCAGGGAGGGTCGTGTTGACATAGGTCCGTGGCGTACTGAGGTGGAGCGTATCGTCGCCACCTATCCCACTGACTGGACGGATACCGATGACGGTCTTCTCCAGCCTCAGGAGGTGATCAACCACCTGGTCGGAGCCGCAGCCGAGGACACGATCTGGGTCACGGGTGTCGGCCAGCACCAGATGTGGGCCGCTCACTACCTGCGCTTCAATCGGCAGCACACGTGGCTGACCTCGGCAGGAGCCGGGACGATGGGCTACGGCGTTCCTGCTGCTATGGGGGCCAAGCGGGCCTGCCCGGACCGTCCTGTGTGGCTGATTGACGGCGACGGCTGCTTCCAGATGACGAACCAGGAGTTGGCTACCTGCACCCTCAACGACATCCCGATCAAGGTCGCGGTCATCAACAACTCCTCACTAGGTATGGTCCGGCAGTGGCAGACCCTGTTCTATGGTGAGCGCTACTCCAGCACCGACCTTCACACTGGTGCGGACACGGTGCGTGTTCCTGACTTCGTCAGGCTGGCTGAGGCATATGGTGCGGTGGGGCTGCGCTGTGATCGGCTGGAAGACGTTGACGACGTTATCGCACAGGCCAACTCCATCAACGACAGACCGGTTGTCATTGACTTCATCGTGTCAGCAGATGCCCAGGTATGGCCGATGGTGGCTGCTGGTGTGTCCAACGACGAGATCCAGCACGCTCGGGGCATGAGCCCCCAGTGGGAAGAGGAGTGAGGTACGTGAGCCAGAAGCACACGCTGTCCGTCCTAGTGGAGAACAAGCCCGGCGTCCTCACGCGTGTCTCAGCCCTGTTCACGCGCCGCGGCTTCAACATTCACTCCCTGGCTGTCGGACCTACTGAGCACGAGGACGTGTCGCGCATTACGGTGATCGCTGACACCGAAGGACTTGCCATGGAGCAGGTCATCAAGCAGTTGAACAAGCTTGTGAATGTCCTCAAGATCGTCGAGCTTGAGCCCGATACGTCGGTAGCGCGTGAGCTCTACCTGGTTAAGGTGCGAGCTGACGACTCCAACCGGACGGCGGTCCTGCAGGTCGTTGACCTGTTCCGAGCGCACGTCGTTGACGTGGCCCCGTCGTCGGTCGTTATTGAGACTGTCGGCTCAGAGTCCAAGGTCAGGGCGCTGCTGACGGCGCTGGAGCCGTATGGTGTCAAGGAGATTGTCCAGTCCGGTACCGTAGCCATTACGCGTGGTCCGCGTTCCATCACCGACCAGCTCAAGGAGAAGTGAGAATCAACCATGGCAGCTGAGAAGTTCTACGAGGATGATGCCGACCTCTCCGTCATCCAGTCCAAGAAGGTCGCCGTTATCGGCTACGGTTCCCAGGGGCACGCCCACGCCCTGAACCTGCGCGACTCCGGGGTCGAGGTGGCTGTGGGGCTGAGAGAAGGGTCGTCCTCTGTGGCCAAGGCCCAGGAGGCGGGGCTTCCTGTCAAGACTGTGGCAGAGGCAACAGCGTGGGCTGACGTCGTTGTCGTCCTGGCGCCGGACCAGGTGCAGGCCACGCTGTACTCCACTGAGATCGAGCCTCACATCAGGCCCGGCTCGGCTCTTCTGTTCTCCCACGGCTTCAATATCCACTTCGGCTACATCAAGCCGTCGGATGACATCGACGTCGTCATGGTCGCTCCCAAGGGGCCAGGGCACACGGTACGTCGTGAGTTCGAGGCTGGTCGCGGCGTGCCGGTCCTGGTCTGTGTGGAGCAGGACTCCTCCGGCTCGGCCTGGGACCTGGTGCTGTCCTATGCCAAGGCTGTGGGTGGGACCCGGGCGGGTGCGATCAGGACGACGTTCCGTGAGGAGACCGAGACGGACCTCTTTGGTGAGCAGGCAGTTCTGTGCGGAGGCGTCTCCCAGCTGATCCAGTACGGCTTCGAGACCCTCACGGAGGCTGGCTACCAGCCTGAGATGGCCTACTTTGAGGTCTGCCACGAGCTGAAGCTCATTGTGGATCTTATTGTCGAGGGTGGCATCTCCAAGCAGCGCTGGTCCTGCTCCGACACGGCGGAGTATGGTGACTACATTTCGGGGCCGCGGGTCATCACCCCAGACGTGAAGGAGCACATGAAGGAGGTTCTCTCCGATATCCAGGACGGGACCTTTGCCAAGCGTTTCATGGATGACCAGGCCGCGGGTGCCCCGGAGTTCAAGAAGCTGCGGGCTGCTGGCGAGTCGCATCCCATTGAGGCGACAGGACGCGAGGTGCGTTCCATGTTCGCCTGGCGGGCGGACGTGGACAAGGACTACACAGAGGGTTCTGTCGCGCGCTGAGACCGGTCACGGCCGCCTCGCTTCTGGTCTGGTTCTGCCAGAACAAGGCCGGTGCTGGACAGAGGCGAGGCGGTGTCCCGGTGCTCCTACCGTCCCGATACGTGCAGCGGCGTCCCCGAGATGCAGCACTGAGGACTGCTGAACGTGACCCCGCTACCCTTCAACCCACCATCTGAGACCGCTGCCCACCTGCCGTTCCCGCAGCGTAGGCTTCCGACATGACGACGATCAGCCTGGCAGTTATTCCTGGTGACGGCATCGGCAAGGAGGTCGTCCCTGAGGGCATGAAGGTTCTGGACGCCGTCCTCAAAGGTACAGGTGTGGACCTGGTGACCTCGTACTACGACCTAGGCGCCGAGCGCTGGCACCGTACCGGTGAGACGCTCACGGACGACGACCTGGAGTCCATCAAGCAGCATGACGCGATCCTCCTTGGTTCTGTGGGGGACCCGTCTGTGCCTTCGGGGATTCTGGAGCGCGGGCTGCTGCTGCGCCTGCGATTTGCCTTGGACCACTACGTCAACCTGCGTCCGTCCCGGTACTACCCGGGTGTTCCGACACCGCTGGCTGATCCTGGTGAGATCGACTTTGTCGTGGTCAGGGAGGGAACAGAAGGACTGTACTGCGGTAATGGTGGGACAGTCCGTGCGGAAACCCCTCAGGAGATTGCGACAGAGGTGAGTGTCAACACGGCCTTCGGGGTGGAGCGTGTGGTGCGGTACGCCTTCGCCAAGGCCGCGGTCCGGCCTGCGCGGCATCTGACCCTGGTCCACAAGCACAACGTCCTCGTCTATGCTGGCGACCTGTGGCGTCGCACCGTAGAGGCGGTCTCTGTGGACTATCCTGAGGTCCAGGTTGACTATGCTCACGTGGACGCTGCCACAATTTACATGGTCACCGACCCGGGACGTTTTGACGTCATCGTCACCGACAACCTGTTCGGGGACATCCTCACCGACGAGGCAGGTGCGGTTACTGGCGGCATCGGGCTGGCGGCATCGGGCAACATCAACCCGACAGGCGACTTCCCGTCAATGTTTGAGCCGGTGCACGGGTCTGCTCCGGACATTGCAGGACAGGGGATCGCGGATCCCACTGCTACAGTCTTGGCTGTAGCACTCATGCTGGACCACCTCGGTCACCAGAAGGCGGCGCAACGGGTGGAGGCTGCTGTCGAGCAGGATATGAGGACGCGTGTCGGCACTGTGAGCCGCTCCACCAGCGATATTGGTGACGCTATCGCTGAGGCGGTAGGTCGCTAGGCCGGAGTGAGTACAAGAAGTCGGGGCACAAAGAATTGCTCTATGCACAGCGCAGTGAGAACTGCCCTTGGACCTGGTAGGGATCAGGGCCGCGGCCGGTGGCCGCTGATGATGAGGTAGGCCGACGGCGCCAGAATCCGAGAAGCGCTGCTACGCGGAGGCTCGCGGCGGTAGAGTGTATCTCATGACCGAGACTGCTGGCTCCGCCTACGACCGTCCGTCCACGCCTCTGGAGCATGCTGCGGCCGCCCCGGTGCCAGATGCTGACTCCCTGGCGGGTCGTTTCGTGCTGAATCGTAGTGCCAGTCCTGCCTCGGCTGCCGAGCGGGCGCAGGCGCTTCAGGACCTGCACTTCGGCTCGGCCTTTACGGACCACATGGTGCACGCCCGGTGGACTCGTGCGGCTGGGTGGCAGGACCACGCGGTCATCCCCTACGCTCCTGTGACCCTCTCCCCGGCGGCGGCGGTCTTGCACTATGCCCAGGAGGTTTTTGAAGGTATCAAGGCTTACCGCCATGCCGACGGGACGGTGTGGACGTTTCGGCCCCGGTACAACGCGGTACGCATGAACGCCTCGGCACGCCGCATGGCCCTTCCTGAGCTACCCGAGGAGGACTTCATCGCCTCCTTGGTGGACCTGGTCCGCGTGGAGCACCTCTGGGTCCCTGAGGGCGCTGGGGAGTCCTTGTACCTGCGCCCCTTTGCTTTTGCCTCCGAGCCCTTCCTGGGAGTACGGGCCTCCGAGGTGGTGGACTACTACGTCATCGCTTCTCCGGCGGGCAGCTACTTCCCGCACGGGCTGGAACCGCTCAGCATCTGGGTCACGACGGGGTACCACCGGGCGGGACGGGGTGGAACCGGGGCGGCCAAGACGGGAGGGAACTACGCGTCCTCGCTGCTGCCCCAGCAGGAGGCCTACTCCCAGGGCTGCGACCAGGTCTGCTTCCTTGACGACGTGACCCGGAGCAGCGTCGAGGAGCTGGGGGGCATGAACATCATGGTCGTCAATGCTGACGGCACAGTACGTACTCCGCGACTTACCGGCACCATCCTTGAAGGCTCGACCCGATCGGCTATCATGACGCTGCTTCGGGAGGAGGGGCGCCCCGTAGTCGAGGAGACCATCACCCTGGCCGGGCTGCTGGAGGACATCCGTGACGGGCAGGTGTCGGAGGTCTTTGCCTGCGGAACGGCTGCGGTAGTAGTGCCGATCGGTCGGCTGGCAGGTGAGGACTTCGAGGTCACGATTGCCGGGAGTCAGGTGTCGCGGCAGGTATACGAGCGCCTGACGGGAATCCAGTACGGCACACGCGAGGACACTCATGGCTGGATGTACCGGCTGGTCTGATCTGCCTTTACGCTCTCTGCTCTGCGGGTGGCCCGTCTGGGGGAGCGCTGCAGCTGTCTGTCACAGACTTGTTCTCCGTCCATCTCGCTCGTTGCGGGTCATGCGCACCAGGGCGTACCCGCAGGCGGCCAGGACGACGACGCCCATAAGGACATTGGCATAGGTGCCGCCGAGCTGGAAGACCAGCATGGAGGTTAAGACCACGCCAATGGCGGCAGAAGGTCCCCGGTAGTCCACTCGCATGCCGATCTCTCTGCGAAGACGGTAGAGCATGTAGGCGATACCTGAGCTGTAGCCGACAACGGTGGACAGGCAGGCACCGACGAGGCCTCCCAACTGGACCATGGGTACGACACACACCATGTTGACCGCCCCCGCGATCCCGATGGCCCACAGGGTCTCCCTGTTCTTCTCGATCGCGTAGAAGATGTTCACCATGAAGTTGGAGTACCCGCTGAGCGTTGACACAGCGAGAGCAAACGGGACGACCGTCATCGCCTGCGAGTACTGGGGGTCAGTGACCAGCGGGAACACGATCTTCATAGCAGGGACAAGCAGGGCCAGGCCTAGGAACAGCGCCGTTCCGTAGACAGCCGTGGCGCGCCCGAAGAACTCGCTATGTGCCCGCGACCTCTCAAAGGCGAGGTCCTGCCAGGCGTAGGTCATGGCCATGATGACGAGCATCATGACTGAGCCGAAGCGCATGGCAATGGCGAACAGGCCGTTCTGGGACAGGTCAAGGACCGCGCCAACCACGGCACGGTTCATGGAGTTGATGGTCCAGTAGACGAGGGCGTTGAGCCCAACCGGTACGGCCAGGACCAGCATGGACCTGGCTGAGGGCACCACTGCCCACCCCCAGTCGCTGGTCAGCATCTTTCTCAGGACCCCCGCGCGGAGTTCGATATAGGCGATCTCGCACAAAAAGGCGACGATCGTGGACACGTAGAGGGCTCGGAAGTCCCAGGAGAGACCGACCAGAAGAAGGACGTTCATGGCCATCATGACTAGGGAGGCGATCACCCCGGAGATGGCGTAGTCCCAGTTGCGCCTCATACCGCGGCAGGCGTGCTTGTACACGTACTCGATGTTCTGGACGATGCCAAGGAGTGCGATCAGGCCGATGTACCTGATGTCGAGCAGCAGCGTCGTGGCGACAAGAAGCAGTATATAGGCGGCTGTCGAGCCGAGGAATACAAGCGACCCCGCCTGCAGCGCCCGGACCTCCTCCTTCCTGCTCTTGTACATCTGTCTCAGGATGACCACCCATATGTTCAGGAAGAGCCCTTCACATATAACGGTCAGGTAGGTGATGCTGAGATCGTAGTAGCCGAAGTCGGCGGGAGGGACGACCGCCGTGTACAGCGGGAGCATGATGAAGGCGATCAGCTTTGACAGGACTGTTCCCAGTACAAAGATTCCTGAGTTCCTCAGGAACCGCCATAGCGTCCCCATCACGACTCCTTCGGTGTATCTGCTGCGAGAAGCTCCTGAAACCGGGGAAGTGCGGTTCCGGCGTCGAACGGTGAGCCCTTGACGGCATTTGGTCGCCTGGGTGACGCGCCGGGATCCACGGCTGCGATAGCCTGAGCCCACGGCGCAGGCCCCCTTGCCAGGTCCAGTACCGTGACCTGTCCGCCGACCTGTGCGCTGGTGCTGACTGCTTGTGACAGGAGCAGCGGCAGCCCGGCCGCCTGGGCCTCAAGCGCTGTGTAGGGCAGGCCCTCAAAGGTCGAGGGAAGAATCATGACGTCCGCAGCCTGCAGGAGGTCAGGTACGTCCTTGCGGGGGCCTAGAAAAGTGACCATGTGGTCGAGGGACATCCTCTGGACGTCAGCAGCGAGGTTCTCACGGTAGGGCCCGTCACCGCACAGGAGCAGCTGGGCGCGTACCCCCATGGCTCGTAGCTCCTCCATAATGCGAAGGTCGAAGGCGTGGTTCTTTGCCGGCCCCAGTCGTGCGACGTGGACAACGGCTCTCTCCTGAGGGTGCAGCCCCAGTTGCCTGCGCACGCGGGCACGCCGGTCCGCGTCGAAGGAGAAGGGGTCTGGGTCGAAGATGTTGGGAACGAACGTCCACGCCGTGTCGCCGAAGAGCCACTGTGCCGCCTCCGCCGAGCAGGCGTAGCGGCGATTTGCGTACAGACCGGTGAGTGGGCGCTGGAGGTGGTGAAGTATACCTGACACCCTCCCCGACATATTTGCCGACGAGTGGGAGTGAAGTACTCGCACTGGTACTCCGACTGCCCTGGCGGCGACAAGAGGCTCGATACTGCTGATAACCGTCTGGTGGAGCCACACGGCGTGAAAGCCTCCTGTGCGCACCAGCCGGGATACTGCGCGCACGTAGCCTATGGGGTGCTGCCGCCTTGCGGGGACCCTGGCTATCCTGGCGCCGAGCGCCAGGAGCTCCTCCTGGTGTGCCACGTCGTCACGGTCCACCAGGAAGGTAAAGCTGTAGCTGTCCTTGAGCAGGCGGAACGCGGAGAGGATAAACGCCTCCTTGCCTCCGGCGTTCTCGGTCATGCCGCCGACAAGCACCCGGAGACGGTCTGGTGAGCTAGATGACGAGGCCTGAGCCACGTGGCGTACCTTCTTTCTGGAGCTTTCTGGAGCTTTCTGGGGACTTGTCGAGGCTGGAACTGGAAGGTGTACCCTCTGGGCGCTCTGCGGAAGCCAGACGTGCGGACGTGGTGGGAGCTGCTGTGCTGCTGCGTCCTACGCTGTCCTGCCACGTTGCCTGAGGAGCCGCCTGCGGGGCCGGTAGCCGATCTGTCTCCTGCTTCTGAGGGTCTCCATGCCGCGGGATATCCACACGACCCCGACTATGGTGGCCAGCGCCATGATCGTGGTCGGGGCCACCAGGACGCCGATGAAGTCAGCGGCCGGGCCGCGGGGCAGCCATATCAGTGACGGAAGCATGAGCATGCGCAGGGAGTTGGAGATGTAGGAGGTGCTGGCCAGCCCGTCGACGTAGCGCAGCACGGCACCGACGACGAGGGCGAGGCCGAGGACGCCAGCCATCCCGTACTGGACGTAGCCCTCGGCAAGGTAGGACGTCCCGGTGCTCACCCCGGTCAGGTAGGCATGGTCGCCCAGGGCGATGCGGGACAGTGAGTGCGACAGCGACCCTCCTATCTCTGCCCGCTCGAAGGAGTTTCCTTGCAGGGAGGGTAGGCCGAGGAGACGTCCGACCAGGCCGTAGTGGGCGAAGTAGGCCAGGTAGAACTGCTCGGGGAGGCGGTCGCCGAACACCACGACGTTGTCGATGACCCGCACGGAGACCCCCTGGTTGTAGAGGAACTCCACGATGGAAGAGGAGCTGCCGTTGCCACGGAGGCTCTCCATAGCCGTGAACAGGAGCATCAGGGCCGCGGCGCTCAGGGAAGCGGTCAGGGCCGTGCGCCGGGTAAACCATCCCTTACCCGGGTCTATCCGGTTGCGCAGAACGACGTAGCACACGACGATGATTGCGAACACGGTGAACTCCCGGCGCACACCCACCATGAGGTACAGGCTCTTGATGACGGCCAGCAGGGACGTGGGCAGGATCATCTCGTTGCGCGACGGCATCGTGGCCAGGTAGATGAGGTAGGCGATAAACGCGAAGTCGGAGGAGTACTCCCCGAGCAGGTTGAGGATCCCCGAGTTCTGGTCGATGTAGTCGGTGGTGTAGAGGCTGAGGTACCCCGAGATGCCGGTCCTGGCGATCGTGGAGACCAGCCAGAACGTGCTGATCGGAAAGCTGAGGACAATGACGGCCAAGGAGGCGGACCTGACGTGTGCCCGGTCGTGCAGCGCCTGGGCAGCCCACGACCGGGCACGTATGACGGCTGCCCTGCCGCGCTGGCTGCTGCTGCGTGCGGCGGCGACGTAGCGTGGCATCCCGGGGAGGCCGGCAAGGAAGTACCCTGCTGCGGATGCTGCCAGACCAACCAGAAGAATAGTGACGGTCGTCGGAAGCGCGGCGGGCTCGGCGCGCGAGGAGGAGTAGTGAAAGACTCGCTCCAAGGTCGCCTGGCTGAGAAGCAGCAGGAAGAAGGAGACAAGGAACCCGCTGAAGAACACGGAGCGCCGTCGAGGGCTCAGGCTGTACAAGAGCAGGTTGAGCCACAGGAACAGCAGGCCGCCCCACCGCCAGTCGCACTGCCCCCACAAGATCATAAAGGTCAGGGCCAGGTTCGCGGTCAGGACCCTGAGCGCCCGCTGGCCCGGGGGCGCCTGCCTACTGGCTGACGGAGCTGCGGTGGTGCTGCGTGGTACCAGGGAGGACCTAGGCGCGAGCAGGCTCATCGTGATCCTGGCAGTGCCGTACGTGCTGCGTGGCACACCCGGGCGATGTCGTCGTCGGTCAGTGCCATGTGCAGGGGCAGGGTCACCTCCGTGGCGTAGAAGGAGGCCGCGTGCGGGTACCGGCTGATGTCGAGGCCGAGCCTCTTGTAGGCAGTCAGCATGGGCAGTGGCTTGTAGTGGACGTTTGTCGCGACACCACAGTGCCGCATCTGGTCGATGAAGGCGTTGCGCTCCTCGACGCCAGGCACGGGAAGCGTAGCGATCGCAAGGTGAGCGCTGGATCGCAGTCCGGGCTGCTGGTGGGGGAGCAGGGTGATACCGGTGTCGCTGAGCCCTTCCTGGTACAGCGACACCATCTCCAGCCGACGTTCGACAATACTGTCATAGCGTGCCAGCTGGGACAGCCCCAGCGCGGCCAGGACGTCGGGCATGTTGGCCTTCCAGCCCAGGACCTCGATGTCGTACTCCCACGACGTCCCCGTGGTCTTGGCTAGTGCGTCCTTGGACTGACCGTGAAGGGACAGCAGGCGCAGCGAGCGCTCGATGTCGTCGTGGTCGGCGGGCAGCCCGGTGCGCCACTGCAGCGCCCCGCCCTCGGCGGTGGTCAGGTTCTTGACGGCGTGAAAGGAAAAGGCAGTAAGATCTGCCACCTCGCCCACGGCAGCGTGGTCCAGGCGCGCTCCCAGGGAGTGGGCGGCGTCGGCAATGAGGACTGGACGATCCAGCCGCTGCTGCAGGCCCCCGGCACGGCTGCCCTGCCCGGTGAGGGCTTCAGCCAGGGGCCTGGTGTCGAAAGGGACACCGGCCAGGTCGACGGTGATGACGGCCTTGGTCCTGGGTGATACAGCAGCGAGAACTCGCTCGGGCGAGGGGGTGCAGGAGCCTGGCTCGGTGTCCACCACGACGATGGACGCACCCACGTGGTGGACCACGGCGGCGGTGGCTGTGTAGGTGTAGGCGGGGACGATAACCTCGTCGCCGGGGCCGACGTCGCACAGTCTCAGGGCCAGCTCGAGAGCGGCCGTCGCCGAGCTGAGGGTCACGGTGCCTGCGCAGCCGGTGTAGGCCGTCAGGGCGGCCTCGAACTCGCGCCCGACGGGGCCTGTCGTGATCCAGCCGGAGCGCAGTACCGAGACGACAGCCTCAATGTCGTCCTCGGTCAGGGTAGGTGGGGAGAATGGGATCATGACGTCACTCCTCAGTCGGTGTCGGTGCTGGATGCTGCCTCGTGGGTGTCCTCACCATGGGCGGCCCAGGACGGGCACGGCTGCGGGGACGCCTCAGTGCTGGCACGGAGCGGTGACGACGTTGTCTGACTGTGCTGATCTCGATCGGATGTCTCCGTTCATGTTGCGGTGGTTGCTGCGGAGCCGGTGCTATAGCATCTTCTCGGTTTGGCCATAGGTCTTGGCCGCACCATGTATGACGTGTACGAAGGAAGCTCTGCACTATGGGTAGACGGGCGCTCGCGGTGGTTGGGCTGCAGCCTGCCGCGGCAGGCTGCAGCGACAGCCAGGACATCTGGGACGGGACACGGGGATGAGCGTGACACCGTCGGCACAGCCACCACAGGCAGTATCGCCAGGACACAGCGGAGTCAGAGGCGGCGTGGTGGCGGCGCCCGCGTCGGTACCAGGCAGGCCCGCGCGCCGTGCGGAGCGGACCTTTCACGTGCTTGTTGTCGCACAGGGCGACTGTGGCCCGCTCCTGGAGACAGCTGCCGAGGCGGCTCAGGTCCTGCGTCGGCTCGGTGTCGACGTGCGTGTCAGGGCGCGTGGCCTCCCCGGCGTCGACAGCGCCTGCCTGCAGTGGGCCGACAGTGTCCTCCTGCAGCAGGCCCGCCCCGACGGGGCTGCCAGTGCCGCGCAGGTCAGTGCGTGGATCGGGGCGGTCCAGGACTCCGGCAGGACCGTCGTGTGCTGCCAGCCCGGGGAGCCCGACAGCCTTGCCCTGCGGTGGCTGGCAGGAGGGACCGGAGTCACCCCTGCGGGGTAGCCCCCGGTCGACCGTCCCGACCGTGTCGCGATCGTTCCTCATGCCGCCTCGTTGAACTCTCCGTACCGTACCCGCGACAGGAACGACGAGGGCACGTCGTTGAGCACGACCCCGCTTATCTCGTGGCTCTCGCGTCGCAGGGCCTCGGTGGCGTGCTCCAGCTGGTCGGTCGTGGTCTGCTTGAAGCGGGCGACGACGACGATGCGGTCGACCAGCCGGGAGACGAGAAGGCCCTCGGCACCTGGGTAGAGGGCGGGTCCGGCGACAATGACGCAGCGGTCCCGGGACAGCACCGACAAGGCCTCCTCCATACGAGGGGATGCCAGCAGTGCTGTCGGGTCCGAGGCGGCGGCTCCAGCCTTCATCACCAGAAGACCTGGCACCTCGGAGCCTGCTACGGCGTCACTCAGGCGGCTCTTGCCCTGGAGCACCTCCGACAGGCCCGGTTCTGTCAGGGGGCGTCCCGTCTCTGTGCTGCGCATCCTGGCATCGACCAGGACGGTGGGCTGGCCGGCCAGCGCCGTGGCTCGTGCCAGCTCCAGGGCAACTTTCCAGGCACCGCAGTCTCCGGCAGCCGAGGCTACTAGCACCGTGCGAGCAGGCAGGCGTCCCGAGCCTGTGTAGAGCACCAGCTCTCGGATCCTGGCCAGCAGGCGGTCCGTGTCCCGTGTCAGCTTGACAGGAAGGGCACCTAGTGCAGGAGACTCAGCAGCGCGTGAAGCCTCTCCGATGCTCTGAAGGCGGTTGTCCATGACCGAGGCCCCGAACACGAGGAGGAAGCCCACCAGAAGGCCCCCGACGGCTCCGAGGCCGATGTAGCGCCCCGGTGAGGGGCTGACGGACACGCCCGAGAGCTCCGCCGACGCCAGGGGGACGACTGTCACGGGTGACACCTCGCCCTCCAGCCCCCTGATCTCCTCCGCTGAGTGAGTAATCACGGCGTCGGCGATCTGCAGGGCGTCCTCCCGGGAGGAGGCTGTCACCGTCACGTTGATTGTTACCGTACCGGTGACGTTGGTGGCCGTGATGTTGGAGGCCAGCTGCTCCGGTGTCTCGTCGAGACCCAGGTCGTTGATGACTGCCTGGGCCAGCCGTGTCGAGGTGAAGATCGGGACGACAGCGGTTGCCTTCTTCTCCGCGAGGTCGGCTGCGTCGGAGTACCTCGTCGTCATGGTGTCCTCGTCACTGACGGCGACGGACACGTAGGCGCTTGAGCTGGCGGTGTAGGTGGTGGGCGTGAGGTAGAGGAGCCCGGCTGCCACGAGGACGCCTAGCACGGGCAGCAGGAGGACTGTGCCGATGCGTCGCCGTGCCAGCGCGAGAAGATCCCAGAGTTCCATGGTCGAGGTCAGGTCCTGTTCTGTGGGTCCGTGTCGTGGAGGTGCAGGTGGCGGGGCAACGGGGCGGAGTTAGTGCGAGACTGCCTCGTGCGACATGGCGACAGGCTGGGCCTGCTCCTCCTGCTGTGCGGCGGTGATGTCCTTGGCGTCCTTCTCGACGTGCCTGGCGTCGGCCGCAGCGCCGTAGGCCCACTCCCGGACTGTGTCGAGCCTGTGCGGGGCGACCGGCTCCACCCGTACGTGGCTGATAAGAGGGTGGAAGGGGCGGATGCCGTCCTCGTCGGTGGCGATGAGGTCCTCAGACAGCTTCTCGCCCGGTCGCAGGCCGGTGAACTCGACCTCCACGTCGTTGCCCGACTGGGCGATGAGCCTCTGGGCGACGTCAAGGATCCGGACGGGCTCCCCCATGTCCAGGACCATCGTGTCCCCAGGGCGGCCGATGGCTCCGGCGTGGAGGACCAGCTGGCACGCCTCGGGGATAGTCATGAAGTACCTCTCCACCCGCGGGTCGGTCACCGTGACGGGGCCGCCGCTGTCGATCTGGTGCTTGAAGGTCCACAGCATCGAGCCGCGTGAGCCCAGGACGTTGCCGAACCGGACCGAGACGAAGCGCAGCCCGTTCTCCAGGGCGATAGAGGTGGTCATCTGCTCGGCGACGTGCTTCGTGCGCCCCAGGACCGAGGTTGGGTCGGCCGCCTTGTCAGTGGAGATGTTGACCAGGGTCGTCACGGCTGTCTCCTCGGAGAGCTCCAGGACGTTCTTCGTGCCAAGCACGTTGGTCTTCCACCCCTCGTCAGGGTACTGCTCCAGCAGCGGCAGGTGCTTGAGGGCCGCGGCGTGGAAGACCACCTCGGGACGGTGCTCCTGGAACACCTGGCGCAGGGCCTCCTTGTCACGGATGTCGCACAGGACGATGTCCCGCGTGTCCAGCAGGCCCTTGTTGTAGATGTCCAGCTGGATCGTGTGGAGAGCGGACTCGTCACGGTCGAGCAGCACAAGGTCCCGTGGGCCGATACGGTGCAGCTGGCGGGCGATCTCGGACCCGATCGACCCCCCTGCGCCGGTGACCAGCACCGACCTGCCCGCGACGTAGTCGCTGATCCTTGACAGGTCGATGTGGACCTCGCGCCTGCCCAGCACGTCGGTCAGGTCGATGTCCTTGATGTCTGAGAACTGGATCCGGCGTCGGGCGATCTCGCGCACCGGCACGATGGTCATCGTCTTGATCCCGTTGCGGGCGCACTCCTGCGTGACCTGCTTGAGCCGCTCAGTGGGAAGGTCGGCGATCGCGATGATCACGGTGCGTACGTCCTTCTGCTGGCAGCAGGAGACCAGCGAGTCGATGGTGCCCAGGACAGGCACGCCGTGCAGACGCAGGTACTTCTTCGTCGTGTCGTCGTCGACCAGACCGACAGGGACGAAGGGGGATGCGGCGTCGTTCTTGGTCAGGCGGACGATCTGCCCGCCGACCTCCCCGGCTCCCAGGATGATGACCCGGTCCCGGTTGTGCGCGGCGCGCTGGTAGGCCTGTGCCCTGGCGTAGGTACGGCTCACCCGCACGGTGAAGCGTGCCAGCAGGGCGATAGCCAGGCTGGCCCAGGGGATCGCCACGATGGCGAGCACAGAGACTGTCTGGTTGGTGGCGGCTGACCACATGGTGACGGCTAGTGCGCCTGCCAGCGTGGCGACGGCGTACTGGCAGGCAAGCGCGGTGGCCTCCTCGAAGGAGGCGGTGCGGAACCGCCTCCGGTAGGTGAGCAGGACCAGTCTCCCCAGCAGCAGGTTTGTTGCCGCTGCGGTGAGCAGGAACACGATGATGGCGACGGTAGGGAGGGCTGCTGGGGTGGTATTGAGGCCGTGCACCATGAGCCCCGACACGATCCAGCCCAGTGTGTCGGTCGTCGGGGCGATGACGGCCTGCCTGTTGCTGATCCTCATCTGCTGAATACTCGCTTTCGGGTCCCGGGTCGCCTGGTGGCGACCTGCGCTGTGTGCTGCTGCGCTCCGGGTGCATAGCGTGCCGACGACCGGCAGGGTCCGGTCGGGGCGGCCGGGCAGCGCCAGGAAGGGGGCAGTAACATCACCATAACTATGTCACACTTTCTGGGTGGGGCAATGTATCTGTCTGGGAGAAGTCCGACAGCGGTGTTCTATGCGGCCCTTGACCGGCTGATCTGCGTGAAGAACGTCCTGCTGGTACCTGGATTCATTCACGGCGCTTCTCTCGCGGTGATGTCCGTGGTGTTTTTTGCCACACCGTTGTGCCGCGAGGGTCTCCTGGCTCTCGGTTTCGGCAGGTCGGCTCCTTCTGCCGCTGTTACTCCCGCCTTGGCGCCCCTACGTCTGGTGCTGTCGTTCGGGCTGTGCCCGCCGGGCTCCTGTCGGCGTGTCGCGCCAGACTAAAACGGGTGCACCTGCTCCTGTCGCCGGGTCTGACCCTATCAGCAGTTCAATGGTCGAGTGTTCTCTCTGGAAATTTTGAGCGTTATTTCAGTGGGCGGTCACGGAATTGTGTTTCATGCCCCACTGGTCGCATTTCCGGTTGAGGAAACCTCTAAATGTGGCGGTTGCCTGGTCCGCTCTCCTGCTGATCAAGTGTCGATGAAAAGAATGCGGTGTGATGCCTGTCTTTGCTTGTGCGGGTTGTTTAGCGGGCACCGTATCTGGAAGGATCTGACAGCTGTGCCCTGGTTGTGGTGGTGGAATCCGCGGGCGTTGTGCAGGTGCTGCTGCTACAAGCCGGGTGGGGACAGCCGCCACCCTGGGGTGCTACCGGTGGCTGAGCCCCGTGAGCTCCGCCGCGAAGGTCGTGTACAGGTGCCGAGCGTCGCAACGCTCCTGCCAGGTACGGCGGGCCGCCTGGCGCAGCCGCGTGTAGTCACCGTCATCCATGGTGGCTATGCGCTCCACGGCCTGTCGGACCTGCTCGGGGGAGGGGTCGGCGGGAAGCAGGATGCCGTTGACCCCGTCGAGGACGATCTCCCCGGTGCCGCCGACGTCCGTGGCGATGACTGGTATCCCGGTGGACATGGCCTCCATGATTGAGACGGGGACGCCCTCCGAGGAGCTGACGTTGACCAGGACGTGGCGCGCCTGGGCGACGTAGCTCTTGACGAGCTGGGTGTTGCTTACGAAGCCGTGCAGCCTGAGCGACACGTGCGGGGGAAGGAGAGAGCGCGCCCTGTGCTCGAGGCTGTTCCGTAGCGGCCCCTCGCCGAAGTGCTCCCACTCGACAGGGTGCCGGGATCCCGCTAGGGCCTCGAGGAGGAGCTCGAGACGCTTGACCGGGGTGATGGTGGAGCAGCTGACAACCCTCAGGGGGGACCGTGACGGCCACTGCGACGCGGTGCCGTGGTCGGTGGTGCCCAGTCGCGCAACGACGGTCCTGTCCCCGGCCCAGGGGAACCTGCTGACGAGGTAGTTCCTGCCGTGGTCGGCGATGCAGTAGATCTTTCCCAGGTGGGTGACAGTGTGCTCACGCAGTGGCAGGTACTCCGTAGGTGCCAGCTCCTCGTACAGGTCGGCGCGGTGCGCCCGTGCTACCGAGACTGATCGCGGGAAGTGGCGACGCAGCAGCCAGGCGAGGTAGGGCTGGTAGTTGAAGCGGTAGGAGTAGAACACGATCTCGTCGTCACGGGCGCCTGCCTGCCTCAGGAGACGACGGCAGACCCGGGCCTCGTGGTGGGCGCGGCTGAGGAACACGAACAGGGTCACCACCCGTGCGGCGCTGAGGCGCCCGGTGCGGCGCAGATGACGCAGCTCCTTGTAGAGGTTGACGTCTGGCAGGACGCGAATGGAGGCCAGCAGGTAGAAGACCCGGGACCGGAAGGCGATCGGGTGTGCCCGCATGCTGGCGTAGGGCAGTGAGCGCCTGCGCAGCCGCTGGTCCGCACGCACCGACAGGGACATGACCTCGACCGCGTCGAAGCTGTCCATGTACTCCAGCTCGGTCTCCAGGAAGGTCTCCCAGGTGCCGAAGGGGAAGGCGTTGGCAAGAAGGACCAGGCGCCTCATGACCGTGTCCCCGGCGTGGAGACTGTCTCACCTGTCCGTGCACCTGTTCCCGCATTGTCCGTGGCCAGGACCACCTGCGCGTCAATGTAGGCGGCACGCTCGCGGCACTCTGCCAGGGTGGATCCTCGAACCACCACCTGGCCCAGACAGTCGTTGGAGGAGGTGAACCCCTCCAGGACGTCGCCCACGTTCGTGAAGACCTGCAGGTCGGTGACCCACCCGGGCAGCCTGTCGGGACGGTGGATGCCGGTGACGGTGCCCCGGGCATCGGCGTCGATGAGCATGATGGCCAGCGCAGCGCCGTCCCAGGGGGAGCGGCCCCGCCACGTCTCCAGCACGTCAAGGTCCAGCGCCTCGCGAGCGACCATCTCGTAGTAGTCCAGGCCGTAGACCGTCGACATGAGCTCGGGCAGGCCGTTGGCGCCGGCACGTCCAGTCAGCTCGATGAGGTGCACGACGCCGTCGCATTCCATGAGGTCGACGTTGACCGCGCAGTTACGCAGACCTAGAGCGCTGACGGCCTGCCGGACGACTCGGTCGGCCTGCTCCAGCAGCCCAGGGTCGGCCTCCATGGGGACGTGGTGGCCCACAGGTACGGGCACCTCTCCCGGAGCGAGGTCGTCACCGTGGACGGTGACGTGGAGCACCTGGTCGTCGTGGACGAAGGCCTGTGCGCCGAACTCGCGTCCTGTCAGGAGACGCTCGATGATGACGCGTCCGCTTCTGCTGAGGCTGGCGGCTGTGCTCCAGGCCTGTGCCGCCTCCTGAGGCGTGTCCACCATGAAGACTCCGCTGGAGCCCTGAAGGTCGGTGGCCTTGACTACTGCGGGCAGGCCAGTGCGTTCCAGCGCGGGACCAACCTGCTCACAGGAGGAGACCGCCACGTAGGCTGCTGTCGGGACACCCGCCTGCGCCAGCCGCTTCTTCATCGCCAGCTTGTCGGAGCACAGGCGTGCGGCCTGGCGGCTCAGGCCTCGCAGTCCCAGGGTGTCCGCCACCGCGCCCAGAGCCTCCAGCCCGGTGTCCAGGCAGCTGGTGGCGACCGCGTCGACCCCGGCCTGCCGGGCGGCATCCACGACGTCGTCGACAGCGAGGATGTCAGCGGCCAGGACCTCGTCGGCCTCGGCGATCCCGGGCAGGTGCGGCTCGACGCGGGTGGCGACGACCGCGGTGGCTCCCAGGCGCCTGACGGCGCGAATGAGGCCGGTCTGCCCGCGTCCCGCGCCGATGACAAGGACGCGGCGCCCTGAGGCCGGGCCCTGGCGTGCTCCCTGGCGGTGCTGTTCTGGGGTGCTCATGGCTGTACCTCCACGGTGATGAGATTCCTGGCCGCCTCGCAGATACGCGCTGCGTCGTCGTGGTCCTTCCCCTGGGCGATGACCACACCGACGCGGTCGGTGCTTGAGTGCAGGCCGCCGATGCGCTGTCCCGCCCGGGCGAGGGGAAGCACCTCTCGCACACCAGGTAGCCCATGTGCCTGGGTGAGGCCACGGAAGCTGACGAGCGTCCCCTGGGGGGCGTCAAGGAAGCGCACCGCCCCGCCCTGCGGTCGCGGCATGGGGGGATCGATGGGCTCCCCGCAGGCCTGGCGCAGCACCAGGCCGATAAAGTCCACCCCGGTGGTCAGCGGGACCAGGTGGGAGGCAACGAAGTCCCCGGCCATTCGTGCGCCCAGCTCGACGAGCCGAGGTCCGGTCGAGGTCAGGATCATCTCGATGTGAGCCGGTCCGTCCGTGATTCCTGTCGCCTCGACCGTGTCCTGGACAAGGCTGGTGACAGCTGCGGTGGTCGGGGCGTCCAGGACAGCGGGCTGTGTGTGCCCGGTCTCAATGAAGTGCGGTGCGCCGGTCGTAGCCTTGTCAGTGAGGGCGACGACATGGGCGGTGCCAGCGATGCACAGGACCTCGCAGCTGATCTCGGGGCCGGTGAGGAGCTCCTCGACTAGGACCTGTCCCGATGGCGAGACGTCCCTGGTGACTCTCCTGGTGTAGTCAAGGGCAGTGGGCAGCTGGTCAGCGGAGCTGACCTGGATGACTCCTCTGCTGCCGGAGGAGTCCAGGGGCTTGAGGATGCAGGGCAGGCCGATCTGGGCAACCGCCTCCTCCAGCTCTGCCATCCCGGAGACGGTCCTGAACGCGGGGTGGGGTAGGGAGGCGTCGGCGAAGGCCTGGGCCATGACCGCCTTGTCAGTACAGGTCAGTGCCGTGGTCGGGGAGACGCCAGGCAGCCCCAGTGCCTGTGCTACAGCGGCAATGGTGCGTACCGGCATGTCGGTACCCACGGTCGCGACGCCGTGGATGTCGTGGGCACGTGCGACGTCGAGGACGGTGTCGATGTCGTTGGTGCTGACGGCGTGGAACTCCTCCGCCAGGCAGACCCCTGGCGCCGCAGGATCCATGTCCACGACAACAGGCCGCATGCCGAGGTCGCGGGCGCGGCGAATCATAGGAACCTGCAGCAGCGAGGCGCCCAGGATCAGGACCCGCTGCCCGTGGTGGTCTGCGGCAGGCGGAGGCGGGCTGCCGGGCAGGCTGCCAGGGGCGGTGGTCATCGGTTCTCCTCGGTGTAGACCTGCTCCCGTGCCAAGACAGTGCGCAGTGTGCGCGCTAGAATCCTCAGGTCCAGGCCCAGGGACAGGTGGTCCACGTAGTAGCAGTCGGCTGCGTAGCGTTCCTCCAGGGAGGAGGAGTTGCGGTAGAAGGCCTGGTTGTAGCCGGTGATCCCCGGTCTCACGGACAGCCGCCGTCGTTCGTCAGGTCCCATGCTCTCCAGGGGCTTGGTGGCGAGGTTGGGGCGGGGGCCGATGAGGCTCATCTCCCCCCTGAGGACGTTGATGATCTGCGGCACCTCATCGACAGAGGTCAGGCGCAGCACCCTGCCCACGCGCGTGACTCTCGAGTCGTGACGGCTGGCCAGCGTAGAGGAGTCCGCGTTGCGTACGTCGCGTGCACCCACGGACATGGAGCGGAACTTGACGATCCTGAAGGGCGTGCCCCGTCGACCCCACCGCTCCTGCCGAAAGAAGACCGGCCCGCGGTCGTCCAGCGCGACGGCAAGACCGACGCCGATGGTGAGTACGCCAAGAGCAGGCAGGGTGGCCACAGCCGCCGCCAGGTCCACGGCGCGCTTTCCGTAGCGGGCGTAGAAGGAGCCTGACTCTGTCCAGGTGGTGCCGGTGCCGCTCGGTCGTGACAGCACGTCCCTTGTGTCGCTGGTGGTCACGTCGCCTGCCTCTCTTGTGCTGGTCCCGTTCGTAGGGGAGTCCCCGCTGCTCCGGCCGTGGCCTGGGGCACCGCGTGCCCCTTGTGCCACAGAGGTGACCGGTTCGTGATAATTCATTGCGAGTGTACACGGAGAAATCTGGAGCGGGCTCAGGGGCAGGAGGCCGACGTCCCGGTGTGTCGTGCCCAGGTGCGTCGGGAGCGACTCCTGCGTCTGCTCCGGGGCTCCGTTGGTGCGGGGAGTGACCGCTGTCGGCACCAGGGCCGACCACGTGCCTGTCCGGCGAGGGCAGTGGGCAGACAAGGGTGGGTAGGGAAGGCTGTCAGAGGGACGCGGCGGTGACGTAGGGTCAGGGAGGTGGCGCGAGGAACGTCCTTGTCCCGGCGTGGCGGCCGCAGCCAGGGCGGGCGGCCCCGAGGAGCTGTGGATCGCGCCCATGGCGGGATCCTGGCTCTGGGGTGGCTGACGGGGTTTGAACCCGCGACCTCCTGGACCACAACCAGGCGCTCTGCCGACTGAGCTACAGCCACCGTGTGCGAGCGCACTCGCAACGAGTCGGTACTTTATCGGCTTGCTGACGCCGGGGCCAAACGAGGCTCCGGTGCGCTGTGTCACGTCGGCGGGTCGGGATCCTCACGCAGCGTCCGGGCGACGCGGTCAGGCCTGGGCGGAGAGGTGCCTGCGAGGCCGCCAGCCGACAGGGCCGGGGCGCAGGGTCAGGAGGGGGATGGGGCGCGGCGGACCCGGGAGGTGGGGCTGGCCGTCACAGCTGCCGCCGCCGCTTTGCACTCCTCGGAGGAGGGACCCTCGCCCTGGGGGAAGAGGATGGAGCGGTAGTAGCGCAGCTCGTCGATGGACTCCAGCACGTCAGCCAGGGCGCGGTGCCCGCCGACCTTGTCCGGGGCGTGGAAGAAGGTGCGCGGGTACCAGCGCTTGGCCAGCTCCTTGATGGAGGAGACGTCGACGATCCGGTAGTGCAGGTGGTTGACGAGCTCAGGCATGTCACGTGCCAGGAATGACTTGTCGGTGCCGACAGAGTTGCCGGCCAGCTGAGCGGTCCCCGGGTCGGGGACCAGGGTCCTGATGTAGCCCATGACCGTGCTGCGGGCCTGGTCGAGGCTGAGTCCGCTGCGCAGCTCCTCCAGCAGCCCGGAGGAGGTGTGCATGGTGCGTACGTGGTCGCTCATGGTCCGCAGCGCCTCCTCAGGGGGGCGGATGAGGACGTCGATGCCCTCGGCCAGGGGGCTGAGGTCGTAGTCAGTCACGACGACGGCAACTTCAAGGAGCGCGTCGGTGCCCAGGTCCAGGCCAGTCATCTCGCAGTCGACCCACACGAGCGGGTCGGAGGTCGTCATCTGTCGGCTCACAGGCCCCTACCATAGCCGCCCTGTCTGTTGTCCCGTCGATTGTCGTGCCGAGGGACCCTCGACGGCGTCGCAGGACCAGGTCACAGGGGGCGGGGAGGGCGTGCCTTCTCGCAGTCCGGCCCGGGCTGCGGGTGCTGCGGGACAGCATAGGGGAGGTGACGGTAGGGTCACGGGTGCAGCCCCCTGCCAGTCGACGCCTGATGACCTCCTGGAGCCGTGATGACCGATGTACCAGCTCCCCGTAGCCTGGGCAGCTCCTACGTGCTGGACCGCCGCGTCGGCTCCGGGGCGCAGGGGGAGGTGTGGAGCGGGCGCCGCGTGGAATCGGGCGAGGTCCTGGCCTTCAAGGTGCTGCGTGCGGAGCTGGTGGAAGCTCCCGGTGTGGTTGAGGGCTTCATCAAGGAGCGATCCACCTTGATGCGGGTGCGCAGTCCCTTTGTGGTGACGATCCGTGACGTCGTCATTGAGGGGTCCACCTTCGCGATCGTCATGGACTACGTGGGGGGAGGTGACCTGCGCGCCCTTGTCCGGCAGGAGGGCTCGCTGAGGCCCGCGGACCTGGCCGGACTGGGTGCAGGTGTCGCTCAGGGACTGACTGCCGTGCACGAAGCGGGAGTGGTACACCGTGACGTCAAGCCCGCCAATATCCTACTGGAGCCGGTGGGAGCGCTGCGAGGAGGGCCAGGATCTGCCCCTGCCTCCCCGGTGCGCCTGCCGGGCGGGGCCTGGGTCAGGCCCCGGGTCGCCGACTTCGGCGTGGCTCGTATCTGCGACACCTTTGCCGCCGCTCATGCCACGGGTGCGGTCGGGACTCCGCTGTACATGGCTCCCGAGATCCTCTCCTCGCAGCCTCCGACGCCGGCGGCGGACGTGTACTCGTTGGGAGTCGTGCTCTACCAGATGGCCTGCGGAACCCCTCCCTTCGTCGGGCAGGCTCCCCAGCTGCTGGCGCAGCACGCCCGGCACGACCCAGGACGTCCTCAGGGCGTCGCGGACCCCCTCTGGGAACTGATCATCTCGATGCTGAGCAAGCACCCCGCTGCGCGTCCCGATGCCAGGGAGGTTGCCCGTCGGCTTACGCTGATGCGCAGCCAGCTGGCGGACCTGCCTGCCGCACCGGTTCTTGCCCAGCCCCCACGGTCGAGCCTCTCGCCTGAGCCCTACGAGTGGGACGCGGAGCACGGCGTCGGTCGTCAGGTAGAGCAGAGTGTCGGGAAGGCCGGGCCTGCCCAGGAGACCACGGTTGCCGTGACTGCTAGTCCCACCCTGCCCCTGGCGCGGCAGGTGCAGCCCCCGGGAACCTCTTCTGGCCTGCCTGCTCCCTCTCCCGGCTCCGGCGGGAGGCAGCCCGGCGGCGCTCCTGAGAGGGCGCTTACCCTGCCGCCAGCCGGACCCTCGGGAGCGGTCCCGCCCGAGCCGGATGGTGCGGGCAGCAGGAGCAGCAGCACGGGTGGCACCCCGGACCGTAGTGCTGGCGGGCCTGACGGGGCTGACAGTGCCGCTAGCCTGTCGGTCTACGGCTACGTGGACGGTTGCCCGGCCGGTCCTGCCGTGGCCACAGCTCCCGGGAGCGGGCGGTCCTCGACCTCCAGGTCCTCCGGACGCCCTGGGCGGAGGCTCGTGCCTGTCGTCGTGGTCGCCCTGGTCGTCGCCGTGGCTGCGGCGGCAACGGTGACGACGTGGTGGTGGCGAGCCCGTGAGGCCACCGTCGCCGACCCGGGCTGGCTGCTCTCGGTACCAGCGGGAGATGACGTCCGTGAGGACCTGCGCGTCTCCGGGGTCTCGGAAGGGATCAGCTCCCCAGGGGGCGGCCTCTACGCCGCCAGGTCTGACGGCGCGTGGTCCCTCTACGACCTCACCGGCTCCGGCGGCGCGGCGGTGTGGAGCGGCAGGTGCAGTACGACGGCAGTCTTCTGGAACGACGACTCCCTGCTGTGCCAGACCCCGTCGAGCAGCATCCTGGTCCACAGAGACGGTACGACGTCGCAACCTCCGGGCCCCTCCTCCTTTGAGTGGGTGGGGGCGACCAGCACGCGCACGGTCCTTGTCGAGGAGAAGGGCCGGGGAGACCTGGTCGCGATGACGCCAGAAGGCAGCGTGGCGTGGCGGCTGCGCGGCGACTACCGCGAGGGAGTCGTCAGGAACGGCTACGTCCTGACCCACGACAGCGGCCTCGGGAGACACAGGTCGTCTCTGTGTCCTCCGGCACGGTCCTGGCCTCCGTGCGCGAGGAGGAGCCTGACTTTCCCGAGGAGGACACGGATCTGCCTCCCACGTCCCGACGGGCCAGGCGGACCTTGCCTCCCGGTACCCCGGCGGGTTCAACATCACTACCGGGGAGGAGGCCTTCTCCCGTGTCACCGAGAGCGGCGTGACCATCTACGAGTCTGACGGGACCGAGGCCCAGACCCTGGAGGGGACCTACTCCCCGCAGGCGGTCTCCGTCCTCTCCGCGCCCCTGGACGCACAGTCCCTGGCAGAGGCCTACGCCGCATCTGCCCACAGCTCCTCGGTACGCTACGCCTTCGGTCCTGACGAGCCCGTCGAGACGGTTGTCAGCACCAGTGACTGCAGTGTCACCGCCAACAGGACCCAGCTGGAGATCCCTGACCGTTCCCCGGGTGAGGCCTGCTTTATCAGCGTGCTCGGGGCCCTACGGGGAGAGGCCCTCCTGGTGCAGGTGGGACAGCCCTCGACCAGTACCACTGCAACGGGAGACGCTGTGGTCGCCTACTCCCTGTCTGACGGTGCCGCGCTGTGGCAGGTCCGCGGCACCATGGTGGGTCTTGCTGCGCCTCGCAGCGGGGAGGCTGACGGCAGGCTGCTAGTGGCGCAGACCGGCTCCTCCCGGGTGGATCTTGCCGTGGTCTCGGTGGCCGGGTCGTAGGGGCGTTGCTGCGAGGACGCCGTGCGGCCACTGCACGATCGCCGCGAGGGCTGGGTCGGTGGGACGGCTGCTCATCATGGCGTAGGCTTGGACTGTGCCGACCGTGTCGGTACGGGCCTCCGTAGCTCAATGGATAGAGCATCGGCCTTCTAATCCGCAGGTTCCCGGTTCGAGTCCGGGCGGGGGCACCAAGAACTGCATGATACCGCGGTTTTACGTCACCTACGCCTGCCGTGTCAAACGCGCGGGGTGGTGTGACGCCTCGCTTACGCCCCGCTTTCACGCCGCGCCCGGGGCGAGCGCGTGCAGCACCGTCTCTATCAGGCCTGTGGCTATCACCCCTGCGATGCGTCCTCTTCACGGATCCGCTTCCGCTCGGCCTCGGTGAGGCAGGCCAGGCGTGCGCGCAAGGTGGCGGTGTCGACCCACAGATGTTCGGCAGCCTCGGTCTCGGAGCGTGCCCAGGAGAGCGTCGCCAGGAGACGTTCTGTGGGTATGAGCCTGCGGGCAGCCTCGGCCTCTACCGAGCGCTCGACACGGGGAGGCTGGCAGCTATGGTGACCGCGCTCGAGGTGGATGAGCTCGTGCGTGAGGGTGCAGCGTCTTTCCGCTACGGTCTGGTCGGTGCTCAGCCAGATCGTCCTGCCGTCGGTCAGGCCCAGGGTCCTCGGAGGCATCAGCCGTGTGTGGACGACGACGACGTCAGGGTACTGCTCGGCCAGGGCCTGCCAGGGATTCCACACGGTGCCTGAGGATAGTGGTGAGAACTCTGGCAGGACTTGCGGGATGCCGGGTCGGGACGGAGCCTGTGCGTGCGTCGTGCCGGAGTGCCAGCCTGGGGACGTCTTGAGCCCCAGCGCAGGCCGGGCGGAACCGGGAGTCGTCCTTGTGGTGAGGCTGCGCGTGGTCGACGGAGGCGCCAGTCGGGGCCGTGAACCACCCGAGGCCGGGTCCCCGCGTGTGGCCGCCAGGGATATCCCATCGGCGAGCTACAGTAACCGTGACCCAAACGCGTGGTCTCAATCGTCGATTCTGTTACCCACTGCTCCTAGGGTTGCTTCATGCCCGTTCCAGTCTCCCCGCACCGTGCCGAGGACGAGCTCCCTGTCTCTGCGCTGTCCCGTGCTCAGCTGCTTGAGGTCCTTGCCGACCTTCTCCGGGACCTGGAGAGGCTTGACCTGCCGCTGAGGACGCCCGGTGTCGAGGAGGCTCGCAGGCTTCGTGACAGCCTGGTCGGCCAGGTCCGTGACCAGGTCCTGCCTCGCCTGCAGGACGCTGACATCCCGTCGGTCGTCGTCGTGGGAGGCTCTACCGGGGCAGGCAAGTCCACGCTGGTCAACTCCGTCCTCGGCCGGGAGGTCTCTGACGCCGGCGTCCTGCGTCCCACCACCCGTGTCCCTGTCCTCGTGGTCAACCCGGAGGACCGTGAGCCGCTTGCGGACCATCCTCTGAGGGAAGCGTGCGAGGAGGTGGTCTCCGACGCCATACCTCCTGGGCTGGCCCTCATCGACGCCTCGGACCTGGACTCCGTGCACGAGGCCAACCGGGTGCTGGCAGGCCGTCTACTGGACGCCGCCGACTTGTGGCTCTTCGTCACGACTGCGGCGCGCTACGGCGATCAGACCCCCTGGGCCACCCTGGAGGAGGCCGCGTCCCGGGACACGCCCATTGCCGTCGTCCTCAACCGTGCCCCGGCGAAGATCCTGTCTGAGGTGCGTCGTGACCTCACAACACGTCTTGAGGACCTGGGCCTGTCTGAGGCGCCGTTCTTCGTGGTGCCTGACGCCGGGCCGCACGAGGGGATGCTGGAGGACTCTGCGGTGGCAGAGGTGCGCGACTGGCTGCGGCTGCTGGCTGGACGGCACCGTGCGGCCGGGCTGGTGCGTCGTACGGGCCGGGGCCTGTGGGCCGCTCTGCGCAACGACCTGTCCGACCTGGCTGAGGCCGTTGACGCCCAGGAGGCCGCTGCCCAGGAGCTGGAGGCGGTGGACACCTCGCTGCGGGAGGAGGCGATCGGTCGGATCCGCGCTGATATCGACCGGGGGGCGGCAGGGGAGGGTGCTACCGCTACCCGGTGGCTCACGCTGGCGTCCTCAGGGGCTCCACTGGCTTCACTGGCGCAGGGCAGGCGTCTGCGTCGGGGCTTTCTGGGCAGGGCAGAGAAGGCGCGGACGCGAGGGCTGGCGGTCCTGGCTGAGGACGCCAGGCAGGCGCTTGCCGCACAGCTGGAGGCTGCCGTGATCTCTTTGAGGAGCCAGGCGGAGCAGGCGTGGCGGGAGGCAGGTGCCGGGGACCGTGCCGCTCGTGCCCTGGGCCATGGGGATCCCGCTGAGGTGACGATCGAGTCGTGGAGCGGCTACCTGAGGGCGAATCTCACCGAGTCGCCTCGGGGGCTGGCTCCTCACGCCTTCGTCGACCTCCTGGTCGCGGCGGCCAGCGGTGTCGAGGGCGCTGCCCAGTCGGTTCGTCACCTCGGGGCTGGCGAGCAGGTGCAGACGACCAGGAGCCTCCTGGTCGAGGCGGTCGTCGAGGCGCTGACCGCTACACTTCCCCGAGGAGCTGCTGCCTCCCTGGCCCCGCCCTCCGGCTTCGCGGCCGCGCTGCGGCTGAGGTCCGGCGAGCTCAAGCCCTTTACCCGTCCCGGAGCCGCGACATGAGTCACCCAGTTCGTCACGCCGAGCCCGCTCCCGCCAAGCCGGTTCCTGCCCTGGACGCCGCCTACCTGGAGGACCGGCTCACCAGGATTCGTCAAGGGCTGGAAGCCTGCCCGACGGAGGTCCCCGCTGCTCTCGCCCTGTCGGCGCACGAGGGTCTGGACGCCGTGGCCGAGCGGCTCGACCTGGGTGTGGACCACACGGTCGTGGCTCTTTTCGGAGGTACCGGCTCTGGGAAGTCCTCCTTGTTCAACGCGCTGACCGAGCTGGACTTCGCCGACGTCGGTGCCCGCCGTCCCACGACCTCGCGTGCCGCGGCCTGCTCCTGGGGAGATGAGGCAGCCGCCCTCCTGGACTTTCTGGGTGTCTCCCCCGAGAGGCGTATCCGCCGTGACTCCATCCTGGACGCGGCTGACCAGGACAGGATGAGCGGGCTGGTGCTCCTTGATGTTCCTGACTACGACTCGGTGACCATTGAGCACTCTCTCCAGGTTGACCGTCTGGTGCCGCTCGCCGACATCCTGGTGTGGGTCGTGGATCCCCAGAAGTACGCTGATGCCGCCCTGCACGAGGGGTACCTGCGCGGGCTAGGTGCCCGTCAGGAGGACATGCTGGTCCTGGTCAACCAGGTGGACACTCTTCCGGAGGGCGGGCTGGAGACACTTCTGAAGGACGTCCGCTCCCTGCTGAGGCAGGACGGGCTGACCCAGGTGCAGGTCCTGCCTGTCTCTGCGGTGAGGGGGGACAACCTGGAGGCAGTTCGTGACCTGCTGCGTCACCGGGTTGCCCGGGAGTCCAACGCGGCCAGGACCGCCTCGGCCGAGCTTGACGCCATTGCTCAGAGGCTGCGGCCTACGGTGGCTGAGCACCGGATCGAGCTTGACCCGCAGGCCACGCGTGCTGTTGAGGCGGCTCTGCTACAGGCCTCCGGAGCACGTGCTGTCGAGGACTCGATACGTAGCGGCCTGGGCCGGGTGTTTCCGCGGGCGCTGGCCCGCCCGGAGCCGCCGGCCCTGAGCGCGGTGAGGGCAGCGCGGGCTACGTGGGTGCACCGTGCTTGCGAAGGGCTGCCCGGGGTCTGGGGACGTAGCCTGGACCGGGCTGTCGTTGCCCCTGAGACCCTGGCGGGGCGAGCGGCTGAGGCAGTCAGCTCGGTGTCCCTGCCAGGACACCGCAAGCCTGTGGTCGACCTGCTCTGGTGGGCGGGGGTGATTCTGGTGCTGGGTGCCGTGGTCTGGGCGGCCGCAGCGGTCTTGCGGGGCCGGGAGGACCTTCTTCCTGCGGCTGTGCTGCTGGTAGCGGGCCTCGTCGCAGCGCTGGTCGCTATGGTTTGTCGGCGCCGTCGTGCCCGCCAGGAGGCAGATCGCTACACCCGGCAGGTGCGCTCGCGCATCGGTGCTGTCGTGGAGCGTGACCTGACTCTGCCCGCCTCCAAGGTCCTGGACCTCCACGGGATGCTCCAGTCCGCGCTGGGGCTGTGAGACTGCTGGGGTTGTCAGCCCAGGAGCCCGAGACGGGGCGATGCGTCGGTCGGCGGCACGACCGGGGGAGGGCACCACAGGCGCCTGGCTACGGGGCTGGTCCACAGGCAGGGCACTCTACCCTGCCGCAGGTACCGCACATCGTTGCAGGGTAGGGGCACGGAAGGCGGCACGGGGCCGCCTGGCAGCCAAGGAGCACGCTATGACTCGTCAGCCTGACCTCACTGTCCAGGGTGTTCTCGGAACAAATCCTGTGCTGTCCCGCACTGAAGGGGGACGTGCCTATTGTCGCTTCCGGGTCGCGGTCACCCCGTCCTACCGGACGGAGCAGGGGTGGCAGGACGCCGGGACCATATGGTTCACAGCCAAGGCCTGGGGCCGTCTCGCGGAGAACCTCAGCCTCTCCCTGCGCAAGGGCGACCCGGTGCTGCTGACGGGCCGCCTGTCCGAGGAGACCTGGAGCACGTCGGAGGGTACTCACAGCTCCAACGTGATTATGCTCTGGTCGGTGGGGCACGACCTGACGCGTGGTGAGAGCCGGTTCGCCCGTGTCCGGGCTGCGGACGTGCCCTCGGCGCCAGGCATCCGCGGGGAGGGGCGCTCGCCAGGTGGCGGGACCGCTGGAGCCTCTGAGAGCTCTCCTGGGCACCTTGAGGAGGAGGCGGGCGAGGCGGACTGCTCCAGCCGCTCCACTTTCCCCGATAGCCGAGGTGTCGTCGCCACAGAGGTGGCTGGCCCTGTCCGCTCTGGCCACACCGTGCTGTCCTCCCCCGACTACGTGGTGGCCGACACCGCAGCGTCCTGGGATGCTGAGACAGCCCTGGGACTCTGAGGGAGAGACCTCTGCCGAGGTAGAGCCCGGGCGGCTCTGCTCAGGGCGCGCTGAGCACCTCTAGGTGGCAGCTGAGGTCTGCCGGGTGCGCGACGTGCAGGATCTCGATCAGGATGCGCGCGGTCATCTCCGCGGCCGCCGCACTGTCAGGCAGGAGCCGTGACGCTGCGGCTGAGTCCACGCGCCAGCCAAGAGCCCCCAGGCTCCGGCGCTCCTGGTGGCCCATCAGCGTACGACCTGAGGCGTCGAGAAGCAGCACGGTTACCTCGGTCCCCTCCCGGCAGGGTGTCAGCACTACTGTTGGCGGCTCTGGCGACGGTGATCGACGCCGCCGGTGGGGCAGCACCCGAGATACCCGCGACAAAGGACGGGAAAGCTGCTCCTCGGTGTCGTGCTGTGGTGGTGGGGCTGTCAGCACCAGCGCCTCCGGTGGCGGTGGCGCGGCTCGGCCCTGTGACGTGCTGCGGGACTCGTGGCTGCCGAGCGGGTGGCTGCTTGCTCGTGGGCTGTCCGGGCAGGCGCGCGGCAAGGTGTCCAGGAAGGCAGGGAGGGAGGAGATGAACCGGGCCCAGCTGCCTACGTCCACCTGGGTGGTAGGGATGCTGTCCCCTTGGCCCCTGACGCCGCGATCCTCCATGGGGCCAGGATAGCCCGGGCTAGGCCCGCCGGGGCCCGCGGGCCTGGCCCTGCTGCCGCCACAGCCCACATCTGCTGCTGGCGTGTCACAACAGTGAAAGACGACTCCGACGCATACGGTGGCTACGAGCCTGGGCGCAGTGCCCGAGTCGCAGCCACGGGAGCAGCCAACTGATGATCCGCTTTGACCACGTCTCCAAGGTCTACAAACGAGGTGCGCGTCCTGCGCTTGACGAGGTCGACATCGAGGTTGGGCGCGATGAGTTCGTGTTCCTTGTCGGCGCCTCGGGGTCGGGCAAGTCCACCTTCCTGCGCCTGGTGCTTCGTGAGGAGAGGCCGACCTCCGGCAGGATCCATGTTCTGGGGCGGGACCTCTCCCAGGTCTCTACCTGGAAGGTGCCCCAGTTGCGCCGGGAGATGGGGTTCGTCTTCCAGGACTTCCGGCTCCTGGAGAACAAGACCGTCCTGGAGAACGTCGCCCTGGCCTCCCAGGTCATCGGCAAGCCACGCCACTACATCCTGTCCGCAGTCCCTGAGGCCCTGGAGCTCGTCGGCCTGTCGGGCAAGGAGAAGAGGCTTCCTCACGAGCTCAGCGGCGGTGAGCAGCAGCGGGTGGCGGTGGCCCGTGCCATGGTCAACCGCCCCAAGCTGCTTCTTGCCGACGAGCCTACCGGTAACCTCGACCCGTCCACCTCGGTCGGTATCATGCGGCTCTTCGACCGGATCAACCGCCAGGGAACCACTGTCGTCATGGCGACCCACGACGACGAGATCGTGGACCAGATGCGTAAACGTGTTATTGAGCTCAAGGGTGGCCAGGTCGTGCGTGACCAGGCTCGTGGCGTCTACGGCTCGGACCGCTGAAGGAGACAGCGCATGCGACTTCGTTTCATCCTCTCTGAGACCGTCAAGGGACTGGCGCGTCACCTGGCCATGACTGTCTCGGTCATCCTGGTGGCCTTTGTGTCGCTGCTATTTGTCGGTGCCTCCGGGCTGCTCCAGGCCCAGATCTCCACCATGAGGGGGGAGTGGTACGACGAGGTCGAGGTCTCGGTCTACATGTGCCCCCAGGCCTCGGCCTTCCCCGGGTGCGTCAACGGTGAGGCCACCCAGGACCAGATTGACGCTGTCGAGGAACGTATCAACGGGACCCTGGACTCCTACGTGGACAACTACCACATCGAGAGCAAGGCTGAGGCCTACGAGAACTTCATGGACGCCTACGGGGACTCCGCGGTGGGGCGTAACGCTACCGAGGAGATGATGCCGGTCTCCTTCCGCATCAAGCTGGTGGACCCGGAGAACTACGAGGTCGTCGCCGAGCAGTTCACCGGCCAGGACGGCGTCGAGCGTGTTATCGACCAGGGTGCCACCCTGGAGCCCCTGTTCCTGGTCATGAACCGGGCCTCCTGGATCACCGGGGGACTGGCGGCCATTATGGCGGTGGCGGCTGTCCTGCTGATCTCCACCACGATTCGGCTGTCCGCCATGTCTCGCTCCCGTGAGACCGGCATCATGCGGCTGGTTGGCGCCTCCAACCTCTTTATCCAGCTGCCCTTCATCCTTGAGGGAGTCATTGCCGCCCTGGTCGGCGCTCTGCTGGCAGTGGGTGCCTTGTGGGCGGGTGTGCACTACGTCGTCGAGGGGTGGCTCGCTAGTTCGATGACCTTCACTAGCGCCTTTATCGGGACAGGTGCCGTCCTGACACTGGCGCCGTGGCTGGTCCTGGCGGCTGTCGTCCTAGCGGCGTTGTCCTCCGCATACTCCCTGTCCAAGTACACGAGGATCTGATCTGTCATGCTGTCCTTCCCTGTTCTGGCGACTGGTACGGGCGCACTGCCCCTGAGGAGACTGCTTGTCGCGGCCTGCGTGGCAGTCACCCTGGCTCTGGCCATGGTGGTGAGCGTCCCGGTCCTGGCGGACGAGCGTGATGACGCGGTCGCCAGCCAGGAGGAGGCCCAGCGCAAGCAGGACGAGCTCGTCGCCTCGCTGGAGGGAGTCAGCACTGAGCTCGGTCAGGCCTACCTGGACCTGCAGAACGCGCAGGCTGCCCTGAGCACGGCCGAGACCGAGCTGAGCGACGCGCAGACCACCCTGACGGAGAAGGAGCGCGAGCAGCAGATCGCGGCCGACCGCCTGGACACGGCGCAGACGAGCCTGGCCTCCATCCAGGAGGAGGCGGAGGCCTCCCAGGAGGTCGCCTCCGAGGCCTCGACCTCCGTGGCAGAGATCGTCGCTGCCACGTATGAGGGCGACAACTCCGTAACCGCGTGGACCTACGTGCTGGCCTCCCAGGACGTGGACCAGCTGTCCAGGCGTGCCGCGGCGATGGAGATCGGCTCCGGGGTGCAGGAGGCGGTGCTCGCGGCCGCCGAGGCCGAGCGTGCCCAGGACGCCAACCGGGAGACCCGCCAGAACGCGGCGACCGAGCGTGTCGCCACTCTCAAGGCCGATGCCGACGCCGCTGAGGCGGCTGCGCAGACAGCCAGGGACGCAGCCCAGACCAAGCGGGACGAGGTGGCCTCCCTGGAGGCCAGCGCCCGGGAGGCGACGACCACTCTTGAGGACCAGAAGGCTGACCTGGAGGACCAGCAGGCCCAGGCCCGGGCCGACGAGGAGGAGGCTGCCGCGACCATCGCCAGGATTGACGAGGAGAACCGAGGTACCTCCGCACCGGCACCGAGCTCGTCCAGCAGCACGGACCTCGGTAGCGGCACCATAGCCCATCCGATTTCCGGAAGTCTGGTGGTCGCCTCGCCCTACGGCTACCGGGTGCACCCGATCACGGGGACGAGCCGTCTCCACGCGGGCGTGGACCTGGTCGCCTCTCAAGGTACTCCACAGTACGCGGCGGTGTCAGGAACCGTGACCTACAACCAGAACAGCTCGTGCGGCAACGGGATGTTCGTCAACGGTGGCATGGTGGATGGTCAGTCAGTAGTGGTGGCCTACTGCCACCTGTCTGCCTACTCCGTCGGTAACGGGGCCACTGTCTCCAAGGGGGACACCATCGGTCTGACAGGGATGACCGGAGGGGCCACGGGCCCCCACGTGCACTTTGAGGTCTACCTCAATGGAGCCTCTGTAGACCCGATGACCCTGGCCGGCTTCTGAGAGACTCGCTGGCCGCCGACAGCGGTCTGTCCCTGTGCGGTCTCGCGGAGGCAGCGCGGAGCAGGCAGGCAGCGGGCGCTGCCGGGGCAGCTCCACGGAAGGCTCCGTGGGTTGACTCGGTGCGTAGAATCCTGCCTGCGTCTGCCGTAGCGGCCTGTCACGTCGTCCGGCCGGAGTCTGTCAGAGGAGGTCCCCATGACGCCCAGGACTGCTCGGTCCGCGCGGCCCGCTGTCGGACAGAAGGGGCGCAAGCCCACTGTGGCGCAGAAGGCCAAGGCTGCTGCTGACGCCCACCAGACCGTTGCCCGTAACAGGAGGGCAGCCCACGACTACTTCATTGAGGACCGCTATGAGGCGGGACTGGTGCTGACTGGGACCGAGGTCAAGGCTCTGCGCATGGGCGGGCCTCCCTGACGGAGGCCTGGATCGAGATCGACCGCCGTGGGGAGGCCTGGCTGCAGGGCGCGCACATCCCGGAGTACCTCCAGGGGACGTGGAACAACCACTCCCCGCGGCGTAAGCGCAAGCTCCTGCTGCACCGTGGCGAGCTGGAGCGCCTTGCCTCCAGGGTCCAGGCCAAGGGGTACACCGTGGTTCCGCTGGAGCTGTACTTTGTCCGTGGCCGGGCCAAGATCGAGATCGCTCTGGCCCGGGGCAAGCAGGACTGGGACAAGCGCCATGCCCTGCGTGAGGCCCAGGACCGACGTGAGGCTGCCCGGGCGGTGGCTGAGGTCCGGCGGCGCGGGGGCGGGTAGGCACAGGGTAGAAGGCAGCGGAGCGGCAGAAGCATTGGGTAGCAAGCATGGGTAGGAAGAGATGGTCCTGCTGCGCATGGACAAGCAGGACCAAGCCTTGGTATCCTTCCACTACCTGCCATGCTACGTCCAAGGGGTCTTGCTCATGGGTGCATGGCTTTGAGCAGGCACAACTACACAGGGGATGATCGGTTTCGACGACGGTCGTGGGTTCAGGGGAAGCGGGTCGAGGATGCACAGTCGTCTCGTCAACGCTCTGTGCGAACCAATAGGTGCCGATAACACTCGCACCGACTTCACCCTCGCCGCCTGAGCGAGTCCTGAGGTCCGTCAGTCCGGGGAGCGCTCCCGCCCCGGTGCCTGGCGTCATTGTGGGAGCCACTGCTAGGAAGCCGTGCCGGTAGGCTTCCTGGGACTCTTGACCGGCTGAGCCCGTCGGCGTCCTTGTCCGTGTGAGACGCCGGGGCTGAGAAAGTCAGAAACGGACTGCACCCGGAGAAGTCCTGTTGCACGCCCGTCGGACCGGGGTTCGATTCCCCGCATCTCCACCCAGGGTAGGCCCTGGCCGAGTACCGCGGCCAGGGCCTACCTGTTGTCCTGTCCTCCCTGTGGTCCTGGCTGGTCTCGACAGGCCTCACGACTGGTGCCGACGGCTTACCGGCACCTGCTCCCTGTTGCTCTCCCTCCCGAGCTCCTTCCCGCCTTCTTCGGATTCTTCGGAGTGCCCTTGTGTCCTCTACCGGGGCGCTCACTCAGGGCGTGCAAGGCTGAGGGACTCTAGCAGCGGGGCGTAGTGCCGAGCTGTCGCCTCACGGTAGGCTGTCACGTCGCCGGTGCGGGCGGCTTCCAGCATCTGCGTGTGCGCCTGGGCCACGCTGACCACGTCGCTGGGGGAGGGGGCTCCCAGGAGGGAGGCGCTCAAGGTGTGTGCCGCCCACAGCGCCTCGCCCAGGTGGCGGAACAGCTGGTTAGCCAGTGGCTCCAGCAGCCTGACGTGGAAGTGACGGTCCTGCTCGGTGAAGGGCTGTCCCTGCTGTGCCAGGCTGCTGATCTGCCTGGCAGTCTCGTCAAGGTCCTCGTCCTCCCTGCCTCGCCAGGCCTCCACCACCAGCCCGGCAGCAGCCTGGTCTAGCGTCGAGCGCACCTGGACCAGGTCCAGCAGGGTCCTGTAGTCACCCTGCGAGATGAGTCGGCTGCGAAAGACCAGGGACTCGACCACAGGACGGGCGGAAGCACGTCCTACGAACATCCCGTGGCCGTGCCGCACCTCCACGATGTCCAGGGCGACCAGGGTGCGTACCGCCTCACGGACTGAGGACCGGGATACTCCTAGGTCTGCGCACAGGCGGGACTCGGTGGGCAGGGGGTCCCCCGGCCGAAGGCTCTCCCGCAGGATGTACTCCTTGATTTCCGTCATGGCGGCTGAGGACTGGGTTGTCGGGCTCAGCGTCAGGTCGGCCGGTACTCCCAGTGGTGTCTGCATGGCATCCACGTCCTTTGCTGTCCTTCGCCTCGTGCGTCCCGAGCCTGTGACAGAGGTGTTACCAGAGCCCCGGGGCAAGCGCAACGCCAGGCGCTGTAGTACCGGGTTCGACAGGCGGGCGGGTCGGCAGAGAGGTGGTGGGCGCCTGGTGGAGGTGGCCAGCAGGGGCCTCAGAAGGACCTGGCAGTGCTGTCCTGGGCGCTGTCCTGGGTGCTGTCCCGGTGATGCTTGGTGTGCCCGTTCCGTGGTGTTCTCGTGGCCGGGTACTGAGTGGGCCACCCAGGTGGAGCTAAGAAGAAAACGGCGTTATTGCAAGGATTGGTCCATGTGGGGCGCGTGTGACAGTTGTGGTTGAAAGCGGTGAATTGTTACTCAGCGCCCGGTGCGACACTCGCTCTGTACCTGACAAAACTGAGGTTCTATGCGTAGCGTAGCCAGCAGCGGCACCACACACGGGTGCCCACCCACGATCGAGAGGGAAGACATGTCCGTAAACCGCACTGAGCTCATTGCCGCCATCGCTGAGAAGGCTGGTCTGACCAAGACTGACGCAGACGCGTTCCTGGCAGCGTTCCAGGACGTCCTGGTTGAGAACGTCGCCAGGGGCGAGTCCGTCAAGATCACGGGTCTCATGGGCGTGGAGCGTGTCGAGCGTGCTGCACGCACCGGTCGTAACCCCCGCACCGGCGAGGAGATCCAGATCCCCGCTGGCTATGGCGTCAAGGTTACTGTCGGCTCCTCCCTGAAGAAGGCAGTCTCCCAGTGACCTGCGGGGCACAGGCCCCGTGAGGATCCGTGAGGGCCCCGGGCAGGACTGCGGACCAGCATCCTGCCCGGGGCCTGCTGCTGCAGGGGTCGTCCTTGGGACGGAGGCGCATCGTCTTGACGGCGGAGGCGCAACCTGCCGCTGCGCCATAGCCTGACGGCATGACATCGCATACACGCCCACCGACGAGGTCCCGGTCCTCCTCGGACCCCTCCCAGAGGCTGGGCCTGTCGGTCCTACGGGCTCCCTTGCCCTCTCTGCCCCCTCGCCAGCCGTCTCATCACTGCCGGAAGGGGACGGTCGTGAGCAGGGCACCGCCCAGGAGGACCAGGCGGCCGTAGCGACCACCGCTCGCAGCGGGCAAAGGAGCCAGCCCCAGGCCGCGCTGCAGACTGAGGGGCTGGTCAAGACCTTTGGCTCCAAGGTCGCGGTAGACCACCTTGACCTGGAGGTCCCGGTCGGCAGCTTCTACGGCATTGTCGGTCCCAACGGGGCGGGAAAGACCACCATGCTGTCCATGGCCACGGGGCTGCTGCGGCCTGACGCCGGGCGCGTACGCGTCCACGGCGTGGACGTGTGGGCGGACCTGCCCGCTGCCAAGGCCCGTCTTGGCGTCCTGCCAGACGGGCTGCGCACCTTCGACCGGCTCAACGGGCTGGAGTTGGTGACCTACTCAGGGCTGCTGCGCGGCCTGGACCGCGACATTGTCGTACCCCGCGCGACTGAGCTCATCCAGGTGCTGGGACTGTGGGAGGCGGGAACCACCATAGTGGCGGACTACTCCGCCGGCATGCGCAAGAAGGTCCACCTCGCCTGTGCCATGGTCCACTCGCCCTCGATCCTGGTTCTCGACGAGCCCTTCGAAGCGGTTGACCCGATCTCCGCCCAGACGATCCAGACCATCCTGCGCAACTTTGCCGAGGCAGGCGGGACCGTGGTGGTCTCCAGCCACGTCATGGCCACCGTCGAGCGCTTGTGTGACCACGTGGCCATCATCAACGCGGGGCGCGTGGCTGTGGCTGGTACCACCGAGGAGGTCGCGGCCGGGGGCACCTTGGAGGAGCGTTTCACCCAGCTTGTCGGTGGCGAGGTGCGCACGCAGGGACTGTCATGGTTGCAACCCTCGTCAAGATGAGGTGGGTCCTGACCCTGAACGCCCTGCGCGGAAGCACCTGGGCACTAGTCGGAACCGTGCTCGGGGGAGCCGCTGCCCTGGGCGGGCTGGGTGCCCTCACGGTCGGAGCGCTCGCTCTGGGGAGGCTCGGTGACCCCCAGACCGTGTCCGTCGTTCTCGGGTCTCTGGGAGCGCTCCTGGTCCTGTGCTGGATACTCTTGCCTCTCCTGGCCACAGGTCTTGACTCTTCACTCGACCCGCGTGCCGTCGCCGCGTGGACCGCACCGTCCCGAAGGCTGGCGCAGGGGTTGCTTGTCGCTGGCGCCTGCGGGGCCTCCGGTGCTGCCACGGCTGTGGTGTGCCTGCTGCCGACCCTGACCTGGCTGGTGTCCGGTCAGTTCTTGGCAGCGTTGCTGGCCCTGGCCTGCGCGCCAGCAGCCCTGGCCACCTGCGTGGTCGTCTCGCGGGTGGTGGTCGTGTGGACAGGGATCTCCGGCTCGCGGCGCGGTCAGGAGCGGGTAGCCCTGGTCGCTACGGTGGCGTACCTCGTGGCCTGTCTTGTCCCCACTGTCCTGGGCAGGTTCCTCAGCACCTCAGACGGAGTCCTGGCCGGCCTGCGCACGGCCGGGCAGGTTGTCTCCCTGTCACCGCTGGGCTGGGCCTTTGCCGCGCCGGGGCTCGCCGCCACGGGAGCACCGTTGGCTGGCGCGGCCCTGGCGCTGGGGGCGTGGCTGGTCCCGGTGCTGCTGCTGCGTCCCTGGGAGCGGGTCGTTACTCGAGTCATGACCACGCCCAGCCGTGGGTCGGGCAGGTCGCGTACCTACGCGGTGCGTACGCCAGAGGACCCCGGGTCGGCCGGGGCGAGCACTCCCGTGGTCCTGCCGTGGTCGCGCAGGCTGAGCCGCTTCCTGCCCGGGCCGGCCTGCGCTGTTGCTGCCCGCAGCATGCGCTACTGGAGGACAGACCCCCGCTACCTGGTCATGGCCGTCTCAGCCGTGATGCTGCCGGTGTTCTTTGTGGTCGGTGCGGCCATGGGGTGGGCTCAGGCCATCTCCGAGGCCGAAGGCCTCAGCGTCAGTCTTGCTGCTGGCCAGGCCCCCGGTCTGTTCCTCATGGCGGCTCCCGCGCTGGCGCTGATGATGGGGTGGACGGTCCACAACGACCTAGGTGGGGACTCCACGGCACTGTGGAGCCACCTCAGTGCGGGTCTGCCCGGTCGGCAGGACCTTCTGGGCAGGGCCGTCGGTGCCCTGTCCTGGCAGGCGCCGGTCGTCCTTGTCGCTGCGGTCGGGCTGTGCTGGTGGACCGGCCGCTGGGACGCGGCCGCCTCCCTGGTGGGAGCCTGCCTGGCGCTGCACGGGTGCTCCCTGGGCTGGTCCTGCCTGGCCAGCGTCCTCATGCCCTACGAGACGAACGCCCCGGGTGAGAGCCCTCTGGTGTCACGTACCTCGGGAACTATCGTCATCACAGCGCTAGCCCAGACGCTCGGGTGCTTGTCATCCTCCTCGCTGCGGCCCTGTGCTCGGGGTGGCCCTGGGGCGGTCCTGTCCGGTGCCTCCCGTGGTGGGGCTGGCTGGTCCTGGTGGTGGGGGCGCTGTGGGGCGCAGGCTCTGTCGCGGCAGGGACGACCCTGGGCGGGCGCCGACTCGACCGGCGCGGGCCTGAGATCCTGACGACGATCCGCTCCTGGCCCCGGCACTCCCAGGAGACGTGAGCGGTACGCCGACATCTGCCGGGGCTGCCTGACCTGAGGACCCTGCGGAGTACAGTGACGTGTCATGGACTGTCATGGCTGCCGTGAGTGTGCTGTCGTGGCTGTCGCGCCGCCGCAGGCGGGCGCGCCCGTCCCGGCCAGCTACCGTCGACAACCAGATGTCCCAGACCCTCAGAACAGACGCCCCAGATCAGAACAGAAGACACCTCAGAGAGGACACCACCGTGGAGCTTGTCATCCTGGACACCGCCGAGGCCATCGCCGAGCGAGCCGCGGACAAGATTGAGGCCCTGCTGACCACCAAGCCGGACGCCGTCCTGGGGACCGCGACGGGCTCCAGCCCGCTGCCGCTCTACGACGAGCTGACCCGCCGCTGCGCCGCAGGCCGCCTCAGCTTTGCGCAGGTCACCGGCTTCATGCTGGACGAGTACGTCGGGCTGCCAGCAGGCCACCCGGAGCGCTACGCCACCTTTATGGAGGTCAACCTGCGCTCCCGCGTGGACATGCGTCCGGGCTCGCTCCACGGCCCTGACGCCCTGGCTGAGGACCTCCAGGCGGCCTGTGCGCAGTACGAGGAGGATATGGCGGCGGCCGGCTACTGCGACCTGCAGATCCTGGGGATCGGTTCCGACGGCCACATCGGCTTCAACGAGCCGGGTGGTCCTCTGGACTCGCGCACCCACGTGGACGTGCTGACCGAGCAGACCCGCCGTGACAACGCCCGCTTCTTCGGCGGGGACATCGACGCCGTGCCTACCCACTGCATCACCCAGGGCCTGGCCACCATCATGGAGGCGCGCTCGCTAGTACTCATCGCCACCGGCGAGGGCAAAGCCAAGGCTGTCGCCCAGCTCGTGGAGGGGGAGGTCAGCACCGACTGGCCTGCCACGGTGATGCAGCGTCACGACGACGCCCTGGTCCTGGTGGACCCTGCTGCCGCTAGTCTCCTCACCAGCCGCTAGGATCCAGCCCTGTGCTACCGGGGCAGGAGGGCCAGGTGGGTACGGGGCAGGAGGGCCAGGTGGGTACGGGGCAGGTGGGGCAGCGTGAGAGCCTGGGGAGAGTTGCAACACAACGGCGTCGTGCCCGGGGCGGTGCTGGGCCGGCCTAGACTGTGGCCCATGAGTGAGCTCCTGGTCAGCCCTTCTGCTGCTGCCCGCGCCAGTGCGGACCCTGCAGGTCCTGGTTCGCCGTCCGACCCTGCCGGTGAGCCCGTGCAGGGCGCAGGGACGGCGGTGCTGGAACGTGAGGAGCTCCAGTCCACTGATGACGGCGACGCGGACCGCTTTGCCCACTACGTCCGTAAGGACAAGGTCACTGCGGCTGCGGTCACGGGACGGCCGGTCGTGGCCCTGTGCGGCAAGGTGTGGACGCCTGGCCGTGACCCGTCAAACTATCCCGTGTGCCCGACGTGCAAGGCCATCTACGAGCAGATGCGTGATGGCGGTGACGCTGGTGGGGGCAAGGGGCCACGGCGGCCGAGGTTCCCCTTCGGGCGAGGTGGTCAGTGACCCCCGCCCCGCGCGGTCACGGCTCCCACCACGTCCCTGCACGGGCATCGACGTCTGCTGCCCAGAACCTGTCCCCGGCCTACCCTCGCCGTGCTGCGTGGGGGACCGCTGGCTCGCTGCGCGCGTGGCAGGCTGCGGCGCTGGACCGCTATATGAGCGCCATGCCTCAGGACTTCCTGGCTGTGGCCACTCCCGGCGCTGGCAAGACAACCTTCGCCCTGCGCGTCGCCACGGAGCTCCTCAGCACCGGGGACGTCCACAAGATCACGGTGGTCTGCCCCACCGAGCACCTCAAGTTCCAGTGGGCTGAGGCCGCTGCCCGGGTCGGGATTCGCATCGACCCCTCCTACTCCAACTCGCAGGCCGCGCTGGGTGCGCACTTTGACGGTGTCGCCCTGACCTACGCCCAGGTCGCGGCTAACTCCAACCTGCACCGTGCCCGGACCGACCGCTCCCGGACCCTGGTCGTTCTCGACGAGATCCACCACGGCGGTGACGCGCTGAGCTGGGGGGACGCGATTCGGGAGGCCTTCAGCCCGGCCAGACGCCGCCTGGCCCTGACGGGGACCCCGTTTCGCTCCGACACGGCCCCCATCCCCTTCGTGCGCTACGCGCAAGACGCTGAGGGCGCCATGCGCTCTGAGGCGGACTACTCCTACGGGTACGCCGAGGCACTGCGTGACGGGGTGGTACGCCCTGTGATGTTCATGTCCTACTCCGGGGAGATGAGGTGGCGGACCAAGGCCGGGGACGAGGTCGCGGCCCGCCTGGGGGAGCCGCTGACCAAGGACATGGAGGCACAGGCCTGGCGTACTGCCCTGGACCCGACCGGTGAGTGGGTTCCCGCTGTCCTTGCTGCTGCCGACCAGCGGCTGAGCGAGGTGCGTCGCCAGGTGCCTGACGCGGGCGGGCTGGTCATTGCCTCGGACCAGGCCAGCGCGCGTGCCTACGCCAAGCAGTTGCGGGCTGTCACCGGGGAGGCACCCACCGTCGTGCTGTCTGACGACGACGGGGCGTCTAGCCGTATCGAGGCCTTCTCCGACTCCACCGACCGCTGGATGGTGGCAGTACGTATGGTCTCCGAGGGCGTGGACGTGCCGCGCCTGGCTGTGGGTGTCTACGCGACCTCCACCTCGACGCCCCTGTTCTTCGCCCAGGCGGTCGGGCGCTTTGTCCGCTCCCGGGCACGGGGGGAGACCGCCTCGGTGTTCCTCCCCTCGGTGACGCCCCTGCTGGCACTGGCAGCCGAGGTGGAGGTAGCCCGTGACCACGTCCTGAGCCGGCCGGAGGCGGACGCCGGGTCGCAGGACCCTGCCTTCAGCCCGGAGGACAGGCTCCTGGCCGAGGCCAACCGGGTGGAGAACGCCTCCGCCGACCTTCTGCCAGGTTTCGAGGCTATGGGGTCCCAGGCGGAGTTTGACAGGGTCCTTTTTGATGGCGGCGAGTTCGGGACCGGTGCCATGGTGGGCTCGGCTGAGGAGCAGGAGTACCTGGGGCTGCCCGGGCTGCTGGATCCTGAGCAGGTGACTGTGCTGCTGCGCCAGCGCCAGGACAGGCAGATTGCCGCGCAGAAACGCAAGGCTGCCGCAGACCGCGGCAGGGCGGGGGGCTCCGGGGTAGAGGACGCGCGTCGCCGGGCCGCAGCCCGCAAGGAGCTGTCACAGCTAGTCTCAGCCTGGGCGCGCCGCTCCGGACAGCCGCACGGCGTCGTCCACACCGAGCTCAGGCGGGTGTGCGGCGGCCCCGAGGTGGCTGCAGCCTCGACCGAGCAGGTCGAGCAGCGGGTGGAGACCTTGCGCCGGTGGTTCGTCGGACGGCGCTGACGTCCCCCGGCGGCCGACAGAGTGACGGTACCGGCCGCAGGACCGACCCGGCAGGGTCTCGGCGGGCACCCTGAGAGGACGGCTGCGGACTGCGTCCCGCGAGGCCGCCCCCACTCAGGGGCGTACGGGTGGCTCGCCCAGCGCGGCTGAGGCCGGTTGTGCGGGCAGGTCCTCCAGGCTGACCAGGCGTGTTGGCAGGGCCGGCTCTCCCTCGCTCAGGCGCCACGCGTCGTAGGGCAGCTCGGCACGCGAGGCCTGGTGCCTCTGGGCAGCGGCCTCCAGGGCGGCGGTGCCGCGGTGCTCCTCCACGATCATGCCGTCGCGCACCAGCGTGACCTGTAGCGGACGTGCCCCTGCCTGCCTCAGCGCGGCCTCGCCCTGCTCATGCGCGGTGCAGGAGACCACCAGCTCTTCCACCGCCGTACCGCTGTCGTCCAGCACCCGGCCGGCCCACTTACGTCCTCCCACGGTTGCCTTGCCTCCGGAGGAGCGCTTGGCGACCTCCTGCCTCCTGCCGTGGCGCCCCTCACGTTCGACGAGTTTGTAGACCAGGGCGGCAGTGGGGTGCCCTGACCCGGTGACCAGCTGAGTGCCCACACCGTAGAAGTCCACGGGGGCGGCTCCCAGACCCGCGATGGCGTACTCGTCCAGGTCGCTGGTCACAGTGATCCTGGTGCTGGTCGCACCTAGGGCGTCCAGCTGGGAGCGGACCTGGAAGGCGCCCGCCACCAGGTCGCCGGAGTCCAGTCGTACCGCTCCGAGCTCGCCGCCTGCGGCACGTGCTGCTGCCACGGCCCGCTCCACCCCCGCGGCCACGTCATAGGTGTCGACCAGGACGGTCGTCCCTGTGCCCAGGGAGGCGACCTGGGCGGCGAAGGCCTCCTGCTCGGTGTCGTGGACCAGCGTGAAGGAGTGCGCTGACGTCCCGAAGGTGGGGATGCCGTGGACCAGGCCGGCCTCCAGGTTTGACGTTCCCGCGAAGCCACCCACGACAGCCGCCCTGGCTGCGGCGACAGCCGCGTGCTCGTGGGTGCGTCGTGCCCCGAAGTCGATGCAGGGACGTCCGTGCGCCGCCATAGTCATGCGGGAGGCTGCCGAGGCGACTGCGCAGTCGTAGTTGTAGATCGACAGGGCCAGTGTCTCAATGATACAGGCCTCGGCGAAGCTGCCCTCCACGGTCAGCAGCGGTGAGCCCGCGAAGTAGCACTCGCCCTCGGCGTAGCCCCGGATCGTGCCTGAGAAGCGGTAGCCGCGGAGGTAGTCAAGGGTGTCATCGTCGACGATCCCAGTGCGGTGGAGGAAGCTGATCTGGTCGTCGGTGAAGGTAAACGCCTCAATAGCGTCGAGCAGACGGCCCGTACCTGCGACGACGCCGAAGCGACGGGACCCTGGCAGGCGTCGTCCGAAGAGCTCAAAGACGCTGGGACGGTCTGCCACACCTGAGCGCAGCGCGCCCTGGAGCATGGTCAGCTCGTACATGTCGGTCAGCAAGGAGGTGCTGTGAGCAGTGCTGGGAGCACTGCCGTGGGTGGTCCGCGATGCTGTCACGGCAGCAACCTATCCTGCTTTCGCGTTTCACGGCATCGACATCCTGGCGTGAGGAGGTTGGGGGGCGGTCGTCCTTCAGGGTGCGCACCCGCTGCGGGCGGTTGGTCTGGGGTGCGGGGTCGCAGGACCTGTCCGCCGAGCGGGCTCGTTGCGTGTCGGGCGCCCGGTAGCATGACGCCATGACCGCCTCGATGACCGCCTCGCTGCCGGTAGCCGAGCCGGAGACAGTGGGAGAGCCTCGTACCCGCTCACAGCGCCTGTGGTGCACCGTGGTCCATGACGACCCGGTCAACACCATGAGCTATGTCACCTGGGTCTTTCACTCCTACTTCGGCTTCCCCGTGTCGCTGGCGCACGCGAGGATGCTCGAGGTCCACACCGCCGGACGGGCGGTGGTCTCGCGTGGTGCGCGTGAGCGTATGGAGGTGGATGTCACTGCCATGCACGGTTACGGCCTGCGCGCCACCATCGAGCTCCTGGGCGGGGACGACGCGCTTGGCGAGGCGTCGGAGGAGGTGTGATGCGGGTCTTCAGAGCTGTTGAGGGCGGTTACGCCAGCAGGATGGCGGACTGGGAGCGTGAGTTGCTGGCCCGTCTCGCCCTGGAGACCGAGGCGCTTCTGGAGGCTGAGGACGGGGCGGGTGGGTCCGGCCAGGAGCCGACGACCGAGGTCGGGACCCGTCCCCGGGAGAGCGAGCGTGACCACGAGCTGCTGGCGGCGCTAGATCGTGAGCTTGGCGGGCCCGGTGTACCTGGGGAGGCGCCGTGCCCGCCACCTCTGAACCCGCCACGACCTCACCGCAGCGCACGGGTGTCTCTCCTGAGGTCGTCGAGCTGCTGGAGGTCCTCCTGCCTGAGGCCTCTGAGGACCCCGGCACCGCGGTGGAGGTCCGGGCGCTGACCCGGGCCGGCTTCGTCAGGACAAGGCTGGGCGTCTGGCCCGTGTGGCCCGGGAGCTTCGTGCCCCCTCCCGGCAAGGTGAGGTCGTCGTCGCGCTCGGGCAGGAGGCCGACTGGCTGGGTGCGATGAATGACATCCGCCTGGTCCTGTCGCACCGCCTGGGCATCGCCTCGGCGCAGGACGCCGAGGAGGTCCGTGCGAGGGCCTACGAGGAGCCTCCCCGGGAGGAGGCCTTCCACCAGCGGTGGTACCGAGGCACCGCCCTCGTCTACGACATGCTGACCTGGTGGCAGGAATCACTGGTATCCGTGCTGCTTGAGGGGACGGTGCCCGAATAGTCTCACCACGTGAATGATGCTCCCATCGGCATGTTTGACTCAGGGGTTGGTGGTCTGACTGTCGCGCGAGCCGTCCTCGACCAGCTGCCCGGAGAACAGGTCCTCTACATCGGAGACACCGCGAACGGTCCTTACGGTCCCCGTGACATTGAGGAGGTCCGGGGCCTGGCGCTGCGGGTCATGGATGAGCTGGTGGACTCAGGGGTCAAGCTCCTTGTCATCGCCTGTAACACGGCATCTGCCGCCGTCCTGCACACGGCTCGCAAGCGCTACACCAAGGGCCGGGGGGTGCCTGTCATCGAGGTGATCCACCCCGCTGCCCGGGCTGCGGCGCACGTGACACGCAACGGCCGGGTCGGGCTGGTCGCCACGCAGGGCACTGTCGACTCCGGTGTCTACGGGGACGCCATGGGGGTGGTCCCGGGTGTCACCCTGACCAGTCAGGCGTGTCCACGGTTCGTGGAGCTTGTTGAGCGCGGCGTGACCGCGGGCTCGGAGGTCCTGGAGGTGGCTGAGGAGTACCTGTCGCCGGTTAAGGCTGCGGGCGTGGACACCCTTGTCCTGGGGTGTACCCACTATCCTTTGCTTATGGGGCCGATCTCCTACATCATGGGAGATGATGTGACCCTGGTTACCTCCTCGGACGAGACCGCCAAGGACGTCTACCGCGCCCTGGCCTCCCGTGACCTTCTGCGCAGCCCCCAGGCTGGTCCTGCCCGGCACACCTTCAGGGCTACAGGGGACCCGGAACGCTTTGCTGTCCTGGCACGGCGGTTCCTGGGACCTGAGGTCGGACACGTCCAGCAGGCCGGGGACGCGGCGACAGCCCTGTCGGCCGACCTGCCTGCTGTCGAGGCAGGTCGTGGTGATTCTGCTGCGGAGGACTGCGTATGCGCCTGACGGTCATCGGCTGCACGGGCTCCATGTCGGGGCCTGACTCGGCGGCCTCCTCCTACCTGGTTCAGGCACAGGGTCCTGGTCGTGACGGAGCCGTGCGCACCTTCTCCGTGGTCATGGACTTGGGCCCCGGCGCCATGGGACAGATGCTGCACCACGTTGACCCTGCCGACCTGGACGCGGTGGTCATCTCCCACTGCCACGCCGACCACATGGTGGACCTGGTAGGGATGCACGTCTACCGGCGCTGGAACCCCTCCGGCCCTCTCGGCCCTGTCCTGTGCCTGGGACCCTCCGACCTGCTGCCCCGCCTGCGAGGCGTTGACGGGACCGGGGAGGGGGAGGCCTACGGTACCGAGTTCGTCTTCCAGACGGCAGTGCCCGGCCTCCCAGTTCAGGTGGGCCCTCTCACGATCACTCCTTTCCCCGCCCTCCACCCGGTGGAGGCCTTTGGCTTCCGTGTGGAGGGCCCCAGCGAGGCCTCCATGCAGCAGCGGGTGACCCTGGCCTACACCGGTGACACCGACCGGTGCCCTTCCGTGGACGCCATGGCTGAGGGTGTGGACCTCCTCCTGGCGGAGGCGGCGTTCGTGGAGCACCGGGACACGGCAACCGGGATGCACATGACCGGACGGCGGGCTGGTGAGCTGGCGGCGCACGCAGGGGCGGGGCGGCTTGTGCTCACCCACATCCAGCCCTGGACCGACCCCGCAGTGACGTTGCAGGAGGCGGCGGCCGTGTTCACGGGCACCCTGGAGGCTGCCACCGCAGGGGCCTGGTGGCAGCTGTGAGCAACCAGGAGGTCGCTGGGGAGGCTGACGCGAGTGCGCGACGGCTGTCCTACACACCGGTCCTGCCTGACGGGGTGGACTGTCCGTGGATCCGGGGGCGGTCTACCCGCTGGTGGCTGGTTGTCCCGGCAGACCTCCTGGCGGTGTCGCTGGTGGCCCTGCTCGGTGCGGCATCGACCGACGCGCTCGGCTCCGTCCTCTCCCTTGCCGCGCCCCTGTGGCAAGCAGCCTGCGGGGCGGCGGTCGGCTGGGCCGTGTCCTGGCTCGCCTGTCACCGTCGTGGCGACCACCTGGAGATGGCTGCTCCCGAGGGGCTTATCGTCGCAGGTGCGACCTGGGTCGTCTGGACGGTGCTGCACGTGGCTGGGCAGGGGGCCGCTCCCCTGGACAGGCACGTCTCCTGGGCGGTGATGACCGGTACCTTCCTCCTGGTCTTCCTGGGAGGGTGGCGCTGGCTCTACGGGTACGTGCGTGCCCACGACTCCCTGGTTCCCGCCCCCTTGGCCCGCAGGATCTCTGAGCAGGAGGCCGACCAGGGGGAGGGCAGGGTGTAGCCCGGCATGGCGTCGTAATCGTAAGCCGGTGCGGTGCTACGCAGGACGTTCGGGCGGGAGGCGTGCCTGGGTGACGGCGAAGGCCGACACCTGGCCCTCAGGCCAGTAGTGGTGCCAGAACAGGGGCGAGGGCGCGGAAGGCCTGACCCCGGTGGGACACGGCGTTCTTCTCAGCGGGCTCCATCTGTGCCGTCGTGCGGCCTGCGCCGCCGGGCGCGTCCTCGCTGGCGGGGACGAAGACCGGGTCGTAGCCGAAGCCGTTGTGGCCGTGAGGCTCGTGCGCCAGCCTGCCCTCCAGGTGGCGTTCCATGGTGACGACCCGCTCCTGGGCGGCTGCGCCCGCTGCTTCTTCGGGTACGACCAGCACCGCGGCGCAGGTGAAGCGAGCCGTGCGGTGTGGGTCGTCGATGTCGTGCAGCTGGTTGAGCAGGAGGGTGAGGTTGGCGGTGTCGTCGCCGTGGTGCCCGCACCAGCGGGCGGAGAAGACCCCAGGGGCGCCGCCGAGCACGTCCACGCACAGTCCGGAGTCGTCAGCCACGGCAGGAAGACGGCAGGCCGCTGCCAGGGCGCGCGCCTTGAGCAGGGCGTTGTCCGCGAAGGTGAGCCCGTTCTCGACGGGCTCGGGGGCCTTGAGGGCGGCTGCGGAGATGATCGCCCCAGGGGCCAGGCCGGGTACCAGGGGGGCCAGGATGTCGTGGAGCTCCGCCAGCTTGCTGGGATTGTGCGTGGCCAGGACCAGGCGTGCCTGGGCCGGAACGCGTTCGGTCCGGAGGGAGGCTTCCAGGTTCATGGCTCAGGCTCCGGGGACGGTCAGGACGTGGTGGTCTGACGCGGAGGAGGGGGACGGGGAGGAGACGGTGCGGGGCGTGTCGGCAGGTCCCTCCAGCGCCTGGCTCTGGAGGCGGGCCAATGTCCTGTTCCCCTCGGTCGCCAGGTCTAGCAGCGCGTCCAGCTCGTAGCGGTCGAAGGCTGCGTGCTCGGCAGTGCCCTGCACCTCGATGAAGCGTCCTGAGCCGGTTTGGACCACGTTCATATCAGTGTGGGCACGCACGTCCTCCTCGTAGGGGAGGTCCAGGCAGGGCACGCCGTCGATAATGCCGACCGAGACCGCGGACAGGGAGTCGGACAGCACCGGTCTGCCGGGGCGGGCACTGATGAGGCCTTTGGAGGTGGCCCAGGACACGGCGTCCGCCAGGGCTACGTAAGCGCCGGTGATGGCGGCGGTACGGGTACCGCCGTCCGCCTGGAGGACGTCGCAGTCTAGCGTGATCGTGTTCTCACCCAGGGCGGCGACATCGACGACGCCGCGCAGAGAGCGCCCGACCAGCCGGGAGATCTCGTGGGTGCGGCCCCCCACCTTTCCTCGTACCGACTCACGTCCCGAGCGCTCCGAACCGGCTCGTGGCAGCATCGCGTACTCGGCGGTGACCCAGCCCTCGCCGCTGCCCTTGCGCCAGCGTGGCACGCCCTCGGTGAAGGAGGCGGCACACAGGACCCGGGTACGACCAAAGGTGATGAGGACGGAGCCCTCGGCGTGGTCCAGCCAGTGGCGGGTGATGGTCACGGGGCGCAGCTGGTCGGTGGAACGACCGTCACGGCGGGTGAAGGAGCGGGAGGTGCTGGTGTTGGTCACGCGGAACAGGGTACCTGGGCACTCGGGCGCGGGGTCTGCGGCAGGGCGGCTGTCCCCAGCCTGGTGACAGCCCGACCTTGGTGTAGGCAGCATAGGATAGCCTCACACGGAGTCGTCGCGGTGGAGGCGCCGAGAGCACCGAGGCTCTGCCGCAGTGAGGAGAGAAGAGCCATGACCTATGTCAACATTACCGCCCTGACCTATCCTGAGGGTGCGGAGGCTGAGATCGAGCAGCGCTTTGCGGCGCGCAAGCGGGCCGTGGACACCTCGAAGGGGTTCCAGAGCTTTGAGCTGCTGCGTCCCGTCGTCGGGGAGGACCGCTACTTCGTGGTGACCAGGTGGGACTCCCGTGAGGACTACCAGGCCTGGCTGGCGGCGCGCTCTGGTGCCGATCACAGTGACGACGTGCGCCGCGGGATGAGCATTGAGGTCCTGGGCTTCGAGGTCGTCCAGCACGACGACTAGACGCGCAGGGGCGGCGGATCAGGCGGGTGCGGCCCGGGCTGCCGACGCTGGTCGTTACAGGTGCGCCGGGCCGCCGCCTTCGGCCGCGTGTCAGCGCTGCGGGGCTGACAGGGGTGAGCGGATGCTGGCCGGATCGTAGGAGGCGATGTGTGCCAGGCGCGTCCGGGCGGCCTCCAGAGCAGCGGATCTGCTGTGTCCTTGAACACTGGCACCGACCAGGCGCACGGTACGGTGACCGTCCTGGAACCGCAGAGTGGCGACCCACCCCAGCCGCACCCTGCCTCCGTGTATCTCCGCCGCACTGGCGGCCAGGTGCCCTCTGGCCTCCGTCCAGGACAGCACCTGTGTGCGGCTCCCGGAGTAGACGGTGATTCCGGAGGAGTCCACCACAGTACGGTGCGGGGCCTTGCCCCGCTGGTAGCGCGCCAGGCATGCGACGAGACTCAGCCCTCCGGCTGCGGCAAAGAGGGCGGCCATGACGGTGCCCAGGGCATCGGTACCTCCTTCAATGAGGAAGACGCTGCCCAGCACGAGGAACGTCCCTGAGGTGCACGCTCCGACGATGTTGACCGTAGCCCGTTTTTCCTGCAGGCTGTCCGGCTCCTCAAGGACGAGCCTCGGGGGGCGGGAGGCGTGGCTGCAGGCCGCCTGGGCGTCCTGAGCGCGGTTTTCCCCGCGTGCGACGTAGCCTGGACCAGGATCGCGAGCGAGGACCTCGTTGATGATGGTCTGGGCACGCTGGCTGGCAGCCTCCTGGCTGCTCCCGCTGACGGTGGTGCAGGGCAGCTCCACGGGTGCGCCGTCGACAAGGACGGCGACACCTACCGTTGTCCTGCCTAGGGAGCTGCCTGTGACGACGACGTGCAGGTTGCCGCGTACCTGGTCCCAGCCCAGGTAGCGGGTACTCCGGGGGGTTAGCAGGGTCAGTCCCCTTGCGTCGGCGGTCAGTCCTAGTCGTCTTCGCAGCCCGAGCACGCCCGCGCACAGCAGTATCACTCCGGGAAGGGCTACGACGCACAGGAGAGAGACAGGCATGCCGTCAGGGACCATCACGAGCAGGCACCACAGGTCGAAGAGGGCAGCAAGAGTCCCGACTGCGAGAAGTGCCCATGCTGCGCCACGTTCGCCCCTGTTGGTGAGGGAGAAGGGAGTGACCCCGCCTGGGTAGCTGTGGGGAGAGTACGCGTGTGTCATGTGCGGTCCTTTTCACGACAGACCTGGGTAGGAGGGCCGACGGGTCACTGCGAGCCCCTCAGCGGGCTGTTCTATGCCAGGGCGATGACGACCTCGTCCTGGGGGGTCAGTGCCTGGACGGCCGACACCCCCTCCGAGGAGTCGAAGGTACCGATGACGTGAGTATCGATGTACCGGTACGCCGCCCTCCAGTAGAGGGCAATCTGCTGCTTGTATGACCAGTAGACGATGTCACCAGCCACCGGGTCGTCGTTGGGCATCTGGTCGTGGTCGAGCGGCTCGTCCAGGTCCGCGACCTTCTTTGCCACATACGGGGAGTAGTCCCGGAAGGAGGCGGTGAGGGGGAGTCGGGCCACCAGCGCCTGTGCTGTCTGTGTCCCGTTGAGGTGCGCCGGGTAGGCGGTCCCGTTGACGCGGACGATGATCGGGGTGTGTTCCCCCTGCGAGGCCGTTGCCGCCGGGCTGGTGATGATCCTGGGGGAGGTGCCTGAGCCGGTCCGCGCTCCTGCCGCCTGGCCGCTGTCCGAGACCGGGGCACACCCGCACACGGAGAGGGGTAACGAGGCCAGCGACGCCAGAGTGCTGGCAAGGACGGTGCGCCGTGCGTGCTCTTTTACCATGCTGTCCTCTCCCAGGGGACCTCTGCGATCCGGGCAGCACCCTGCGCCTCCCTGCTGCCTGGTACCGCCCGGTCGGCATCGCCGCTGGGACGATCAGCGCTGGGACGCGGGGGGAGTGCCCTCACACCGTATCCACAGTACGCGAGAAGGGACTCGAACCCTCACGCCCGAAGGCACCAGGACCTAAACCTGGGGCGTCTACCAGTTCCGCCACTCGCGCTCGACCCGCACTCTACCTTCCTGTGGGCGGGGGTGCGCAAGGCCGTCTCAGTCCGACGCGCTGGGCTGGTCCAGACCCAGCTCGGCGCGCAGCCTCGCGACGTGGCCGGTGGCCCTGACGTTGTACCGCGCCAGGACGACACTGCCGTCCGGTGCCACGACGACAGTCGAGCGGATCGCGCCGGTGTAGGTCCGGCCGTAGTTCTTCTTCTCGCCCCAGGCCCCCCAGGCCTCCATGACCGAGTGGTCGACGTCGGAGAGCAGGGGGAAGGGGAGACTGTGGCGCTCAGAGAACCTGGCCTGGGTGGCAGGGGAGTCAGGAGAGATGCCGACCACCTGGTAACCTGCACCCCCAGGCTCTCTACCGAGTCGCGGAAGTCACAGGCCTCCTTGGTGCACCCTGGCGTGCACGCCTTGGGGTAGAAGTAGACAACCAGCCCTGCATCGCTACGGGACAGCAGGTCGCTGAGGCTCACATTCTGTCCTGTGGCGTCGGGCAGGGTAAAGCCCGGAGCAGCGTCTCCGGCTGACAGGTGGGGCATGAGTCCTCCTCTGGTCCTCCTTTGGCGCACACAATGTGGACGATCCTCTCACCGGGAGCCGCCCTGAGCGGCTGCGTGCCACGCACGGACCTACGGAGTTCGCTCTCAGGAGACGGCTGAGGATATGGTTGAGGATGTGGGAGGACCGCTCCCGGCGGGACTCAGGCGGCCAGGGCCGCCGGGCTCTTCTCGCGGTCGCCGTCGGTCTCGGGGTACCTCAGGTTCTCCAGGGCTCCTCGGGCGGCTGTGAGGCGTTCCTGGGCGCGCTCCAGGCGGGAGGGGGAGGTTCCGACAGGCAGGGAGGCGACCTCAGCCTGCGCGGCGTCGAGCTCGCGCTCGGCCTGCTCACGTCGGACCCACAGAGGGGTCCCGAGGGCGCAGGCGCACGTCATGGCCGAGGCGGCGTCATGTCGTGGCTTGATCTGGCGGGCAGGTGCTCCCGACAAGCCTGCTGTACGGGCTGGTGCTGTGCTGCTGATTGTCTGCGTGCTCATCTGTGCTCCTTAACGTCCTGTAACGTCCTGTCATTGTCTTGAGTCGTCGCGGTGTCGCGCTGTGCGGGCGGGACTGTCGTTGTTGCCACTACTGGGCTATGACGTTCTCAGGGCGCCGCAGTGCTGCTGCCTGGCTGGCGCCCTGACGACGCGCCACGGCCGGAGCCTGTGGAGGGCGCTCGTCCCGGGCCGGGTTGACGGCCTCAGTGGCGGCAGCTCGGGCGCTACCGTCTGCACGCCGGGGCGGCTTGCCGTGCCAACGGGCAGGCTGGGTGCCTGCCGACAGACTCTGGCCGACGACCTGGTCCCTGCCCCTGCTGATAGCCCTGGGGCGTGGCGGCACCCGTCCCCAGAGGCGGGCGGGGCCTGCCCCTCGTGATGAGGGGCCTGGGAGTTCCCGGAGAGCGGGAAGTCCCTGTGGTCCGCCGTGGTACACCGCCAGGGACTCGAACCCTGAACCCACTGATTAAGAGTCAGTTGCTCTGCCAATTGAGCTAGCGGTGCGCAGCCAGGCACGGGCTGGCGTCCCGGCCGAGGCCGGGTCTGGTACACCGTCAGGGACTCGAACCCTGAACCCACTGATTAAGAGTCAGTTGCTCTGCCAATTGAGCTAACGGTGCCTGGTGCCAGAGGGAGACTCTACGAGGTGGGCCGGTGTCAGTCCAGCCAGAGAGGTCTGAAACCGCCCCACTGTGCCAGATATCTCAGGTGACGGGGCGCTTTTGGTGGTGCCGCTGCCCACGGATCCCCGCGTAGCGGCTTCCTGTTCGACCCCGGAGGGCGGGCGCTGGCAGATGCTGGCCGAGGGTGCTGGCCGAGACTGCCCCAGGCCGGTCTCGGGAGCGGGGAGCGTGGGGCGTTTCTGGACGCAGCGGTAGTGCTGGTGAGGTGGTGGTAGAGGTTCGGTGGGAGACAGGTGGAGGCTGGCAGGGACTGCGGGTTGCCCGGGGTGGTGCGCCGTCGTGAGCCTGGCTGCTGCGGTACCGTGGGCCACGTGACTGATCCCGTCGTGACCCTGGCTACCTCCAAGGACTACCCCGAGCTTGACGAGGACGACCGCGGCCTGCCCGACGCCTTGCGTCAGCGCGGGATCGAGCCGAGGGTCGCCGTGTGGGACGATCCGGAGGTGGACTGGGGGGACTCGGGCACGGTGGTGCTGCGCAGCGTGCGTGACTACGCGGTTACGCGCACCTACGCGGACTTCCTGGCCTGGACCCGCTCGGTGCCCCGGCTGCTCAACCAGCCTGACGTCGTCGCGTGGAACTCTGACAAGCACTACCTCGTCCGCCTGGCGGAGCTGGGGGTCCCCACGATCCCCACCACCTGGCTGGAGCCGGGTGCGGGCTACTCCAAGCACCAGGTCCACACCAGGTTTCCCGCCTACGGGGACTTTGTGGTCAAGCCCGCAATTTCCTCTGGAGGTCGCGGGACCGGCCGCTACACGGCCACTGACGCCGGCTCCCGGTCGGCGGCGATCAGCGACGCAGTGCACCACCTGGGCCGGGGGCGCTCGGTGATGGTCCAGCGCTACCTGGAGGAGGTGGACCGGCAGGGGGAGGTGTCCCTGGTCTACTTCAACGGGGTGCTCTCCCACGCGGTGGAGAAGGACCCGATGCTCCACCCGTCCTTCCGCGCCACCGACGAGGTGCACGGAGAGGAGGTCGCCGCCCGTGACCCCAGCGAGCAGGAGTGGCTGTGGGGGGAGCGTGTCCGCAAGGCCATCCACACCCTCATCAAGGAGACCTCCGGGCGTGACGTCCAGCTGCTCTTCAACCGGGTGGACGTCGTCAGTGACGGCAGGGGCGGCTTCTACCTCATGGAGGTCTCGCTCATTGACGCCGCCCTCTACCTGGGGACCTCGTCGGAGGCGCTGGACGGCTTCGCGGACGCTATCGCCCAGCGGGTCTTCTGGTAAGGCTCGGGAGGCTGCCCTGGCCGTCCGCGTCAACGTGAGCCCCTGGTCAAGGCGCTCACCTTGATCTAGGTGTATCAAGGTGAGCGCCTTGACCAGTGCGGGGCGGGGTGCCACCCTTGACAGGTGCTTGTCGTCACCATGGACCAAAAGGCCTCCCGCTCTACCGGTGACGCTGTGCCTGCGCTGCTGCGCTCCGTCTCCGACGTGTGCGTCATCGCCCCCTTTGAGCGGACCGCAGGCGACGAGGTCCAGGGAGTCCCCGCTGACGCAGCGGCCCTGTACACGGTTGTACGCGCTGCTATACGTGCTGGCTGCTGGTACGTCGGAATCGGTGGAGGGGCCGGCCGCGTGGGTGCCGACGGAGGCGCGCGCTCAGGGAGCGGTGCGGCCTTCGTGGCGGCGCGTGAGGCCGTCGATGCTGCCAAGAGGTCCCGAGTACCGCTGGCGGTGCGTGGCGAGGACCCGGAGGCGGCTGCCCGGGCGCAGGCGGTCCTGCGGCTCCAGGCCCTCCTCCTGGCCCGACGCTCCCGCCTGCAGTGGGAGGCGGTGGACCTGGTCGAGAGCGGTGTGAGCGGGCAGCAGGCGGCACGAAGGCTGGCAGTGACGGAACAGGCGTTCTCGCAGCGGCGAATCGCCTCGGGCCTGGCGGAGGAGAAGGAGGCTCTCCCGGTTCTCCTGGCACTTCTTAACACCCTTGACCGGTCTGCCGACCCGCGTGTCAGCCCGGTGCCGGCGCACGTAGGAGGTACATGAGATGCCTGCTGTGGTCGTGCTCGTGACGTTGGTCATCTCGGTCCTAGGAGGGTGGGGTGCTGTCGTTGGCGTGCTGCGCGTGGCTCGCGTTCCGGAGCCTCCTGCGGGACGTGCCGCCTCACTGGACGGACACCATGTCCCCGTCCTGGACAGGGCGGAGGTGGACAGCACGGCTCCGCTGGTACTACGCGGTGGAACCTGGATCGGGATGCTGGAACGGCTGGCCACGACCGGGGCACTGCTGAGCGGTCACGCTGAGATGGTTGTTGTCGTCGTTGCCGTCAAGGGCCTGGGGCGCTGGGCGGACCTCCAAGAAAGCCCCGGGGCCGCGGAGCGGTTCATCATCGGGACCCTGGCCTCCCTGATCTGTGCGTGCGCCTGTGGCCTGGCCGGTCAGGCACTCATGGGAGGCTGACCGGTACCGCTGCGCCCACGGAGGCCCTGCGTCCGCAATCGTGCTAGACATGCGGGTGTGCGTACCGTCCTCAACGTTATCTGGGTCGCCTTCGGAGGCTTCTGGCTCTTTGTGGGCTACCTTTTCTTTGGGTTCCTCGCCTGCCTGCTGGTGGTCACCTTGCCGGCTGGGATCGCCTGCTTTCGGATTGCTGGCTACGTGCTGTGGCCCTTTGGGCGGGAGGTGGTCCCTGTCCCGGGAGCGGGTGCCATGAGCGGGCTGGCCAACCTGGTCTGGTTCCTGGTCGCAGGCCTGTGGCTGGCTGTGGGGCACGTGACCACAGCGGCAGCCCAGGCCGTCACCATCATCGGCCTCCCGCTGGCTGTCGGCAATATCAAGCTCATCCCGGTGACCTGCTTCCCCTTCGGCAAGCGGGTCGTGGACTCCCGCCGCCTACGCCTCGGGCTGTGAGCGCGTGCTCGTCCTCGGGCTGCGCTGAGGCCGTACGGGGGACCTGCCCGCACCACTGTGAGAGCCAGCCGCCTGCGACATAGCGTGTGCGCAGGGCCTACAGGCTGATCCTGCGTGAGACTGCCCAGTACCCGGCGTAGCAGACTGCCAGGAAGACGGCGGTAATCGCCAGCGCCGGACGCTGGAGGGGGTCAAAGACAATGAGCAGGCACGACGCCGCGGACAGCACCAGGGCACCCAGGGACACCCACGGGTAGCCCGGTGCCCTGTAGGCCAGATCCTCAGGGCTGTGACCCTCAGCCAGCCAGCGGCGGCGGAACTGGTAGTGCGAGGCCGCGATGGTCACCCACACCAGCACGACTGCCAGGCCCGAGACCGAGACCAGCACCAGGTACACGGTGGAGGCGGCGTAGACGGAGGTTAGCAGCGCGGCCAGGCCCCCGACCATGGACAGGGCCATAGCCAGGGCGGGAACCCCGTACCGGTTGGTCCGGGCCAGGAGCGCAGGCAGGGTTCCCTCGTTCGCCAGGGACCACAGCATGCGTGTCGAGGCGTAGAGGCCCGAGTTTGCCGCTGACAGGATGGCGGTGAGGATGACGACGTTCATAAGGTCGTCGGCGAAGGGGACGCCGATCCGGGACAGGACCGTGACGAAGGGGCTCTCCTCCACACCTGCCTGCCTCCAGGGGATGAGCGCCGCGATGACGAGCACGGAGCCGATGAAGAAGACGACCAGCCGCGCCAGGGTGGCCCGGATAGCTCGGGGGATCGTGGCTGCCGGGTCCTTGACCTCCCCGGCGGTGATCCCGATCAGCTCGGTGCCGGAGAAGGCGAAGTTGACGGCGAGGATTGTGGTGAACACCGCCGCGAAGCCGTTGGGGAAGAGCCCTCCTGAGGTCAGGTTGGACAGCAGTGGGGCCGAGGTGGCGCCCTCGTAGGGCAGCAGGCCTACGACGGCGGCCCCGCCAATGATGATGAACAGAATGATTGCGATGACCTTGACGCCTGACAGCAGGGTCTCCGCCTCGGCGAAGACCCTGACCGAGACCATATTGAGCACCAGCACCAGCGTGATGAAGGCCGCTGCCCACACCCACACGGGCACGGCCGGGAACCACCCGTTCATGATCATGGCCGCGCCGGTGAACTCGCTGCCCAGGGCGACTGTCCACGTCAGCCAGTACAGGACGGCGGTGACGAACCCGGTGGCCGGACCGATGTAGGTGCGCGAGTAGACGTGGAAGGCCCCGGTGAAGGGCATGGCCACGCTCAGCTCGCCCAGGCACATCATGACCAGGTAGACGATGAGGGCTCCGACGGCGTAGGCCAGGACGGTGCCGAAGGGGCCGGCCTGGTTGATTGTGTAGCCGGTGGACAGGAACAGGCCGGTCCCGATGACTCCGCCGAAGCTGATCATCATGAGATGTCGCCTGCTCATGCGGCGCTCCAGGGCTGTCACGTGGGCGGGGCCGGGTGCGGCCGCCGACGGGGCAGCGGTGTGGGGGCTCGTCACGACAGAATCGGTGGAGGCCATAGGCGGACGGTATTCCTGCTCGCAACGCGGCGCCCGGGCTTCTCACAGGGTGAACGGGCCGCGCTATGCTCGTGGTATGAGCAGCTTTCCCGGCGCGGGCAGGTTGGCTGGTCCGACGCCTCCCACGGGACCGGGGCCGCGCGTGCCCGTCGCCTCCTCGTTGGCAGGGGCGCTCGCCAGCGGGACCCTCGTCCTCGACGGTGCCATGGGTACCGAGCTCCAGGCCAGGGGCGTGGACACGAGCCGGACGCTGTGGTCGGCCCAGGCCCTGCTGGACGCCCCCGGTGCCGTCACTGAGGTCCACGCTGCTTACCTTGCTGCCGGAGCCGACGTCATTGAGACGAACTCCTACCAGGCGAGCGTCCCGGCGCTGACTGACGTGGGCTACGACGAGGCCGGTGCGCGTGACCTCATCGCCTCCTCGGCCCGCCTGGCCCTGGCTGCGGCGGGCCAGGCCGCGACAGCCCGTGGCGGGCCTGCGGGCACGTTCGGGTCAGCACCGGGGCGGTCCCAGGGAGGAGGAACGTCCCTGGAAGAGGGCGAAGGGGCGGGCCACCCAGCACCTGGAGAGCGACCGCGCCCGTTCGTGGCTGGTGCTCTGGGCCCCTACGGCGCGTTCCTGGCTGACGGGTCGGAGTACACCGGCGCCTACGAGGTGAGCCAGAGCCAGCTGGAGCGGGTCCACCGCCCGCGCATTGAGGCCCTTGCCGCCCAGGGGCTCACCGTCTTTGCCCTGGAGACCATGCCCCGTCTTGACGAGGCCCGGCTCGTGACCACGGTGTTGGCGCAGACCGCTCCCGGTGCCGAGTGCTGGGTCTCCTTCCAGGTCCGGCCTGACGGCGCCCACCTGGCTGACGGTACGCCTCTGGCCCAGGCTGCCGCATGGGCCGACACCCATCCGGCGGTGGTGGCCGTCGGCCTCAACTGCGTGGCGCCCGAGACCGTGGCCCGGGCGCTTCCCGTGCTGCGTCGCTCCACGGCCAAGCCGCTGGTGGCCTACCCCAACTCGGGCGACAGCTACGACCCGGTGACCAAGACGTGGACGCCTGTCCGGGAACGGGACGCTTCACCGCCCTGGTCCCGGAGTGGGTCGAGGCAGGAGTGCGGCTGGTTGGCGGGTGCTGCCGTACGACGCCCGATGACACCGCGGTCCTGGCCGGAGCGATCGGGGCCGCCCGGGCAGCACCGAGGACAGTGATGACTTCGGTGATGATCTTTTCCGGTGATGATCTTCCGGTGATGACCTGCCGGGGCGCCCGTTGGGTCCGGGCGTGCCTGCTCAGCCCTGCGGACCCACGCGCAGCAGGTGGACGACGGCCCGCTCCTCGCGATCGCACTCGGCCAGGTCGACCAGGGCCGTCAGGCGCCAGTCGTGGTCCCCCTCGGGGTCGTCGACAACCTGCGTGGCCAGCCACACTTGTCGGCCCTGTACCTCCAGGGCCTCACGCAGCCTCTCGCTGACACCCGCAGCGGCCAGCGCAGCCTCGTCCGGATCCTCCTCCAGAGGAGCCAGGGCGGCCGCGCGGGCGGAGGTGTCGGTGCCGATCCAGTCGTACTCCTCCCAGTAGCGGCCCAGCACCTGGTCCCACCGGTCCTCACCCCACCCGGAGGAGGCGTCCAGGCGTCCCAGCGCCTCGACGTCGTCACGAGCCATTAGCTCCACGCGGCGGAACATCTCACGGCGGACCGCCACCCGGAAGGCGTGCAGGTTGCGGGTGAGGGCAACTTTGCCGTCAGCATCGGCGCCGAAGGGTCGCTCCACACCCGCCGAGGGTTCCCCGAGCCGCCAGCCCGGGCCCACGATGACCGTCTCCTGCGTCTGCGCCGCCGTCTCCAGCGCCCCTGCCTGGGCGGCCCCCAGCGCCTCCCACTCGTCCAGAAGGGAGGAGTCGACTGCCCGTACCAGCTCGCCCAGCCACTCGACGAGCTCGAGCACCTCCGGGGTGCGGTGCTCCTCGGGCACGACCTGGCGCAGCGCCCGGTAGGCGTCGGTGAGGTAACGCAGGATGACGCCCTCACTGCGCCCCAGGTCGTAGCGGGCCACCAGGTCGGAGAAGGTCATGGCGTTCTCCACCATCTCCCGCACCACGGACTTCGGGGAGAGCTCGTACTCGGCTACCCACGGGTTGGCGGTCCGGTACATCTCCAGGGCAGGGGTCAGCAAGTCAGCCAGGGGACGCGGCCAGGTGACCTCTTCCAGGGCCGCCATGCGCTCCTCGTAGTCCAGGCCCTCGGCCTTCATGGCTGCCACTGCCTCTGCCCGGGCGGCCTTCTGCTGGGCGTACAGGAGCGGACGGGGGTCCTCCAGCGTGGACTCCACCACTGAGACCACGTCCAGCGTGTGGCTGGGGGAGTCTACGCCCAGCAGGTCCATGGCAGCTAGGGCGAAGGGTGCCAGGGGCTGGTTGAGGGCGAACTCCCAGGGAAGATCCACCGCCAGGCGCAGGCGGGGCCGCCCGTCCGCGGCGGCCTGGGCGGAGGAGACGTGCTCCACCACCCCTGCGGTGCGCAGGGACCGGTAGATGTCCAGTGCTCGGCGCACGTGCACGCGCCGCTGCGCAGGTGTCACGTGGGCTCGCCCCAGCAGTGCGGCCATGTGGGTTACCGGGTCGCCGGGTCGCTCCATAAGGGCCAGCACCATGGTGCTGGTGACCTGGAACTGGCTGGTCAGCGTCTCCGGGGCAGCGTCGCGCAGCCGCTCGAAGGTCCCCTCCGTCCAGCTCACCCGGCCGGGAGGGGCCTTCCTGCGCACGACCTTGCGCCGTCTGCGCTCGTCGTCGCCCGCTTTGGCCAGCGCCCGGGCGTTGTCGATGGCGTGCTCCGGGGCCTGGACCTCCACGTAGCCGCGGGTGTCGAAGCCTGCTCGTCCGGCCCGTCCAGCAACCTGGTGGAACTCCCGTGCTGTGAGATGACGCTCTCGGGACCCGTCAAACTTCACCAGGGAGGTCAGGACCACGGTGCGGATAGGTACGTTGATGCCGACTCCCAGGGTGTCGGTCCCGCAGACGACGGCGAGCAGCCCCTCGCGGGCCAGGCGCTCGACGAGCCTGCGGTAGCGCGGAAGCATCCCGGCGTGGTGCACCCCGATCCCGCTGCGCAGCAGCCGAGACAGCGTGGTCCCGAATCCCTTGGCGAAGCGGACGTCGCCCAGCGCCCGGGCGGTCTCCTCCTTGCGGGACCTGGGCACCAGGTCCGTGCTCAGCAGCGAGGTCGCCCGCGCCACGGCCTCCTTCTGCGAGAAGTGGACGACGTAGGTCGGCGCCTTGTCCTGGCCCACGAGCCGCTGGAGGAGCTCGCCGACCGGCTCCACGACGTAGTCCATCTCCAGGGGCACGGGGCGCACGGCGTCGTCGACGACAGCGACCTGGCGGCCGGTGCGCGCCTCCAGGTCCCGCACGAAGAAGCTGACGTCCCCCAGGGTCGCTGACATGAGCACCATCTGGGCTCGGGGCAGCTCCAGGAGAGGGACCTGCCATGCCCATCCTCGCTGCGGGTCGGCGTAGTAGTGGAACTCGTCCATGATGACGCAGTCGACGTCCATGTCCTCGCCCTCGCGCAGCGCCTGGTTGGCCAGGATCTCCGCGGTGCAGCAGATGACAGGCGCGTCGGCGTTGATGGAGGTGTCTCCGGTGACCATGCCGACGTTGTCGACACCGAACAGCCCTACGAGCTCGAAGAACTTCTCGGAGACCAGGGCCTTGAGCGGGGCGGTGTAGTAAGAGCGCCCGCCCCGGGCCAGGGAGGCGGTGTGGGCGGCTAGGGCGATGACGGACTTGCCTGAGCCCGTGGGGGTGGCAGCAATGACGTGGCGGTCCTCAAGAATCTGGGACAGCGCCTCATCCTGGTGCGGGTAGAGGGGGCGGCCTGTCGACTCGGCCCACTCGGCAAAGGCCAGGTAGACCTCCTCGGGCTCGGGCGCCTGCTGCGGGTCGTCGGCCGGGATGAGGGAGTCGAGCATGACGTTGAGGGCCGGGGCTGTCATGCCAGTATCGTCTCACGGGACCTGACTGGCCCTTGTGAGCAGCGGTGGTCCGTGACGGCCCTGGCCCGTCCAGGACGTGACCGTCGCGTTTCCTTAGGCCTGACCCGGTGTGAGAGCATGCGCCGGTACCCTGCCGCGACCCGGAAGGCCTACGTGTCTCATGGATGCTCTTGCTGCTGACCTCCAGGCTGTTGCCGACTGGGTGACCCTTCACGTCACCATGTGGGTCCTCATCGGTACCGGGCTGGTTCTCACCGTGCGTACCCGTGTGGTCCAGGTCCGCCACCTGGGCAGCATGCTGCGCCAGGTCCTCGGCTCTCGCTCAGGCGCGCACGGGGGAATCTCCTCCTTCCAGGCCTTCGCCATCTCCCTGGCCGCACGGGTCGGGGTAGGCAACATCTTCGGCGTCGCCGCCGCCCTGCTGCTGGGAGGGCCGGGCGCCGTGTTCTGGATGTGGGTGGTGGCCCTGGTCGGCATGGCCACCGCCTTCTTCGAGGCGACCCTGGCCCAGCTGTTCAAGGTGCGCGACCCCGACGGCTCCTTCCGCGGCGGGCCCGCCTTCTACATGGCCCGAGGGATGAGAAACCGGGTCCTGGCTGGCGTCTACGCGGTCATCACAGTGGTCACCTGTGGCTTTGTCATCACCTCGGTGCAGTCCAACGCCATCGCTGGCACGCTGCTGTCAGCGGTGGGGCCGGGCGGCTCGGCGCTTCCTGGCCTGGGCGGCCTCAGTGCCGCCCAGTTGGTCATCGCCGCCCTCGTCCTCGTCTTCACCGCCATGGTGGTGCTTGGCGGCGTTCGGGCCGTGGCTCGTGTCACCGAGTGGATGGCTCCGGTCATGGCGCTGGTCTACATCGTTATGGTGCTCATCATCTGTCTGGCCAACCTTGGCCAGTTCTTCACCGTCATCGGGGAGATCATCACCTCCGCCTTCTCGCCCCGCCCCCTGGTAGGCGGCCTGGGCGGCGGGATCCTGGCCGCAGTCATCAACGGCACCAGGCGGGGGCTGTTCTCCAACGAGGCAGGCCAGGGCACTGCTCCCAACGCCGCTGCCACGGCCACGGTCACTCACCCCGTCCACCAGGGCCTCATCCAGTCCCTGGGCGTGTTCATCGACACGATCGTGGTGTGCACCGCCACCGCCTTCGTCATCCTCATCGCGGGCCCGCAGGTGTGGGAGGCACCGGGAGCGGACCCCTCCTCCCTCACGACGATGGCGGTCGCCCACGAGCTGGGAGCCTGGACGGTACTGCCCATGGCTGTGCTGGTCTTCGTGCTCGCCTACTCCTCGATCATTGCCGCCTATGTCTACTCCGACACCAACATGTCCTTCCTGACCGGGGGCAGGAGATGGGCCACGTGGGCGGTGCGGCTGCTGTCGGTCCTGTCCGCCACGGTGGGCGCTTTGCTCTCCCTGGAGGTGGTGTGGAACGCCGTTGACATCGCCATGGCGGTCATGACAGTGACCAACCTCGTCGCCCTCCTCGCCCTGTCGGGCTGGGGCCTGGGAGCGCTGAGGGACTGGGAGGCGCAGAAGCGCGCGGGCGTAGCCGTCCCCGTTCTCGTCGCCAGGGACAACCCCTACCTGCCCGGCCCCCTCCCTGGGGACGTGTGGGACGAGGCATCAGCCGACGACGCTGCGCAGCACTCCCGGTAGGCCCCCCTGCCACCGCAGCAGACACAGCAGACAGAAGAAAGGAGCCTCGACCGTGACACGAGCCCTTCCCAACGTCCTGGCCCCGGCCCTGGCGGCCCAGGCCGAGGAGCCGGTGAACCTGGAGGAGCAGGTTGCCACCGTCCTCGAGCTGGTCAGCGACACCTTCTACACCTACGTCCTGGCGGTCCTCCTGGTGGGGGCAGGCATCTACCTCACCGTGCGCACCCGCGGCGTCCAGGTGCGTCACTGGGGCACCATGCTGGCCTCCGTGGTGCGCTCGCGCACGGGTGCGCGCGGAGGGATCTCCTCCTTCCAGGCCTTCGCCGTCGGACTGGCGGCCCGGGTGGGCATCGGCAACATCGCCGGGGTGGCGATCGCCGTCGTCGCCGGAGGGCCGGGTGCCTTGTTCTGGATGTGGGTGGTGGCCGTCATCGGCATGGCCACGGGCTTCACCGAGTCCACGCTGGCCCAGGTCTTCAAGGAGAGGGGACGCGACTTCACCTTCCGGGGCGGGCCCGCCTACTACATGAAGAACGGCCTGGGCTCTCGGCTCCTAGGCAGCGTCTTCGCGGTCATGTGCATCGTCTCGGTGGGCGGCACCGTGGTCATGGTCCAGACCAACGCCCTGGCGGGGGTGGTCAGCGCGACCGTGCCCTCCGTCCAGCCGTGGATGGTCGGGGTCTGCCTGGTGCTGCTCACCGGTCCCGTGGTCCTGGGCGGGCTGAGGTCCGTGGCACGGGTGACCGAGTGGCTGTCCCCGGTCATGGCGCTGATCTACGTCGTCGTCGCCCTCGTGGTCATCGTGGCCAATATCGCTGAGGTCCCGGGGGTGCTCGTCTCTGTCGTGCGCGGCGCCTTCGGGGCCGACCAGGCACTGTTCGGGACCGCAGGTGGCATGGTCGCCGCGCTCGTCAACGGTGTGCGCCGCGGCCTGTTCTCTAACGAGGCCGGCCTGGGGACCGTGCCTAACGCCGCCGGCACGGCCACGGTCTCCCACCCGGTGCGGCAGGGGCTCATCCAGGGCTTCGGGGTCTTCGTGGACACGGTCGTGGTGTGTACGGCGACCGGGCTGCTGATCCTCCTGGCCACCGACACCTACCAGCCTGGCAACGACTCCCTCGTGGGGGCGGTCCTGACCCAGCAGGCCGTGGTGGAGCACCTGGGGTCGTGGACGACCTGGCCCATGGTGGTGCTCATCTTCGTCCTCGTCTTCTCTACCGTCCTGGGCTGCTACTCCTACTCCCAGGTCAATGTCAACTTCCTGGGCGGCCAGCACCGTGCCGAGCAGGCCTTTGGCGTGCTGCTGACTGCTGCGGCCTTTACCGGGTGCGTGCTGACACTGCCCGTGGTGTGGGCGCTGACTGACATCGCCCTGGGGCTGCTCGGCCTGCTCAACCTGGTGGTTATCGTGTGGCTGGCGCCCTGGGCACTGGGGGCGCTGCGCGACTTCGAGGCCCAGCGTCGGCAGGGCCGGGACCCGGTGTTCTCCGGGCACGCCAACCCTTACCTGCCCGGTGACGTCGTCGAGGGTGTCTGGGAGCCTGAGGAGCCGGGGGCCGAGGTCCCCCTCCGGTAGGCCCCGGTCCTCATGGCGCGCAGGGCCTGCCGACTGGACCGCAGGACCACCAGCCGCGCCACTGCTCCTGAGGCCTGGTAGCCACCGTTACGACCCGGGGACCGCTTCGGGAGAGCCCACTCGGAAGAACCAGGAGAATCATGTCTGCTCTTCAGTCGTTCCTGACCAGTACCTCCGACCTCCTCTTCTCCACGGTGCTCGTGTGGCTGCTGCTGGCCGTGGGCCTGTACTTCACCGTCCGTACCCGGGCGGTCCAGCTGCGGCACGCGGGCAGTATCGCCGGTGCTGTGGCGGGATCACGGTCAGGGGCGCAAGGCGGTATCTCCTCCTTCCAGGCCTTCGCCATAGGGCTGGCCTGCCGGGTGGGCACCGGCAACATCGTGGGGGTGGCACTGGCCCTGGCCTGGGGAGGTCCGGGCGCGGTTCTGTGGATGTGGCTGGTAGCTGTCCTCGGCACGGCCACCGCTTTTGCCGAGTCCACCCTGGCGCAGGTCTTCAAGGTGCGCCGTGGCGACGGGACGTTCCGTGGAGGCCCGGCCCACTACATGTCGCTGGGGCTGGGGCTGCCGGTCATGGGCGGGATCTTCGCGGTCGTGTTCATGGTCGCCAACGGTCTGGCCATGCCCATGGTGCAGGCCAACGCCATCACCGCCTCCCTGGGTGCTGCCAGCGGCCTGCCCGCCTGGGTCGGCGCGCTCCTGGTCACGGCCCTGACGGCACCCGTCCTGCTGGGAGGTCTGCGTGCCATGGCCCGGGTGGCTGAGTACCTGGCCCCGTTTATGGCCCTGTCCTACCTCCTGCTCGTCCTGGTGATCCTGTTGACGCACCCCGGTGAGGCCTGGGAGGCCCTGCGCTCGATCTTTGCCCACGCCCTGGGCCTGCGTCCCGGGCTGGCGGGAGTGGCCGGCGGGATCATGGCCGCCGTCCTCAACGGTGTGCGCCGAGGACTGTTCTCCAACGAGGCGGGCCTGGGAGGCTCCGCGTGTGCCGCAGGGTCGGCAACCGTCTCCCACCCGGTCCAGCAGGGTCTTATCCAGGCCTTCGGCGTCGTCGTGGACACGCTCGTGGTCTGCACGGCGACCGCCCTGGTCATCCTCGTGGCCGGGCGGCGCGTTGACATCGCGGGAGCGACCAGTGACGACGCCGCTGGGCACCTGACACAGGACGCCGTGGCCGGGCTGGTGGGGGAGTGGACTCGGTGGCCTATGGCGGTCCTGGTCATGGTCCTGGCCTACACCACGATCATCGGAGCCTTCTCCTACGCCCAGGTCTGCCTGGACTACCTCACACGCTCCCCCCTGGCCTCCTACTGCCTTCAGGTCGCCGCCGTGTGCTGTGGCGCCCTGGGAGCGGTCCAGCCTCTGACCACCGTGTGGACACTGGCGGACGTCCTTCTGGGGATGGGTGCCATCCTCAACCTGACCGCCCTGGCTCTGCTGGGGCGGTGGGTCGTCGGTGCGCTGCGGGACTGGGAGGCTCAGCGCGGCGCCCGGATTGTCGGGCCGTCCCCGGGGAGGAGCGAAGACGTGCCTGGTCCGGCGGTCCTGACGCAGCCCGAGTTCCATGCCGACTCCCCCTACTTGCCTGCACCTCTCACCACTGGTGCGTGGCCCCTGGCAGCACAGGGCCAGGGCAGTAGGAGCCCGGTGGTACCTCAGGCTGACTAGGGGCGCGGGCCAGCCTGGGGTACCGTCTTAGAGCCCTGGTGCTGGGGGCAGCCGACTGGGGGACGAGCTCCTGCCGTCTCTTCCCGAGACCGCCGCACGGAGACGTTACGAGGACGAAACAGGCACTCTTCTATCCTCCCGGGATCTTCGTCCACATCACGTTCCACCTGCTCCCGCCTCGCTGGTTCCGGGACGACCGGGGACTGTCCTGCCCGACCTCCCCGGTGCCAGGGCCTCTTCTCCTACGGGGATCGGCTGTCTCGGCTGCTAGGTGGGTCGGGTGCGCGTGCCGGCACCCCTGGAGGCACCATGCCCTGTGGCCAGTTCGTCGTCAGCGCCAGCGTCCTTGACGCGCCTACTGCCTTCCTGGCTGATGTCAGCGACCGGTTCTACACCCAGGTCCTGGCGTGGCTGCTCCTCGCTGCAGGTATCTACTTCACCGTGGGCACGCGTTGTGTCCAGCTGCGTCTCTTCGGGCGCATGATCGCGACCATCGCCAGATCCCGCAGCAACACCGCGGGTGGTATCTCCGCCTTCCAGGCCTTCACCGTCGGGCTGGCCTCCCGGGTGGGGACGGGCAACATCGTCGGTGTCGCCATCGCTATCACGCTGGGCGGTCCCGGTGCGGTGTTCTGGATGTGGGTCGTGGCCCTGGTGGGAATGGCGACAGGGTTCGTCGAGTCCACCCTGGCCCAGATGTACAAGGTCGCCAGCCCCGACGGAACCTTCCGGGGCGGTCCTGCCTACTACATCTCCCGGGGGCTGGGGTCGAGGTTCTGGGGTCGGTCTTTGCCGTCATCATTACCTTCGTCTTTGGCTTCGCCTACGAGGCCACCCAGGCCAACGCCATCTCTGGCGCGCTGGAGGGGACCTTCGGGGTCAACAGGTGGCTGACCGCCGTGGTCCTGGTCGCGATCACCGGCCCGGTCGTCTTCCGGGGATTCGACGCGTGGCCCGTATCACCGAGTGGGTGGCCCCGGTCATGGCGCTGCTGTACGCGGTGCTTGCCGTGGTGATCCTCCTTGTCAACATCCGGGCCATTCCGGGGGCGTTCAGCATGATCCTCCAGGGTGCCTTCGGCCTGCAGGAGGCCTTCTACGGCACGGCGGGTGGTATTACCGCAGCGGTGATCAACGGGGTGAAGCGGGGCCTGTTCTCCAACGAGGCGGGGGAGGGGTCGGTACCCAACGCCGCTGCTACCGCCTCGACTCCTCATCCGGTCAACCAGGGCTTCATCCAGTCCTTCGGGGTGTTCATGGACACCATGGTCGTGTGCACGGCTACTGCCCTCATCGTGCTGCTGTCAGGGGTCTACAGCCCTGACCCCGCGGTGGCGGACACACTCAACGCCAACACCCTGACAGCCCAGTCGGTCGCGGCCGTCCTGGGCCCGTGGGCCGAGGGGCTCATGGCGGTCGTCATCTTCGTGTTCGCCTACTCCTCCCTCCTGGGTAACTACACCTACGCCGAGATCAACGTCGACTTCCTACGTCGGGGCTCGCGCACCTCCGGTCACCTGTTCCTGAGGTCCATGATCGTGGTGGCCACGTTCAGTGGCTCTGTGGCCAGCCTGGAGCTTGTGTGGAACCTGTCGGACATCGCCATGGGGGTTATGGCCGTCATCAACATCGTCGCCGTCATCCTCCTGGGACGGTGGGCCTTTGGGGCGCTGCGGGACTGGGAGGCCCAGAACGCGGCGGTACGTCAGGGGCAGGCCAGGCAGATCCGCTTCGTGTCCACAAGCAACCCCCATCTGCCCGGAGTCCTTCCGGGCCAGGTGTGGTCCACCCCGGACAACGTGCCGGAGTCGCTGGCGACGGCGCAGCCCGAGGACAAGGCCTGACCCACGTGACCGTAGCAGGTTGCCCGTGGCTCCGGCAGGGGCAGTCGGCACCTGCCGACAACACCACCAGGTGGGATGGGGCAGGCAGCCTCCTGGCAGGCCTTAGGCTCTCCCTATGAGGATTGCGCGCTTCTCTACCGGTGACGAGCCGCGTTACGGCATCGTCCAGGGAGTTCCGGACACTGAGACCACTCCCTCCGGGGACTGTGACGGCCACCTCCTGGTCCTCAGGGGGGACCCGTTGTTCTCCCTGCCGGAGGCTACGGGGGAGGTGGTGGAGCTGCGCGACGCCCGTCTTCTCTCCCCGGTCATCCCCCGTTCCAAGGTGGTTGGTGTCGGGAGCAACTACCGTGAGCACGCCCTGGAGATGGGGCAGCCCGGCCCGCCGGAGACTCCGGTCGTCTTCCTCAAGCCCAACACGAGCGTCATTGGTCCTGACGTACCGGTCGTCCTTCCGGGGTGGACCAGTGAGGTCAGCTATGAGGCAGAGCTGGCGGTCGTGGTGCGGACCCTAGCCAAGGACGTCTCCGTCCAGGACGTGCCCGACGTCGTCCTGGGGTACACGGTGGCCAACGACGTCACTGCGCGTGACTGCCAGCGCACCGAGCCCCAGTGGGTCCGGGCCAAGGGGTTTGACACCTCCTGCCCCCTGGGGCCGTGGATCGAGGTCCCGGAGCCGGGGCGTGAGCCTGCCTTCGACCCGGCGGACACGGTGGTGCGCGCCCGTGTGGACGGTGTGCTGGTCCAGGAGGGACGGACCAGGGACATGGTCCGCAGCATCGCCGAGCTCGTCTCCTACGTGTCCACTGTCTTCACGCTGCTGCCCGGCGACGTGGTGCTCACCGGCACGCCCGCCGGGGTTGGTGAGATCCGTGCAGGGCAGAGGGTGGAGGTGGAGGTCGAGGGGATCGGCTCGTTCTCCAACCCGGTCGTCAGGCGCTGACCGGGCGCTGCCGGGCCGCCGTGACGATCCTGCGGACGGTCTCCGCCTCAATGGCCCGGCCGGTGGCCAGGTTGAGGCGGCAGAAGCCGTCCCAGGCGTCCCCGAAGGTCACGCCCTCGTTCATGGCGACTCCTGCCCGGCGGCGGAAGAAGCGCGCCGGATTGTCCGTCCCCAGGCCGCGGCAGTCCAGCCACGCCAGGTAGGTCCCCTCCGGAAGGGTGACCTCCAGGCCGTCTGCGGTGTCCAGCCCCTGGCGCACCAGCTCGGCGTTGGTACGGATGTAGCGGCGTACCTGTGCTAGCCAGTCCTGGCCGTCACGAAGCGCGGCGAGGACTGCCTGCGCCCCCAGGAGCGACGCGCTGTGCGACAGTCCCGCGCTGCGGGGGTCCGCCTCCCACCGTGCCCGGGCCTGCCCTGAGGCGATCAGCTGGGCGCACTTAAGCGCCGGGATGTTCCAGCCCTTGGACACGGCGGTGGCCGTGTACGTGAGGGCCGGGTCCGTGTCTGGTAGGGAGCCGTAGGGGATGTGGGTCAGGGAGGGGTCTAGGACCAGGGGAGCGTGGACCTCGTCGGCGAACACGGGTACGCCATAGCGTGAGGACAGGAAGGCGACGGCGCTGAGCTCCTCGGCGGACAGGACCCGCCCCACAGGGTTCCAGGGGTTGCACAGTACCAGAAGCCCGGCTCCCTGCCGCATGGCGGCCTCGATCCCGTCCAGGTCCAGTTCCCAGCGAGGGGAGCCGTCATGGTTGCGCCGCTCCAGCGCCGGGACCTGTAGGCAGTCGCGGCCGTGGTGGCCCGGGATGCTGAGGAAGGGCATGTAGGCCGGGGTCGGGACGATGACGGGAGACCCCTCCCGGGTGTGGAAGGCGATGACCGCATTGAGAGCTGACAGCACGTCCGGCAGAAGGCTGACCTCCTCTGCGGGCACGTCCCACCCGAAGGCCTCGCGGTGGTAGCGAGCCACCTCCTGGCAGGCAGCCTGCGCGGTCTCTGGAGGCAGGTAGCCGATAGTCCCCTCCTGCGCGCAACGCTGGATTACTGCTGCCACCGCCGGGGCCGTGCCCAGGTCCATCTCCGCCACCCAGGCGCCGATGATGTCACCAGGGTAGTAGGTCCACTTCAGGGAGCCGCGTTCACGCATGACCTCCGGGGTCAGGGCGTCGAAGGAGCGCGTCAGCGACGTGGCTGAGCCCGGGGCAGGGACGGATGCTGGCTCGGACATACCGGACATGCTCCGACTCTACCGCCTCTACCGCTGTCTACCGGCCCGGAGAGGATTCCTGAGGTACAGGTGCACTAGGGTGGCCGGTGCGCCGCTAGGCTAGGCTCCCGTGACCGAGACGACCAGCGTGACGACCGACGCGCCAGAGGTGACTGACATGACTGACACGGAAGCCGCTACCGCCATGGCTGGTTCCGTCAACCCCACCTCCGGGGACGATGCCCCTGTCCGTGTCCGCTTCTGCCCCTCGCCCACAGGGGTCCCGCACGTGGGTCTGGTGCGTACCTGTCTGTTCAACTGGGCCTACGCCCGTCACACGGGCGGCACCTTCGTGCTGCGCATTGAGGACACTGACGCCGCACGCGACTCCGAGGAGTCCTTCCAGGCGATTCTGGACTCCCTGACCTGGCTGGGCCTGGACTGGGACGAGGGGGTGGGGCGGGGCGGCCCGCACGGGCCCTACCGGCAGTCCCAGCGTATGGGCCTCTACCGCCAGGTTGCCGCTGAGCTCCTGGAGGCGGGCTACCTCTACGAGTCCTTCTCCACCCCGGAGGAGATCGAGGCCCGCCACCGCGAGCGGGGGGAGGACCCCAAGCTCGGCTACGACGGCTACGACCGGGACCTCACGCCGGAGCAGAAGGCCGAGCTGCGTGCCCAGGGGCGTCGCCCCGTGCTGCGTCTGCGCATGCCTGAGGAGGACATCACCTTCACCGACCTGGTGCGAGGTCCCATCACCTTCAGGGCTGGAAGCGTGCCTGACTACGTCGTGGTCCGTGCTGGAGGGGAGCCGCTGTACCCGCTGGTCAACCCTGTGGACGACGCCGCCATGGGGATCACCCACGTCCTGCGCGGGAGGACCTGCTGTCCTCCACACCGCGCCAGATCGCTCTCTACCGTGCCCTTGTGGCCATCGGCCGGGCCCCGGGTGTGCCCGAGTTCGGCCACCTGCCCTACGTCATGGGGAGGGCAGCAGGAAGCTGTCCAAGCGTGACCCTGAGTCTAACCTGCTTATCCACCGCTACAGGGGCATGGTGCCCGAGGGGTTGCTCAACTACCTTGCCCTGCTGGGATGGTCGCTCAGCGCCGACCGCGACGTCTTCTCCTCCCGTGAGCTGGTCGAGGCCTTCGACGTGCGTGACGTCAACCCCAACCCGGCGCGCTTTGACCTCAAGAAGTGTGAGGCGATCAACGCTGAGCAGATCAGGCTGCTTCCGCCGCAGGAGTTCCGTGACCGGCTGGTGCCCTACCTCGCTGACGTCTATCCAGACCCTGCTGGCGAGGTGGCGCAGGCCCCGCTGGTCAGCGCGCCGGTGTACGCCGACCTGACCGCGCGGGAACAGGCCGTGCTAGATCAGGCGGCGCCGCTGATCCAGACTCGCATCCAGCTGCTGCGCGAGAGCCGGGAGATGCTTGGTTTCCTGCTTGTTAGTGATGAGGAGCTGACCGCCAGGCTGACCGATGACAGGGCCGTGGCCAGGCTCAGGGACTCCGCGCCTGCCGTCCTGGACGCAGGGATCGCCGCCCTGGCGAGCCTGGAGCCCGGGCAGTGGACGGCAGCACGGATCGAAGAGCTGCTGCGCGAGGCGATCGTGGAAGGCACGGGCATGCCGGGGGAGAAGGCATCAAGCCTCGTCTTGCCTTTGGCCCCCTGCGTGTGGCCGTCACCGGGCGTCAGGTCTCTCCGCCGTTGTTCGAGTCGATGGAGATCCTGGGGCCGCCCCTGCCTGAGCCGTCTGCGCTCCCTGAGGGAGCGTCTGGGCTGAACCTGGGCGCATCCGGGGCTAATTTCCGGGGCTAATTAAGGCGCAGGGCTTAGGACGCCTGACTGAGCCGGGAGGCTCACATCGGTGTGGCGTCGATGCCCTCCAGTCGCAGCCCCGACAGGATGGTGTGCCACTGCTCGGTGGTCAGGCCGGCCCCGGAGTCGCAGATCACCATGGCGGAGAACATGAAGCCCTGCTGGCTCACGGTCCTGGCGAAGCGGTGGCCCTCGACCGGGTCGGACCCGTAGGTCGCGGTGAAGGTGGCCTCGTAGCCCTCCATCGTGGCCTCGTCGTCCCTGACCAGGTCCACGACGACGGGGTCGTCGGCGGAGTAGTCCTCCAGCGCGCCCTCCTTGGTCTCGATCTGCCTCTTGCTGAGGGAGTTGTCGTTGCCGTCAGGAGAGAAGAGCTCCTCGCCCGACTCCCGGGCGACGTAGCCGATGCAGGCGTGGTTGTTGGTGCGGTACCCCTCGATGTTGTCCTCGTCCCCGACGGACTCAGAATTGGCTACGCTGTCGTCCTGATACCAGATCGACTCGTCCTCGTTGTAGAACTTGACGTCAGGGTTGGGCCACTGCGTGGGGGCGGCGGGGGCCTGCGTGGTGGCAGCAGGTGTCGGTGTGGAGGTGCTGGGCTGCCGGGTCACGACCGCTCCGGAGCGGGTCGGGGACTCCTCGGCTGCTGGGGTCTCCTCTGAGGAGCGCGGGGAGGCGGAGGTAGCGGAGCCGGCCCGGGTGCTGCTGTCGGAGCCGCCCAGGGAGCCACAGGCGCCCAGGACCAGCGTGGTCGCCAGGAGCATCGACGCCGCGGCGGTACGAGCTTGGCGGGACCGTCGCAGGCCTGAGGGGGGAGTGGGTGTGTTCACGGGAACCTCTGGAGTGGGACTAGTGGGTGTGACGGAGGTGATTCTAGGTGACACCTGGAAGTCGGGAGGAGGCCAGGGGCCGCACTCCCGCTGTGGCTGCACTCACGCCGAGACGAGTTGGCCGCTGGGTTACCAGACGTGTACATTACTACCCGCTGCACGGGAGCAACCGGCTTTCGGGAGGTTCCCCTGTGGGGTATGGTGTAATTGGCAACACGACTGATTCTGGTTCAGTTATTCTAGGTTCGAGTCCTGGTACCCCAGCGGAGCCTCCTCGGCTCCTGACCACAGTTTCATACTGACTTGCCCCCATCGTTTAGTGGCCTAGGACACCGCCCTCTCACGGCGGCGGCGCCGGTTCGAATCCGGCTGGGGGTACGGAGGCAGAGCACATGCTCGACTACGGTCAACTGCCGTAGTCAGAGGTACTGCGGTCATGCGCCGTGGTGCTGGGCGCGGACTCGTTGTGTCTTCCGACCACAGTTTCATACTGACTTGCCCCCATCGTTTAGTGGCCTAGGACACCGCCCTCTCACGGCGGCGGCGCCGGTTCGAATCCGGCTGGGGGTACCCAGGAGGCTCAAACTGCCTCATAGCCCGGCACAGGTACGGCACGTACCTGTGCCGGGCTCTTCTGCTCGGTGGACCTTCCCGGCTGGCTTACACTTCCGAGGTGACGAACTTTCCTGCACTGAAGGCTCCCGACCCGGTTCCCGAGGGGCGCTGCGTGTCACCGCCCTGGGGGACTCGGGAGGTCGGGCGCAACATGACTGTCTTCGAGGTCGAGGACAGGCTGCTCGTGGTTGACTGCGGTGTGCTCTTCCCCGAGGAGGACCAGCCCGGTGTCGATCTCATCCTGCCGGACTTCTCCTCCATTGAGGACCGGCTCGACGACATTGTCGCCCTGGTCCTCACCCACGGTCACGAGGACCACATCGGCGGGGTGCCCTACCTGCTGAGGCTGCGTGAGGACATCCCCCTGGTGGGCTCCGAGCTCACGCTGGCCTTCGTGGAGGCCAAGCTGGCTGAGCACCGCATCCGTCCGGTCCTGCACCAGGTCCGTGAGCACGAGCGCACCGACTACGGCCCCTTTGACCTGGAGTTCGTGGCCGTCAACCACTCCATCCCCGACGCCATGGCCGTCATGATCCGTACCAGCGCAGGCAACGCCCTGGTCACCGGTGACTTCAAGATGGACTCCCTGCCTATCGACGGGCGTGTCACCGACCTGCGCTCCTTCGCCCGCTTCGGGGAGGAGGGCGTAGACCTGTTCTGCGTGGACTCCACCAACGCGGAGGTCCCCGGCATGATCGGCCACGAGGGGGAGATCGGGCCGGTGCTCGACGGGGTGTTCGCCGACTCCCAGGGGCAGATTGTCGTTGCTTCCTTTGCTAGTCACGTCCATCGCGTCCAGCAGGTCCTTGACGCCGCCGCGCTCCACGGCCGCCGGGTGGCACTGGTGGGACGCTCCATGGTGCGCAACATGGGAATCGCCTCTGCCCGCGGCTATCTCAAGGTGCCCGACGGGGTGCTGATCGACCCCCGTGACGTCACTACGCTGCCTCCTGACGAGCGTGTCCTCATGGTGACAGGCTCCCAGGGCGAGCCCATGGCGGCCTTGTCGCGCATGGCTCACTCCGAGCATCGCTCGGTGACGATCGAGCCGGGTGACACCGTGGTCTTCGCCTCCTCCCTCATCCCCGGCAACGAGAACTCGGTGTTCCGTGTCATCAACCAGCTGATGCGTCTGGGTGCCCGGGTCGTCCACCAGGGTAACGCTAAGGTCCATGTCTCCGGCCACGCCTCCTCCGAGGAGCTGCTCCACGTCTACAACATCGTCGGCCCCGGCAACGTCATGCCGATCCACGGCGAGATCCGGCACCTGGTGGCCAACGGCGCGCTGGCGGTCAAGACGGGAATCGACCCGGAGCGAGTGGTCCTGTGCGAGGACGGTGTCGTCGTCGACCTCGTTGACGGCAGGGCCGCCATCGCGGGACAGGTCCCGTGCGGCTACGTCTACGTTGACGGCGCCTCGGTGGGGGAGATTGATGAGACCGAGCTCAAGGACCGCCGGATCCTGGCGGAGGAGGGGTTCGTGTCGGTCTACGCGGTCGTGGAGACCAAGACTGGGACGATCCTCGCGGGCCCCCACATCCAGGCTCGGGGGATGGCTGAGGACGACGCCGTCTTCGACGACGTCCTTCCCGACGTCACCGAGGCCCTGGCCCAGGCCCTGGAAGGCGGTCGTGCTGACGCCTACTCGCTCCAGCAGGTTATGCGGCGCACGCTGGGCCGGTGGGTAGGGCGGCGGCTGAGGCGGCGGCCCATGATCGTCCCCGTGGTCATCGAGGCGTGACGTCCACCATGACTCGGCTCCGTCCAGCCTGCTTCATCTCCACCGGCTCGGTCCTGATCGACCTGCCCCTGCACGTGGGGCGCTTCCCTGCTCCGGGAGGTGCGGTCACCGGTGTCTCCTCGGGGCCGATGGTGGGCGGTGGCTACACGGTCGTGTCTGCCGTGGCCCGCCAGGGGACGTTTGCCGCCCTGGCCGCTACCTTGGGGACCGGACCCAACTCCGCCCAAGTGCGCGAGTCCATGAGGGTCGACGGTATCGAGCTCCTTGTCGAGGAGCTTGTCGGGGACATCGGCACCTGCACCACGCTGATCGAGCCCTCGGGGCGGCGTACCTATGTCACCACTGAGGGGGTCGAGGCCGAGCCGCAGCGGGAGGACCTGGAGCGCCTCGACCTGATGCGTGGGGACTGGGTCCATGCCACGGGCTACGACCTGGTGCACCCCAGCAGCCGCGCGGTCCTGGTGGACTGGCTCCTGGCTCTGCCCCCTGGGGTGAGCCTGGTTGTCGACCTCGGGCCGGTCCAGCCGGACATCCCTGACGAGGTGCTTCTTCCCCTGCTGCGCCGTACCTCCCTGCTGACCGGCAACCACCTGGAGATGACGCGGCTGGCTGCCCGGATGGGTGCCATCGAGGAGATCCGGGAAGCCTGTCCTGATGCCCTCCTGGTGTGGCGCACCGGGGGGAGCGGCTGCGTGCTGTGGCCGGTGGGGCAGGATCGTGCCGAGGTCCCCGGCTTCGCGCGTGACGTCGTGGACACGACAGGAGCGGGCGACACTCACACGGGGGTTCTTGTCGTGGGTCTTATGGACGGGCTGGACCCGGTGGCTGCTGCCTACCGGGCGAACGCGGCGGCGGCGCTGGCGGTGGCACGCGTCGGCCCGGCACGAGCGCCGCGACGTGAGGAGATCGACGCCCTGCTGCGTCAGGGCTGACCCGCCGGAGGCTGCCGGTCAGGACGTGAGTGGTCGCACCGGTGGCTGGCGGCGTGGCAGGCCGATACCCGACCAGTTTTCGATAGTTTCTGAGCACCATGGCCACTCGTCGAACCGTGAGCAGCTCCCGTTCCGCAGCGTCCTCCTCCGCGTCCCAGGGCCGGGGGGCAGGCCGGGGTGCCTCCGCTCCTGGTCCCGCCGGGAACGAGCCTGGTGGTCCTGCGGGCGGCCGCTACTGGAGCACAGCCTGGGGCTTCGCGATTATCGGCCTGGCGGTGCTGCTGGGCCTGCGCGAGTGGTTTGGCGTGTCAGGGACCGCCGGCGGCGTGCTTCACCACGTTGCCGCCGGTCCCGTAGGGGTCCTGAGCCTGGTGGTGCCGCTGCTGCTAGCGGCCCTGGGTACGGCTATGCTGCGTTCCTACCGGCTTGGAGCGGTCCACGCCAGGGTAGCGGTGGGCTGCCTGGGGCTCCTTGTGGCCGTCACCGGCATGATCCAGGTAGGAACAGGAAACCCCCGTCTTGTCGACGGTATCGCCGGGCTGGAGGACGCTGGCGGGCTGCTGGGCTGGGTGGTGGGCTACCCCCTGGTGGTGCTGTTCTCCTCCGTGGGTGCCTTCCTGCTGTTTGTCCTCCTGGCTGCCTTCTCCGCCCTCGTCCTGTCCGGGACGACGGTGGCCGAGCTGCGTGAGCGTGCAGCCGCCTACCGTGAGCAGCGCCGTGAGCAGGACACCGCGGACGGCGGCCTCGGGACGGGGGCGGACTCGCTGGCCCGGCGCGCCCTGGGACGCGTGCGTAACGGTGCAGGACGTGGTCGTGGTGCCAGGACAGGTGCCCGGGCGGCCGAGACGACGGTCCTGGACTCCTACGACGGTGATGAGGCCTTCCGCTCCGCCCTAGAGACGGAAGAGGAGAAGGAGCCGGGGGAGACGCCGGGGGAGACTAGGCAGCGCCCGCGCGGAAGCGGTCGCCGTCGGCGCTCGGTGGAGCATGATCTCCAGCCGGGCAGCGGCCGTGGGGGAGGGCAGCAGGCAAGAGGGTCCACCTCGGTACTGCCTGGACCCGGCTCCCCGGGAGGCTCCCTCGCCCCTGATGACGGTCCTGACGATGACGGTCCTGCCGGGACCCAGGTCATCGCCAGGGCTGACGACGCGCTGGCGGGGTCGCAAACTTCGGCGACGACGCTCGTGGGTACCTCACCACAGGCGGCTTCCCGGACAGGTGCAGGCCGGGGTGGCCGTGGGGGCCGAGCCTCCGTGCGCTCCGCGAGCCAGCTGGCCGCCCCGGACCCGGGACCGACCGACCTTGACGCCGTCACGGTCGAGACCCCCGAGGTCACGGGAGCCGGGGGAGAGCCCCCGGAGGATCTGGCCGACCAGATAGCCCTAGGCTCTATGGCGCTGCCTGACGGCTCCACCTACAGCCTGCCCGAGGAGGACCTCCTGTCGGCCGGGCCGGGACACGCCACCCGTACGGAGGCCAATGACCGCATTGTCGAGGCCCTGAGCGCCGTCTTCGCCGAGTTCAACGTTGACGCCACCGTGACCGGCTACACCCGGGGCCCCCAGGTCACTCGCTACGAGGTCCAGCGCGGTCGCGGGGTCAATGTCTCGCGTATCACCGGCCTGGAGAAGAACATCGCCTACGCGGTGGCCTCTGACGAGATCCGCCTGCTCACCCCGATCCCGGGCAAGAGTGCCATCGGTATCGAGATCCCCAACTCTGACCGTGAGATGGTCAACCTCGGTGACGTCCTGCGATCCTCGGCGGCCAGGAGGCAGGCCCACCCCCTGGTGGTGGGCCTGGGCAAGAACGTCGAGGGCGACTACGTGGTGACCAACCTCGCCAAGACCCCTCACCTGCTGGTCGCCGGCCAGACGGGGTCAGGAAAGTCCTCCTTCGTCAACTCCATGATCACCTCGATCATGATGCGTGCCACTCCTGAGGAGGTGCGCATGGTGCTGGTGGACCCCAAGCGGGTGGAGCTGACAATCTATGAGGGTATCCCGCATCTCATCACCCCGATCATCACCTCCCCGAAGAAGGCGGCAGAGGCCCTGGAGTGGGTGGTGCGGGAGATGGACGCCCGCTACGACGACCTCGCCTCCTTCGGCTACAAGCACATCGACGACTTCAACAAGGCGGTGAGGGCCGGGGAGATACAGCCGCTGCCCGGCTCCCAGCGGGAGATCAGCGCCTACCCCTACCTGTTGGTCGTCGTTGACGAGCTGGCTGACCTCATGATGACCGCGCCCAAGGACGTGGAGGCCTCCATCCAGCGCATCACCCAGCTGGCCCGGGCTGCGGGCATCCATCTCATCCTGGCCACCCAGCGTCCTGTGGCCCAGGTGGTCACCGGCCTCATCAAGTCCAACGTGCCCTCTCGACTGGCTTTTGCCACGGCCTCCCAGCTGGACTCGCGCGTCATCCTGGACCAGAACGGTGCTGAGACCCTGACCGGGCAGGGTGACGCCCTCTACCTGGGTCCCGGGGCCTCGGCACCGGTGCGTATCCAGGGCTCCTGGGTCACTGAGTCTGAGATCCGTCAGGTCGTGGACCACGTCAAGGCCCAGCTCACGCCCGACTACCGCGAGGACGTCGTCGTCCCAGAGGCCCGCAAGCAGATCGACGAGGAGATCGGTGACGATATGGACCTGCTGCTGCAGGCCACCGAGCTCATCGTCTCCAGCCAGTTCGGCTCGACGTCGATGCTGCAGCGCAAGCTGCGGGTGGGCTTTGCCAAGGCTGGACGGCTCATGGACCTGTTGGAGTCGCGTGAGGTCGTCGGCCCCTCCGAGGGCTCTAAGGCCCGTGAGGTCCTGGTGGCCCCGGAGCAGCTGGAGGAGACCCTGGCGTGGATCAAGGGCGACGCCGCCGCTCCCGGGAGTGGTACCCAGTCAGCGGGCAGTGCCGCGGAGGCCGTGGGGGCTGAGGATTCCGGGCAGGACGCCTCCCGGGACGTGCAGGAGGCGGGACGTGGGGCCACGTCCTCCTCTCCTCGGCGCTACAGTACGGATCCCCTGGAGGCAGGTTCGGGTGCTCCTGAGGCGGAGCCGTGGGACGACTCTGTCGAGGAGGACTCTGAGGACGCCTGGTCTCTGACCGGTCGTGGTCCCTCGTGGTAGGTGCCCTGGCCCGGAGCTCCTGGAGCTACTGACGGGGTACCGGCGGGTGCCGTAGCAGGCGCGCTGGCGGGTGTGGTGCTCGACGCCTTGTCGCCTTCTGCCTCATCTGCCCGGGCCGGGGGCGTTCGGCCCCGTTGCGAAGTGAGGGAGGCTACGCTGTCCCCGATGAGCGCTACCCCGGCCACGGGCCCCGACCCGCAGTCTGAGCAGGTCCCCCTGCTTAACATCGCCAACGTCCTGACCATCCTGCGACTGCTTCTTGTCCCAGTCTTCGTCTGGCTCATGCTGCTTCCAGGAGGTGCCGCGCGGGTGGCTGCCCTCCTGGTCTTCTGCGTCGCGGCCGGCACCGACCGTCTTGACGGGCAGCTGGCCCGGTCCCGGAACTTGGTAACCAGCTTCGGGAAGCTGGCTGACCCGGTGGCGGACAAGGCCCTGACGCTGTCGGCCTTCGTCCTTCTCAGCGCTGACGGAACTCTGTGGTGGTGGGTGACCGCGCTGATCGTGCTGCGGGAGCTGGGGATCACAGTGATGCGCTTCTTTATGCTGCGTCGTGCTGTCATGGCGGCATCACGTGGCGGCAAGGTCAAGACGACCCTTCAGATGGCCGGGGTGATCGGGCTGCTTGCTCCCTGGGATCTGTTCCTGCCCGCCTTCGTGGCTGGGCTCCTTGTTCAGGTCTTCTACGGGGTTATTGCCGCCGCCCTGGTGGTCACGGTGGTGACCGGTCTGGACTACGTGCGTCAGGCGGTGGCCCTGTCCCGTGCGCAGGTGGAACAGGGGTGAGCGGAGCCATGACGACAGGCATGACTAAGGACGTGACTAAGGAGATGACTGAGGAGCTGCGACAGGCTGCGGAGCGTCTGCTGGACGAGGCTGGCCGACGGCGACTGACCCTGGCGGTGGCGGAGTCCCTGACCGGAGGCATGGTGGCCTCTGCTCTTGCTGACGTGCCTGGCGCCTCTCGTGTGCTCGTCGGTGCCGTCGTAGCCTACGCCATGAGGGTCAAGAGCCAGGTCCTCGGCGTTGACCCGGTGCGCCTGGCCGAGGTCGGCCCGGTGGACAGTGTCGTTGCCGAGCAGATGGCGGCGGGGGTGTCGCGCCTTATGGGTGCCGACCTCGGTGTGGCCACAACCGGTGTCGCAGGACCGGGCGGTGCCGACGGTCACGAGGCGGGTACGGTCCACCTTGCGGTGGTCTCCGGCTGGGGTACGCGGCTCCAGGAGCTGCACCTTCCGGGTGGGCGGACCCAGGTGCGGTGCACGACGACGCTCAGGGCACTGGAGATGGTGACGCAGCTCCTGACCTCTGGTGTGCCGGGTGAGGGCGGTCGGCAGGCCAAGGAGGGCTGACCTTCCGGGAGCGTGCGCACGGAGGGGCTGGGCCGCCCGCGCGGCTCGTCCCCGATCAGCGCCGCCCTCCTGTGCGCAGGTGCACGGTCTAGGTCCGGGCTGACAGGGGCCAGTTGCCGGGGGTGTCCCGCACACAGGTGCACAACTGTACGACAAGGGTGCGGCTAAGAGGTTTTTAAGACTTCTTTCAGGAAGGGCAGTGAGGATCGTTGTGACGTCTTCGGAGGCTGTGTTGACGAAGACGGGAATGAATCCACGACGCGAATGGTTGTGCCAGATGATGAACAACGTGACTCGCACCCGCACCACCCGTCCGCTCAGCAAGATGCCGATGCAGGGCGTGTCCGCAACGGGCTATGCTGCTGCCGTGGACACGACCAAGCAAGACAATGTTCTCCTGCGCCGGGAGATCGGCGAGGTGCTCCGTTCTGTGCGTCAGCACCAGGGTCGCACTCTTCGTGAGGTCTCCAGCCAGGCGCGTGTGTCCCTGGGCTACCTGTCCGAGGTGGAGAGGGGGCAGAAGGAGGCTTCATCTGAGCTGCTGGCCTCGATCTGCCAGGCACTGGGGGCGCCGCTGTCCACGGTGCTGCGTGAGGTCTCTGACAGGATCGCCCTGACTGAGGGCGTCGTCATCCCTGACACTGTCCCTGATGAGCTGATCCGTCAGCAGAGTGCCTCCCTGCGCTGACCTCGTCCTGGGTCCTTCCTCCCCGCCGCTGCGCGCTGGTGCGTTCTCAGGTCCCCGAGCCGCTGAGCGCGGTCCGGGGACCTGCCGCTGTCTTCCGGGAGGGTCTGCGCGGTCCGGGGGCTCGCGGACGTGCTGGTGGCGGGAGGCCTAGGTGAGGCACTCGGAGTTCTGGGAGGCGGTGGAGACGGTCTTCGGCTCCAGTTACGGTCGTTCCCTGGCGCAGGACCTGGTCCTGCCCGGTCTGGGGGCGACCTGTGTGGAGGCGCTGGCTGACGGCGTCGCTCCCCGGAGGGTGTGGCACGCTTTGTGTGACGAGACACAGCGAAGTGACGCGGAACGGTGGGTGCTGCGTGACGACTCCCGGAGGCGGTCCCGCTTCTATGACGAGACTCTGTGACGCGTTGACACGCCGGTCTGGGACGCCTCGTAGTCGAACACGTGTTCGGGTACTCTTCTCCACAGACGACGCTGCTGCTTCATGGCTCCACAGGATGTCCAGGGGCAGCCTTACGTGTCAGTGGTCAGGCATACCGTCGTCTGCGAGCCCCGGCGAGGGGACCTCAGCAATGACCAGCCATGCCCGCCGCGGCTGAGAGCCGCCCGACTACCCGAGGTAGAGCACATGCCAGCAGCCACCCAGACCCAGGACCGTTCCAAGGCCCTGGCCACCGCACTCGCACAGATCGACAAGTCCTTCGGCAAAGGCTCCGTCATGCGCCTGGGCGACGACACGCGTCCACCGGTGTCCGTCATTCCCACCGGCTCGGTCGCCCTGGACGTGGCACTGGGTGTGGGGGGGCTTCCCCGGGGCCGTATTATCGAGGTCTACGGGCCTGAGTCCTCGGGGAAGACGACCGTAGCCCTCCACGCCGTGGCCAGCGCGCAGGCTGCCGGTGGCAACGCGGCCTTCATCGACGCCGAGCACGCCCTGGACCCGGTCTACGCCCAGGCCCTGGGGTGGACATCGACAACCTCCTGGTCTCCCAGCCTGACACTGGTGAGCAGGCCCTGGAGATCACCGACATGCTGGTGCGCTCGGGAGGACTGGACATTATTGTCATCGACTCCGTGGCCGCCCTGGTGCCCAAGGCTGAGATCGAGGGGAGATGGGGGACTCCCACGTCGGTCTGCAGGCCCGGCTGATGAGCCAGGCACTGCGCAAGATCACCGGAGCGCTGTCCTCGACAGGCACCACGGCGATCTTTATCAACCAGCTGCGGGAGAAGATCGGCGTCTTCTTCGGTAACCCGGAGACCACCACCGGTGGTAAGGCGCTGAAGTTCTACTCCTCGGTGCGCCTGGACGTGCGCCGTACCCAGACCCTCAAGGACGGTGACCAGCCCGTGGGCAACCGGACCCGGGTCAAGGTTGTCAAGAACAAGATGGCCCCGCCCTTCAAGCAGGCTGAGTTCGACATCCTCTACGGCCAGGGGATCTCCCGGGAGGGGAGCTTGCTGGACCTGGGGGTCGAGCACGCGGTAGTGCGCAAGTCCGGTGCCTGGTTTACCTATGGGGAAGACCAGCTGGGGCAGGGCAAGGAGAATGCGCGAGCCTTTCTCAAGGATAACCCCAGCTCGCTGCGGAGATCGAGGAGAAGATCCTGGCTGCCCTGGGCATTGGCGAGCCCGGGCGCCGGGCTCGTGAGGAGGCCGCCCAGGAGGAGGCACAGGCCGCCCTTCAGGCCGCGGGCGGGGGTGCAGCCGTCTCGCCCCAGACTGACCCACCCGCTGAGACGGCGCGAGCGCGGGGGCGGGGCAGGAAGACCTCGCGGGAGCCCGCAGGACGGGCCAAGGGTCCTGCCACCAGAGGCGGTGGCAGACAGGCCACGGAGGCTGTGACGGCAGCAGCCGCCAAGCCCTCCACGGGCCCCGCAGAGGCCGCAGAGACCATCTTCGGCGAGGACGCGGGCGGCTTCTGATGCCGTGGCTTACTGCGGACTCCCGTACCGAGGAGGTCGAGGCCGCCCGTGATATCGTCCTGCGCCGCCTCGATCGCAGCGCGGTGCCCCGGGCCGCCCTGGCCTCCCTGCTGGAGCGCAAGGACGTGGACCCCTCTGTCGCCGCAGAGGTCCTGGACCGGCTGGAGGCGGCGGGAGTTGTTGACGACCAGGCCTATGCCGCCACCCTGGCTCGCACGCGGTTCGCAGAGAAAGGCGTGGCAAGGCGGGCTGTCGCCGAGGAGCTGCGGCGCAAGGGTGTAGAGGAGGCGGCCGTCTCCTGCGCCCTGGAGCAGATCACGCCTGAGGACGAGGAGGCGGCAGCGCTGCGCCTGGCACGCAGGCGTGCGGCCACCATGACCGATCTTCCGACTGCCGTGTGTAGGCGGCGTCTCATCGCCTACCTGGGACGCAAGGGGTACGGCCGCGAGTTGAGCCTGCGTGCCGTCGCCCTGGCGGTTCCGGAGGCCGGAGACGACTCTGAGGAGGAGCTCGCGTAAGGGTGCCCTGAGATGCGTTCGCCCCGGTGCCCCTTTTTCAGGGGCTACCGGGGCGAGCTGCATGCTGCCTCTCGCGTGAGCACCGTGGCGGTGCCCAGTGGTGGCGTCAGGTGCAGTCCGGCTGTCGGCTACCCCTCGTCCTCGTGCGTGGAGGTCTCGAAGAGCAGGTTCACCTGCTCGTTGTACCCGGTGAGGGAGGAGGCCGGGACCCCGTTGGCCCACACGTCCTCCATCGCGGGCGTCATGATCGCGGTGACGTCGGAGCCAAAGTAGGTCAGGGGGAAGAAGAAGGTGGTGCCTTCCTCCACGTGCTGGGTGAAGGGCTGCGTGGGCAGGCCCGTCTCCTCGAACACGGCCACAGCCTTCTGGGTGGACGAGGCGATCGCCGGGAAGACCACGCCCTGGGCGGCGATAATGTCCTGCGCTTCAGCGGTGCCCAGGAACGCCACCCACTTGGAGGCGGCCTCGATCTTCGTGGACTGCTTGACGATCGAGTCTCCCAGCCCGTTGAACAGGGAGGCGGAGGTGCCGCTGGGTCCCCTGGGGGTCGTGGTGATCCCGATACTGACGTCCAGGCCCGCGAAGGTGTTGAACATCCAGGCGCCGTGGATCGCCAGGGCCACCTTTCCCGAGCCGATCTGGACATCGGTGCCAGTGGCGTCGGAGAAGGCGCCGTTGGGATTCATGTATCCCTTGCGCACCAGGCCGAAGTACCAGTCGATGGTCTTCTGGAACTCGGGGTCGTCATAGCGGTAGCGGGTGCCCCAGGTCTCCTGGTCGGTGTACATCCAGCTCCCCAGGGAACCGGTGAAGGGGCTCCACTGGGTCTGGCCGTCAGAGCCGCCGGAGTCCTGGATACCGATGCCGTAGGTGGCGACATGTGCAGGGTCGAAGCCTTCCTCGTCCCCGCGCACGCCGTTGCGGTCCACGGTGAGCCTGGCCAGGACCTTCTCGAAGGTGCCCCCGTCATCAGGGTTCCATTCCCAGGTCGCCAGGTCCTCCTCGGTCAGGCCGGCCTCGGCCACCATGTCCTTGTTGTAGAAGACGGCCTCGGTGTCCCAGTCCTTGGGGCAGCCGTACTGGTGGCCGTCCTCGCCCTTCCACAGGTCGATCAGACCCTCCTGGAAGGCCGACTCGTCAACCTCGGCCCAGGCGGGCTGCTCCTCCAGGGGGACCAGGACGTCCAGGTCCGCGAGCTGGGCGAACCGGGCGATGTGGTCGGTGAAGACGTCCGGGGCGGTTCCCGCCAGGAGGCCTGCGGTCAGCTTGGTCCAGTAGTCGTCCCAGCCGAGCTGGGTGATGCGCACCCTGATCCCGGTCTTCTCCTCGAAGACGTCTGCGCACTGCTGGTATCCGGGCAGCTGGCTGGCGTCCCAGAGCCAGTAGTCGATCGTGCTGGAGTCGGTGCTGGCTCCTGTGCTGGAAGATCCCTGGGCGCAGGCGCCCAGGGTCAGGGCGGTGGCGGAGGCGGCCAGGGCTGACAGTGCGGTGCGCCGGGTCAGCAGAAGGCGCGACGGTGTTGCGGCGCTGCCGGAGGCGTCGGTGCGTGCGAAGCCAGTGTGTCTGAAGAATGTGGAGGTCATCGTTGTTCCTCACTTGATCCCGGTGAAGCCGATGGAGTTGACGATGCGCCTGGCCGCAGCCATGAACAGCAGCAGCATGGGCAGGGCTGCCACCAGGGTGGCTGCCATGAGGCCGGACCAGTCGGGACCGGTCTGGGGGGTCTGGGACTTGAAGACGGCCACGGCAACGGTCAGCACCTGGGAGGAGTCGGTGTAGGACACCAGCAGGGGCCAGAAGTAGTCGTTCCAGGCGGTGATGTAGGTCAGGATCGCCAGCGTGGTGATCGGGGCCCTTGCCATGGGAAGGATCAGCTGGAAGAACACGCGGATCTTTGAGGCGCCGTCCAGCAGGGCAGCCTCCTCCAGCTCACGGGGGATGTTCATGAAGAACTGCTTGAGGAAGAAGACCGCAAAAGGGGTCATGAACATCGTCGGCATGGCCACACCCAGCAGGGTGTCGATGAGTCCCAGCTGCCTGACGAGCACGAAGTTCGGCAGGAGGGTGAAGATCGAGGGAACCATGAGCGCGGCCAGGAAGACTGAGAAGACGGTGTCGCGGCCCGGCCAGCGCAGGCGAGCGAAGGAGTAGGCCGCCATGGCAGAGAAGAAGACCTGGCAGACGGTGACCAGGGTGGCCACGATGACGGAGTTGCGCAGGTAGAGCCAGAAGTTCATCGAGGCGCCCGAGCCGCCGTCAGCGATGGCCTCCTCAGTGGACTGCATGCCGAAGACCCGGGCGAACCCGCGCAGATTGGTGTCCACCGGCAGCACGGAGGTGGGGTCCGAGGCCAGCCCGGTGTTGGAGGACAGGGCGGTGCGCAGTACCCAGTAGAAGGGCAGGATCGTCATAATGATGATCAGGGACATGGCGACCCAGGCCAGTGCGCGTCCCAGGTTGAGGCGCCGCTGCTGGGCGGCGACGGTGCCAGGTGCTGCGGCCTGCGAGGTGCGGCGCTCCCGGTTGCCGCTGGAGGCCTCGGCCACGGTGGTGGTGCTGGTGGTGCTGGTGCTCATCGTCGTGCCCCTCTCAGTCCAGGTCCGTCTCGTTGGCGCGGGTCATGCGGTACTGCGCGACCGTGATGACGGCCAGGACCACCAGCAGCCCCACGGCCATGGCGGAGGCGTAGCCGAACTGGAAGCGGTCGAAGGCCATGTCGTAGATGTAGTACTGCAGCACTCGGCTGGCATTGACCGGGCCTCCCTGGGTGGTCACTGACACCGTGTCGAAGACCTGGAAGGAGCCGATCATCGTCATGATGAGCACCAGGGCCAAGATGGGGCGCAGCAGCGGGACCGTGATGCGCCAGAACATGGTCCACTCGCTGGCGCCGTCCACCTTGCCCGCCTCGTAGACGGTGCCCGGGATCGACTGCAGCCCGGCAAAGATGAGCAGGGCGGTGTAGCCCACGTGGCGCCACACGTTAATGACGGCGATGGTGGGGATGGCCAGGGCCGAGGAGAAGAAGTTCACCCGCTCACCGGTCAGGCCCTGGATGAGCTCGTTAGAGATCCCTAGCGTGTTGTCGAGGATCCACAGCCACAGCATGGCAACGACCACGTTGGAGACCAGGTAGGGGGTCAGCACGATGGAGCGCACCAGCGTGGACTGGGTCAGGCGCTGCATGAGCACGGCGATGGCCAGGGCCAGGACCGTCTGGAGCCCGATGTTGATGACGACGTACTCCAGAGTCACCCACACGGCGTTCCAGAAGGTCGAGTCGGAGGCCATGCGCTGGTAGTTGGACAGTCCCGTGAACTCCTCGGGGGTGAGCAGGTTGTACTCGGTGAAGGAGAGCCAGATACCGCGGGCCAGCGGCCAGAGGAAGAAGGCGACCAGGCCGATCGTCGCGGGGACGATGAAGGCCAGGCCCAGCCTGAGGTCGGAGCGGGGACGGCGACTGGCTTGTCGCGCGACCGGGGTCGAGATTGACATCGGGTCTCCAAATCGACGGTGATTATGGACAGACTGTGGACGGGGGCGGTGGTGCGGAAAGAGTGTGGACGGGTGCTCAGGGCCGGGACGGCGCGTGCGGGAGGGTCAGTAGGTCCAGTGGTGTCGGCGGGCTCAGTCCACGGCGGTGGCGCGCACCAGGACCAGGTGGTCGGGGTGGAGGACGGGAAGGGCCAGGCCCGTGGTGGTCAGGAACGAGCCCGGCAGGACGACGCCGTCCTCGCCCATCCACCCGGCCTGCCTCTCCAGCTCTGGGTAGGGGGGCGCGGCTAGGCGGACGTGGTAGCGACGCCGCGGGTCCAGGCCGGGAAGCGGCCGTGGCGCCGTGGGCCATGTCAGGGGCTGGGCCAGGCAGGCGATCTCGAACAGGGCCTGGGAGCCGTCGTCGGCGACAACGCCCTCGATACGCAGGGCCTCGTCCTGGTCGAGGTCGGCGTGGACCGTCCGCCCGGAGTGGAGGAGTCCGCGCAGCTCCTTGTGCAGCGCGATGGCGGCGGCCAGGCGCTCGCGCGTGGGCTCGTCGGCGGCGGTGAGGTCCCACTCCACGCCCATGTGGCCCCACAGGGCCGTGCCAGCCCGGAAGTCGAGGTCGAGGTCGCGCAGCGTAGTGTGGGCGCGGCCGGAGCCCACATGGGTCCCCACGAGCTCGGGAGGCAGCAGGAGCGAGGTGCCCCGCTGGATGTCATGGCGGTCGTGGGCGTCGATGCAGTCCGAGGCCCACACACGCTGGACCCGCTCTGCCACACCCAGGTCCACGCGCCCGCCCCCGCCTGCGCAGGACTCGATCTCCAGCTCCGGGAAGCGCTCGCGCAGGGCGTCCAGGAGACGGTAGTAGGCCAGGGTCTGGTCGTGCACCGCCGCGGCCCCCGGCCGGGTTCCCAGCTCGGGGTTGGACGTCATGTGTCCCGTGGCCAGGAGGGGGGAGTTGTGGTCCCACTTGATGTAGGCGATGCCCAGGCGCTCCACCAGGGAGGAGATCGCCTCCAGGAGGTAGTCCCAGGCGCCCGGGGCGGTCAGGTCCAGGACCCGCTGGTGACGGTGCTCGGGGGCGCCCCCGGCGCCGTCGGAGAGGATCCACTCGGGATGGGCGCGGGCCAGGTCGGAGTCGGTGTTGATCATCTCCGGCTCGAACCACAGACCGAGCTCCATGCCCAGGCGGTGCACGTGCTCCGCCAGCGGCTCCAGCCCCTGGGGCCAGGCCTGGGCGGAGACCTGCCAGTCTCCCAGGCCGGAGGTGTCGTCGCGACGGGAGCCGAACCACCCGTCGTCCAGGACGTAGCGCTCGATACCGACCTGGGCGGCGGCGTCGGCGAGCTCCTTGAGCGTGTCGAGGTCGTGGTCGAAGTAGACCGCCTCCCAGGTGTTGAGCAGCACGGGGCGGGGACGCTGAGGGTGGGAAGGCAGGGACCTCAGCCAGTCGTGGCTGCGGTGGGACAGGGCGTCCAGTCCCTCCCCCCAGGAGAAGTACAGCCACGGCGTGGTGTAGGTCTCTCCCGGCCCCAGAATCACCTCTCCGGGCAGGAGCAGCTCCCCGGCACCGAGCAGCTTGGGGCCTGCGGTGGTGTTCAGTGCCAGGTGGCGGCTGTTACCGGACCAGCCCAGGTGGACCGCGTGGACCCGCCCGCTGCGCCAGCCGAACCCCTGGGAGCCTGCCGCCAGCCAGGTAGCGGCGTCGTGGCCGGGTCTCCCCTCCCAGGACTCGCGGACCCGCGCGCCGGGGGAGAAGGGTGTGCGCACTAGCTGGCGCTCCAGGAGGTGGTGCCCGCTGGTGTCCAGGAGCTCCACCGCGGCGTCGGGCACGGGCATGACCGGGGTGAGCTCGGTGACTACCAGGTCCGCTCCTGTGGTACCGGCAGGGCGGTCGTCGCTGTCTTCGCGGTCGTCACTGACCCAGGCCCGCAGGCGTACCAGGCCGGAGGGCTCCAGGCGCAGCTCGGTGCCCAGGGTGAGGAGGTGGACTGGATCGGTGGCGAGGGAGCGTACCACGTCGGTAGTGCCAGCAGGCCCGTCCTGCCGGGAGTGCTCGTGGGCGACACCGGTGGGGTGGGGGGAGAAGGCATCGCCGTCGGTGCGGGACAGCCCTACTGCCGGACGGGCGGACCAGCCCAGGTGGGGCAGGGGAAGGACCGGCAGGTCGTTGAGTATCCAGTGGGTGTTGCTGCCCAGGCTGGTACGTGAGGCCGCGGCCGCGTCGGCCAGGTCGGCGCCCTCGACGTCGCCGAGGTCCGGCCCCCAGTGGCGCACCACCGGGAGACGGTCCTCGGGGAGGTCCAGGACCAGGGAGGTGCCCGCACTGCGCAGGTGGAGGGTCATCGTTGTCCTTCCAGAGGGGTGGTGGGAACCAGTTTCTTGTAAGCTGAAAAGAAAGGCTAGCACCTCGATGCCTTGGGTCACTCTGTGAGATCAGCCATGCTTGGGGGCAGTGTTCGGGGTGCTGGGCCTGCGGGACGTTGACGGCTATTGTTGCGGGCAGCGTCAGGCAGTGACCAGGGTTCGCGTGAGGTGAGGTGTGAGGTCTCGTGAGGTCTATGGCAGGTAGCGGACGTACGCTGGGGGCGCGGGTCCTGGTGGCCCTAGTGGCGGCCGGCCCTCTCAGCCGCACCGAGCTCGGTGAGCGCCTGGGGCTGTCGGCGGCCACGACGACCCGCACGGTGCGCCCGCTGCTGGAGGCCGGGAAGGTGGCCGAGCGGCCTCCTCAGGAGCAGACAGGTCCGGGTCGACCGACCCGGACCCTGGCCGTGGTGGAGGACTGCGCCACCTTTCTGGGAGTCAAGCTCACGGCCGACCGGCTCTACGCGGTGCTGACCTCGCCGGTAGGGGCCGTCCTGGAGCAGGAGGCTGTCCCTCTGGAGCGCACGGATCCCGAGGCCGTGGTGGCACTGGTGGCCTCGGTGGCTGCGAGTCTGGGAGCCAGGCGGGGGCGGATGCCTGACACCATCGGGATATCACTGGGTGCTGCCGTCGCGGGTGACAGCGTCGTCAAGGTGGCGGCCTTCCTGGGGTGGCGTGACGTCCCTCTGGCTGAGCTGGTCTCGGCGGCCACCGGAGTCGCCTGCACGGTCGCCAACGACGTGCGGGCCTTTGCCTACGCCGAGGCCTGGTTCGGCGTCGGTCGAGGTGCCGACCCCTTCGCCCTGGTGACGCTCGGTGAGGGGATCGGCTGCGGCCTGGTGGTGGGTGGTGAGGTGGTCTCTGGGGCACACGGTGCGGCGGGCAGCATTGGACACCTTCCCGTCGCCGTTCCCGAAGGCCCGACCGGCAGCCTTCACGCCAGCTCTCCCGGTGCCACGGACATACGGTGCGAGGTCGGGCACGTGGGTTGCGCCAGGGCCGTGGCGTCGACGTCGGGCATCACCAGGGCAGTGGCCAGTCGACTCGGCCGTGAACTCACCATGGCGGAGGTCCTGGACCCTAGGACGGCGCGCCAGTCGGAGGTCCGGGAGATCCTGCGCACCGCCGCGCGTGCCGCCGGCCGCCTGGTCGGCTCTCTCGTCGCCTTCCTCGACCCTGCCCTCACGGTGGTGTCGGGGGAGGGGGTCGCGGTGCTCCAGGCCCACCGGGACGTCTTTGAGGCGGAGGTCGCCCGGCTGCGGCACTGGTCGGCCTCCCCGGCGGCGGTGCAGCTGCGTCCCTTCGAGTTCGAGGAGTGGGCGCGGGGGGCGGCCGCGCTGGCCGTGGACCGCTGGGCCGACCTGGTAGGTGCCCGGTGACGGGGCCAGGGACGCCCTCCCCACGCTCGGTGCCGTGCTCGTCCTGGCCCGGTGTCCTGCTCCTGCGCCCCGGGTCGTCATGGTCGGGGGCGGCTGCATCCGCTTCTGTGGCGGGAACCACGGCAAGGGAGGGTGGACTCACCTCGTCAGAAAGTAAGGCTGCCCTTATTGTCGGGGCATGAGCCGTACCACTCGTACCACCCTCGCGCTGTCCGCCGTCGGCCTTCTTGCTGCTGGCAGCGCGCTCGCCCTGACCCTGCGCCCCAACCGCCCGGTGGTGGCGGGCCAGCCTGCTCCCCGGGGCGGCCTCCGTCCTCCCCGGGTCGTTATCGCCGGGGGCGGGTACGTCGGCTTCTGTACCGCCCGGGCGCTGCGCGCCCGGCTGGGTACCGACCAGGTGGAGGTCGCCGTAGTGGACCCCCGGCCGTACATGACCTACCAGCCCTTCCTTCCGGAGGTCGCCGCCGGCTCCATCCAGCCCCGCCACGTCATCGCCGCCCACCGTCGCTCCCTATCTGGGTGCACCATCCTCACCGGCTCGGTCACGGCCATCAATCACGCCTCCCGCAGGCTTACCGTCACCCCTCCCGTCCCGGAGTCCTCCCAGGAGGCTGCGCAGCCCTACGAGATCGGCTACGACCACCTCGTCTTGGCGCTCGGCGCCGAGGCGCGCACCCTGCCCATCCCCGGTCTGGCCGAGCAGGCGCTGGGCTTCAAGCAGGTCGAGGAGGCCCTGGCCCTGCGCAACCGCGTGCTGTCGCGCATCGAGGACGCAGCCTCCACCTGGGACGCCCAGCGTCGCAGGCGCCTGCTCACCTTCGTGTTCGTGGGCGGGGGCTTTGCCGGGGTGGAGGCCATCGCCGAGCTGGAGGACATGGCCCGTGCCCTGGTGCGCACCATCGACTCGGTGGCGCAGGAGGACGTCCGTTTCATCCTCGTGGAGGGGTCGCGCCGTATCCTGCCCGAGCTGACCGAGGAGCTCTCCGGCTACGGGCTGGAGCAGCTGCGGGAGCGCGACATTGACGTACGCCTCAACACTTTCCTGTCCTCCTGTGTGGACGGGCACGTGGTCCTGTCCGACGGCACCGAGATCGATGCCGACACCATCGTGTGGACGGCTGGGGTCAAGCCCTCGCCTGTCCTGGCTGACTCCGACCTGCCGGTGGACGTCCGGGGGCGGGTGACCACCCTGCCCACGCTCCAGGTGGCCCGTGAGGGTTGTGTGGTGGCCGGGGCCTGGGCGGCGGGCGACTGCGCGGCCGTGCCGGACGTGACCAGCCAGGACTCGGAGGCGACCTGCGCGCCCACCGCCCAGCACGCCGTGCGCCAGGCCAGGCTCCTGGCCGACAACCTGGTGGCCGTGCTCACCGCCGCGCCCGGCCAGGAGCCCCCGCTGGCCTCCTACGCCCACGAGAACCTCGGGACCGTGGCCTCCCTGGGGATAGGCAAGGGGGTGGCGCGCATCCTCGGACACAACTTGCGCGGGTTCCTGGCCTGGACGGCGCACCGTGGCTACCACGTCTACGCCGTGCCCACCCTGAACCGGAAGGTGCGCATCATGATGGACTGGTTCGCCGCCGTGGTGTTCCGTCGTGACCTGGCCTCCTTCGGCTCCGTGGCGGTGCCGGGGGCGGCCTTCGCCCAGGCCACCGCCAACGACGCCCGGATCGCCTCCCGGCGCCAGCAGCCGGGCTGAGACCGGGAGGCGGGAGAAGGCAGCGGAAGGGCGGGTTCCGGTCCCGCTGCGGCTGAGGAGACCAGGCTCAGGTAGCCGCTAGGTCCTCGACAGGGCGCCGACGTGACGCTGCGTATGCGGGCAGGAGGGCGGCGAGCGTACCGGCGACGGCGGCCCCAGCCAGGATGGCGGCCAGCTGTCCCCACGGTACGTGCAGGGTCATCTCGACCTCCGATGCTGACTGCCCGAGTGTGGTGACGCCAGCCCATCCGAGGAGGACCCCGGCCACCAGGCCGAGCGCGGTTGACACGATGGCCGTCAGCCCGGCCTCAGTGCAGATCATGGCTATGAGCTGTCCTCGGCCTAGGCCTACTGTGCGAAGGAGCGCGGACTCCCGGCGCCGTTCGATCACCGACAGTGCGGCCGTGTTGCCGATACCGACGAAGGCGATGACGACCGCGACAGCCAGCAGGGCGAGCACCACCATGAGCATGGTGTCAAGGATCTGGCTGTAGTACGCACGCTCCTGGGCGCCTCCGGAGACGTTGATGTCCTCGTCGAAGGAGGAGATGTCAGTCATGACTGACTGGATGTCGGTGGAGCTCATCCCGTCCTCCAGCCGGAGCTGCAGCCGAGTGACATCTGGGCTGGAGTCGATGCTGGATAGGTCGGACGACGCGACGTGCACGATGCCTTCAGGCACGTTCTCATCCACGACGACCTCCAGCGTCGTCTCACCGTCAGCGCCGCGCGCGGTGATGTGCTGGCTGTCGTACCGGGCGGCCGGGTCGTTCGGGCTCACGTGGACGCTGCCTGCCTGCGGGACAGAGACCTCTGAGTGGGCGACATTGCTCGTGGCCTGCTGGTCCACGCCTTCTGCTACGGCCTGCTGCACAACGCTCGAGGCGCTCTCCAGGTCCACGGCCCCTGTAAGGACCTCCGCGCTGGCGACGACGCCTGGCACATGTGTGATGGCTGCGATCGTTTCCGTGTCAATCGGCTGGCCGGGCGCTGTCTCAGCGACGAGGTCAATCGGGCGTCGGTCGTCGATCTGGGCGACCACGGACTCACGTGCCGAGCTGACGCCCGTTGTCAGCATCGCGAGCAGGATGCTGCCAATAAGGAGGGCGGCCCCGGTCGCGGCGGTGCGTCGCCTGTTGCGATTGACGTTTGCTACGGCCAGCTGCATGGGCGCGGACACGGGCGAGACGAGCAGTCCCAGGAGCCTCATGATCCCTGGAAGCAGGACCGACGAGGCCACGAGAACTCCAAGGACGGCGAGGAGGCCACCAGCCACGGCCACAGTAATTGATCCCCGTCTTGCCGCGTACACCATTGCGACTGCGCCAAGAGCTGTCAGCCCTGGTCCGATGACGGCCGCCGCAGTCGATACCCGTCTCGTGGAGACAGCCTCAAGAGGCCGCAGGGCGACGATGGGGCGTACCTTGGTGGCATTGCGGGCCGGTCCCAGTGCAAAGACCGTGGTCACGACGGTGCCGCACGCGATCGACCCGACCACCATCAACGGTGGTACGGACAAGGCCGACAGCGGTAGTCCGGCGCCGCCCGAGGCGCTTGCTGACACCAGTGCTGCTGCCACACCAACGCCGATGGCGGCACCAGCGGCTGAAAAGACCAGCCCCACGATGCCCGCTTCCAGCAGGATCAAGCGGTACACCTGGGCCACGCCTGCCCCGATGCACCGAAGGAGGGCAAGCTCTCCAGTCCGCTGGGCGACGAGCACACGGAACGTGTTGGCAATGACAAACCCGGACACGAGCAGTGACACCGCCCCGAACACGAGCACCATGCTGGTCAGCAGCGTGCTGGTGCCCGACAGCTGGGCAACCTGGTGCTCGACAGCCTCCTCACGCGTGAAGACTGACAGGGATGAGCCGACACGACGTGCTCGGCGACACGGGCCGACAGCGTCCCGGGCGAGACCCCCTCCGAGGCGCTCACAAGTATCCCCGTGGTCACAGCCAGCAGCCCAAGCGCCTCGAACGTCGTCTCAGTCGTGATCAGCGTCGGGGTCCCCTGGCTGAAACCAGCGTTGGCCGTCGAGGTGAGCCCCACGACGGCAAGGTCAGAGGAGTCGCCGTCGCCGACCACGTCCGTCACACGGAGGGTGTCGCCCACTGTGACGCCCAGGGCCTCAGCGCTGACCTCGTCCATCGTCACCTCCCCACGGGCACTCGGCCAGTCCCCCGACGACAGCTCCTGCCACCGGTTCTGCGCTGACAGCAGCGGCTCCACGCTCGCGTTGGCGCGTCGCCCACCGGAGGCGACCTGCACATAGGACGACCGCTGCGCGTCTGCCGCCGCAACCCCCTCCAGGCTGTCCAGACCGTCCAGAGCGGTAGCGACCTGCTCGTCGACGTCAGCAAGCTCAGCACTGTCGTCGGTGACAGCGACCTGGAGGTCCGCCTGGTCCATCTGGGCAGTCAGGCCGTCAACCATTGTCTGCCTGTAGGACGAGGACAGGAGCAGAGTCGTCACGACGAAGGCAACAGACAGCGTGACCGCGATACCAGTCGCAATCAGCCGACCGACGTGTGCCCCAACAGAGGAGAGCAGCACCTGGTTCATGAGGTGTGCTCCTCGTCGCCAGAGTCGTCAGGCTCCAGCCTGCTGAGCGCCTCAAGCACGGCACGCTGCGTCGGCTCCTGTATGGTCTCGCGCGTCTTGCCGTCTGCAAGAATGAGGACCTCATCGGCGTATGAGGCGGCCTTGGGGTCGTGCGTCACCATGATCACTGTCTGACCGAGCCCGGAGACCATGTCCCTCAGCAGGTGCAGGATTCGCGTGCCAGAGCCGGAGTCCAGGTTTCCCGTGGGTTCGTCGGCAAAGACAACGGCTGGCTGCGTCATGACCGCCCGCGCGATGGCGACGCGCTGCTGCTGCCCGCCGGAGAGCTCGTGCGGCCTGTGGTTCAGACGCTCCCCGATACCGAGCTCCTTGACAACCAGCGACACCCAGTCCTTGTCCTGCTTCTGGCGTGCGATCTTGAGCGGGAGGAGGATGTTCTGCTCGGCGGTGAGTGTGGGGATGAGATTGAATGACTGGAAGATGAAGCCGATGCGGTCCCGGCGCATCCTCGTCAGCTGACGGTCGCGCAGCCGCGTGATATTGGTTCCCTCGATCCAGACCTCGCCCGCGTCAAGCGAGTCCAGCCCGGCCATGGTCTGCATGAGCGTGGACTTTCCGGAACCAGATGGCCCCATCACCGCCAGAAAACTGCCGTGAGCGACCTCGAGGTCTACTCCGCCCAAGGCTGTCACCGCCGCCTCGCCCGAACCGTACATCTTCCGGAGATTGACCGCTCGTACTGCTGCCTCGCTTGGCTGCATACTAGTTCTTCCTCGTGTTCTTGAGATCGACGCAGGGCGGCGATCGTTTTGTGTGTTAGTGTTCAGGGTGCTCCTACCGAAGCCGCGCATCATCGGCCGTGGGTACCACGTCTCACTTTCAGGCTCGTCCTCCCGGAGGACCTGAAGGCCATCCTCCAGGACGAGCCGTCGAGGGCTCGCTGCCGGTGCCATCATCTGGTCGCGCCCCGTCCGACATCGATTCTTTGCTGCTGGACCGCAGGTACAACTCGCTGTAGGCGCCGCCTTTTTCAATTAGTTCCCGGTGGCTACCCTGTTCCACCACTCTCCCGTTGTCGACAACAAAAATGATGCCGGAATCAATCACCGTTGACAGCCGATAGGCGATCACCAACGCAAGTCGCCGAGAGCGCGTTGAAGAATGCACTCGTCCTGAGACGGACGGGCTGGCGCAGCAGGACAGGGCAGGTTCAGGCCCTGCGGGTACTGGCGGTCAGAAGCAGGGCGAGGAAGCATCCCACGACGGTGCAGGCAGTTTCAGGGCTGTTGACAGGCTCCTCGAAGAGTGTCGAGTCAGGTGGGACCGGCACCAGCGCATCAATGCTCGCAAATGGAAGCAGGCGCGTCAGGCCCTCCAGAGTCCCGCCGACCTGCCTGGCAAGAGTCCTCACCGCTGTCTCCGCCACGAACGGTACAGTCAGTATCAGGGTGATTGCCGCAGTCTGTGATCGGGTAGTAAGTACCGTACAGGTACCAACGACGCCCCAGGCGACTACTGCTGCCGAGCGTCCGAGTATCAGCACGGTCAGTCCTGGAACCCAGAGCCTGCCGTCAAGAAGGCCGGTGCTGACAAGAATTCCCCAGGTTCCGAGGCTGCCGACAAGCGCGACTGCCGCTGAGACAACGGCGGCCCCGAAAACCTTGGACATCACAAAGGTAGTGCGGGACCCGGCCATCATGATCACCATAGTACGGCCGGAATGGGTGTACTCCTGACCTGCGCTTAGTGCGCAGGTCAGGCCTGCGCACAGAGGCAGGACCGGGTTGCGCCCTATGATCAGTGTGGCCATGTCCAGGGCATCTGCTTCCAGAACGCCCCTCCTGCGCATCTCAACCATCACCAGTGCCATGGCTGACTGGATGACAAGGTACAGTACTATCCCAGTAATCAGAAGGGTCCGCACAGAGCGGAGCCCGAGCATCCGTAGCAGGTCGAACTGCAGCACCGCAGTGGCTCCTGATCGTGCAGTGCTTCGGTGCCTGTGCCTGGGGGCCACTTGTCGGAGCAGCAGTCTTCTTGTACGCCCCGTGCCTGTCCGGACGCTCATGCCGCAGACCTCCGGTGGTGGTCAAGGTGTCTGTGGAATGAGGTCTCTAGACTGGCTCCTTCTGGGGCGAGCAGGCGGATGATCCCACCGTAGTCATGCGCGAGGTGCGCGAGCTCATTGACCTGGCAGCCTGTGACCAGCAGTTCGTCGGTGGAGGTGCGTAAGACATGTGCTCCTCTCCGCACGAGCTGTTCCTGGAGGTCCGATGCCCGGCTGCAGGCTACCCGATGTGTCAGTGGTCCTGCAGACAGCTTGAAGTCGTGCATCGGCTCGTCGGTGACGAGCCTGCCAGCGTCAATGAGAAGGACGCGCTGAGCAAGGTGATCGAGCTGGGAGAGGTGGTGGGAGGACAGCAGCACGGCGCCTCCATGAGCTGCGAAATCGATGATGACGGAGTTAATCCAGCGTATCCCGAGGGGGTCCAGGCCGTTGGTCGGCTCATCAAGGACCAGTAGTCGCGGCTGCGGGGCAAGAGCCATGGCAAGGGCAAGCCGCTGCCGCATGCCCAGCGACAGCTGCCCCACCCGCCGACCTTCTAGCGTGCTCAGGCCGACAGTCTCCAGCAGCTCGTCAACGCGCCTTTGTGGCAGACCAAGGCTTTGGCACCAGGATGCAAGCAGGTAGCGTGCCCGCAGACCAGGGTGGGCTGTCAGGCTGTCCAGGACAGCGCCGACTCGATGAGGACTCGGAGCCCGGTTGCTGCCCCGGTACCCGGCGACCCAGGCTGTGCCGGGACCTGGCAGTGCCCCAAGAAGCCGGTGGAAGAGGGTCGTCTTCCCGGCACCGTTGGTACCAAGGACGCCGACAACCTCGTGCGGCTGCACCTCGAAGGAGACATCGAACAGACGCTGCTGGGAGCCGTAGACGGCTCCCAGCCTGTGTGCTCGCACGGTCACACCCATTGGCTTACTCCTTCTTGTCCTTCTCCGTCGTCCTTGGCGCGGGCAGCCGAAGCGTCGTGGTCGGCTGGAACCCGTCTGGGCTGCCGTGGGCGGCGACGACGACCAGCCTGCCCTCCTCGCGCCACTGGCACATCTCCCGGTTGAGCTCCGCGCGCGCCTGATCGTCCAGGGCGATAAAGGGCTCGTCCAGCATGACGACGTCGAAGTTCCCCAGGGTGCACATGAGGAGCCACAGCTTGCGCTCAGTACCCGAGGAGAGCTCGTCGGCGCGCGTGTCAAGCCAGTCCTCGAGCCGGTAGCGGCCTGCGCGCTCCAGTACGCCGTGGAGCCGGGATCCCGCCAGCTGGCTGGAGAAGGCCAGGTGGTCGTAGACGCTCATCGCCGGGTAGAGGGCGGGCCTGGTCCGCACCACCCTGCGCCAGGGGCGGGCACTGGGGCTGGAGGCGTCGTGCCCGCACACCAGGACGCGTCCGGCCCCCGGTCTGAGGTAGCCGCTGACCAGCTCGACGAGTGTCGACTTGCCGGAGCCGTTGGGGGCCTGCAAGGCTACGAGCCCCTCGCGCGGGAACCTCATGGAGAGGTCGGTGAAGACCGGCGGGTCGTCCTCTGAGTAGGCAAAAGTCACACGATCGAGAACGACGCGTTCCGGATGACCATGAGGGACACCCACGGCAGACCTCCAAGCAGGACGATGGTGGCGGTGACGGGCAGCGCGGCGGCTGAGGGGGTCAGGACCGAGTAGAGGTGGGGTCCCAGCAGGCCCATGCCCGCCAGCGCCCCAGCCAGGGAGGACCGGCAGCGCCCGTCCGGCAGCTGCGGCGCGGACACGAGTGCGCTGCCCAGGGGGCCAGCCAGCGAGGCCCCTACCGGCAGCAGGAGAGTGGCTGGCGTGGCAGGGGCGGCCAGGGCGAGGCAGACCAGACCGACGGCGCCGGAGACCAGGAAACCGTCGAGAAGGTGGGCCAGGCTGCTTCCGACAGCCAGCCCGTAGCCACAGGCACCCGCCTCCCAGGCAGCCCGGAGCTGGTAGCACCGGCTGCGCACGCCGTACCAGCTGACCCCTGTGTCCGTGATTGCCAGGGCGGGCAGCACTGCTCCGAGTGCCACGACGCGAGCCGCAGCCTCACCGTTGCGTGCCACCACCGTGCCGATCTCAGGGACGCTCGTTCTGGCGGCGACCAGGACCACGCACAGCAGCAGGGCGAGCGTCAGGGAGCGAACCAGCAGCGCCCGCACCGGTGGCACCCAGCACCCCAGCCGCAGCACCACCAGCGTCCGTACCGCCACAGGCGTCCGTGCGGACAGGGGTGTGCGGCGGCGTCGGCGCCGTGCGCGGACCGGTACCCAGGTAGTGCCCGCTACCGTCCGCAGTTCTGCGGCGGCCAGGCCGGTGAGTGCAGTACAGGCACCGGCAAGCCCGAGCTGGCTGGGAAGCATGCTCGGGGCGAGGGCGAGGGCGCCCACAAGGCAGAGCAGCACGGCGGTGAGCAGTTGACGAGGACCGCGCTGGTGCGTCATGAGCTGGGCCATGAGGCCGAGCTCAGCAGCCGTGCCCGCAGCGATGACGAGAAGGGACGGGGCGGCCCAGGTGCTGTCCGCCCCGCTGCCCACGAGCAGGCCGCTGGCTGCCAGCACGGTGAAGGCGCCCTTGACCACCGTTGGTACTGTGAACCGGACCAGGAACCACTGGGGCATCCCCAGGTCCACTGCCCGCATGAATGGTGCCAGCACCGGTGCCGTCAGCTCTTCCCGCTTCTGGGAGAGCGCTGTGTGCGCCAGCTGCCAGACACCCCAGGCGGCGGCCAGGGCAGGCCAGGGTGGGGTCAGGTCAACGGCGGCGCAGAGCCGACCTACCAGTAGCGCCAGCGCAAGCACCGGCACCACTGCCAGCACGGTCAGCCCGGTGACGACGGCGAGGAGCGTCCTGGGTCTCCATCTCAGGCCGAATCGTGCGGCCGCGTCATAGGCCCACAGGAGTGCCGCCGCTGTCACGGGGGTGGCCGTCATGACAGGCTGCCCCTGCTCAGAAGCTCCTGCTGGGGCGGCTCGCCTCAGCCCGCTCAGCCCAGGTCATGACGGCGAGAACAGCCAGCAGGCCGGAGGCGATGATGCCTACCCAGGCGCTCGGGGTGGGCGGGACCGTCTCAAGAGTGTGCGTGTGACGCAGCGTCCCGGTGACGGCAAGCATGGTGGCACCGATGAAGATCAGCCACGCACCCACCGCGCGCTCGTGGAACCTGGTCAGCAGCGACACCAGGACCAGCGATGCACCGGCTCCCGCGACAGCCAGGGGTATTCCGCCCGTGGAGCCTAGGAGCGCCGTGCCGCAGCCGCAGACGGCACTGACTGCGGTCAGTACGAGCATGAGGCGGCGTGCCGGGAGATGGTTCTTTGCCATGATGTTTTTCCTAGAAGAGCGCGGCCAATAGCGAGTAGAGGGTCAAGGAGCCTATGAGAATGCAGGCTCGTCGTGAACGTAGGGTAGTTCCGTGCCTGCGGCTGTCGAGGACTCCGATAAGGAATCCCACAAGGGGCAGCGTGGCAAGCCACGCAGGCTCCTCTCGCACCGAACTGACTCCCAGCACGAGCGTAACAGCATGTGTGCCCGCAACGGTTAGCAGCGACGCCAGCCAGAAAGGACCTGGAAGATCTCTACGACCCGGCAGGATGCGACGCTGGAGGCCCGTGCCGACAGCCTGGTAGACAAGGAACAGGAGCCCGGACAGGATAACGGCAAGTACGATGGAGACGTTGAGGGCCAGGTCAAGTAGGCGGGGATCGAGGCTCTGAATATCAGAGCCTCTAGATGAGGTCAAGGACTCGAGCGCATCGGCGCGCTGGCGAGGTGCCCGGAGGATGAGCAACACGGTCACTACGGCCCAGGATAACCATCGCCACCGCCAGGGGCTGGGACGCTGACCGGGATCTGCTGACGTAGAGGAGGTATTGGATGATGTAGATGTAGCAGTTGACATCTTATTAGTTTCCTAGGCGGGAACGGATGACGACTGCCTCGACGACAGCCGCCACGGTGACGACGAGGAGCGAGAGCAGCAAGAATCGCAGGCTACGGGACATCCCGTCGCCGTAGCGACGGAGCCATGAGGGAACCGACGTGCCAGTACCCTCGGCGTCAGTGACGGCTGTCGCCAGTGGCAGTAGGCCACCGTATGAGGCAAGCGCGAACCCGGTGAACTCGAGCGGAGCGTATATCCAGATGGATCCGATGGCCGAGAGCCATCCGACGTTCGCTGCAGCAGCAGTGAGCGTGGCTCCGATGTAGGTCGTGAGCATGAAGGTTGACAGGAGAGTTCCTGCTCCGCAGGTGAGAACTCCCGTGTACAGCAAGAGGCATGCTGGCAGGTTGGTGGCTGCAATTGGGTAGACAACCTCCCATAACGAAGTCTCGCTGTCCCCTGGAACCGGGCCTCCCGCAGGGCTTTGGACCCCGTGGAGACTGATGACACCTACAGCCATCCCGATCACAGAGGCGAGGGCAACGGGCAGCCCGGCCCCCATGACAACTGCCAGGGAGGTTGTCCTACCCATCCTTCTCACTGGGCGGTCACTTACTGCGGTCAGTCGGGTAAGTGCTGTCAGGCTATTGCGGCTTGCCTTCCCATTCTTGCGACGGCCCAGCGGGCTGTTGCAACCACCGCGCCGGCGGTACCTCCCGACAGCGCTGCCATGACGATAGCAAGAGCGGCGCCACCGACTTCGACGGCGTCAACGATCTGGCTGGCGAACGCACCGGACAGACCGAACATGCCTGCGATGTACATCGTGCCCAGGGCGGTCGCGATGAGCCCGAGGGTGGCAGCACCGACTGCTGCGACGATGGAGGCGTTGCGAGACATCAGGATCTCCTTTCCTGTAAGACCGGAGCACCTTGCTCCTGCACCCCAGGCTAGATCCTCCGTCAACGTCGGGGAATACTGATCTTTGTTAGTTCCCTTTGGATGCCGCTCTTTGTCAGGACCTGGTAAAGGCTCTGGCTCACTCACCTCAGCAGGGGTGTTTGTCAGCGGTCCCCTAGTAGGAGGTGTTCGCCTCCCGGCGCAGCAGGCCGTGGGCGCCCAGGCCGCAGGGGGTGAGCACCGCCAGGTCGGCCGCATCGCCCTGGTTGGCGGGCAGCGCGGTGGCGGCACTGGTGATCGTGTGCCACAGGTCCTCGGCGTCCTCCCAGCCGCAGAACAGCTCGAAGCCGTCCTGGCCGTGGCGCCTGGTGCGGGCCAGGAGCACCGAGTGCCCCGCGGCCGTGGCGCGCACGATGGCGCAGCAGCGCAGGCGCGCCACGATGCCCGTCCCGCACAGGACGTCGGGGACGTCCCCGCCCGGCTCGGTCTGGCCGGGTGCTGGACCCAGGGCCGCAGGGATGCCCGGGCCGGAGCCCACGACGTGGCACAGCACCTCCGGTGCGCGTGGCCCCAAGACCGCGATAAGAGCGGTGTCTAGGGACAGGTCGGTGACACGGGCCCCAGTGCCCGCGCAGCGCAGGACCAGTTCCGCCGCCACGCGCTCGCGGCTGGCGGCACTGGTGACCAGGAGGAACTCCTCCTCGCCGACGTGGTGGACCACGACCTCGTCCAGGACGCCGTCGATGACACCGCCATCAGGACCCGCGATCGCCGAGCAGCCCGATCTGCCCACTGCCAGGGTGGAGACGCGGTCGGCCAGGACCCCGTCCAGTGCTGCTGCCGCTCCTGGTCCCTCCACCCTGACCTCCCCCGTGTGGGACAGGTCCAGGATCCCGGCCGCGTGACGGGCCGCCCGGTGCTCTGCCTGCTCGCCGACGTAGGACCAGGGCATGGCCCAGCCGCTGACAGTGCGCAGACGGGCTCCCAGGCGGTCGTGGGTGCGGTGCAGCGGTGTCTGGCACAGTGAGCTGCTCGACGGCGCGATCATGGTGCGCATGGGCTCTCCTCGGGTCCTCCTGGTTCCAACCCGGGTCCTCCCCGGTCTGTCTGTCCCGTGCCTGGTCCTGGCAGTCTGGACCTGGTGCTGACTGGCGGGTCACACCCGCCCATATCTACGATACCTCGCTGTCGGCTGAGGCTCGTGCCCCCATGCTCTGTCGGAATGCTCTGCCGGAGGTGACGCAGCGGCGAGCACTTCCCATCTGCTGACTGTCACTGCCTGTCTACTACCCATCTGCTGCCGACCCGCTGTCTATCTACCCTCTGTCCGCCGTAGACTCGATGCCGATGACCACGGCAGACACCTCTACCTCCGTTGCCCCCGCCCCGTCCGCCCCGGCCCTGGACGCCCGGGGCGCCAGCACTGCGCCGCGCACCTACCACGTGCGCACGCTGGGCTGCCAGATGAACGTCCACGACTCCGAGCACATGGCCGGCCTCCTGGAGGGGGCCGGCTACCGGCGCGCCCAGGACGTTCCGCAGGCTGCGGCGCGGGCCACCCCTGCCGGTGACGGCGGGGCCGACGTCGTCATCCTCAACACCTGCTCGGTGCGGGAGAACGCCGCGAACCGCCTGTTTGGCAACCTTGGCCAGCTGGCGGAGGTCAAGCGCCAGCGCCCCGGCATGCAGATCGCCGTCGCCGGGTGCCTGGCCCAGCAGATGGGGGAGAGGATTGTCGAGCGGGCGCCGTGGGTGGACGTCGTCTTCGGTACCCACAACCTGGACGTGCTGCCCGCCCTGCTAGAGCGTGCCCGGCACAACCGGGCCGCCGCCGTGGAGCTGGAGGAGTCCCTCAAGGTCTTTCCCTCTACCCTGCCTACCCGCAGGGAGTCGCCCTACGCGGCCTGGGTGTCGGTGGCCGTGGGCTGCAACAACACCTGCACCTTCTGCATCGTGCCCTCACTGCGGGGCAGGCAGCGCGACCGCCGTCCCGGTGACGTCCTGGCCGAGGTTGAGGCCGTGGCCGCCCAGGGGGCCATTGAGGTGACCCTCCTGGGACAGAACGTCAACTCCTACGGAGTGGGCTTCGGGGAGCGGGGAGCCTTCGCCAGGCTGCTGCGGGCTGTGGGCCAGGTCGAGGGCATTGAGCGGGTGCGCTTCACCAGTCCCCACCCTGCGGCTTTCACTGACGACGTCATCGACGCCATGGCCTCCACCCCCACCGTCATGCCTAGCCTGCACATGCCCCTACAGTCCGGCTCGGACACGGTGCTGCGCGCCATGCGGCGCTCCTACCGCTCCCGGCGCTTCCTGGACCTGCTGGAGAAGGTGCGTACCCGTATGCCGCAGGCCGCCATCACCACCGACATCATCGTGGGCTTCCCCGGGGAGACCGAGGAAGACTTCCAGGCCACCCTGGAGGTGGTCGAGGCCGCCAGATTCGCCTCCGCCTTCACCTTCGAGTACTCCCCCCGCCCGGGCACGCCCGCGGCGGACCGTGAGGACCAGGTGCCCACCGAGGTGGTCAAGGAGCGTTACCAGCGCCTGGACGCCCTGGTGCGCCGCATCACCCACGAGGAGAACGCCGCCCAGGAGGGGCGTGTCCTGGAGGTGCTCGTGGCCGAGGGGGAGGGGCGCCGTGACGCCTCTACCTCCCGGGTCTCAGGGCGTGCCGCAGACAACCGGCTGGTGCACCTGGCGCTGCCCGCGGGCCTGGACGCAGGTGACTACGCCGGTGGCGCGCCGCGACCCGGTGACATGGTGAGCGTGCGTGTCACCCACGGCGCCCCCACCACCTCATTGCCGACTCTGCCCGGTGCCCTGGACCGGCGGGTGCGCACGCCCTGGGGACGCAGGACGGCAGCGCCGGCAGCGTCGGCAGCGTCGGCAGCACTGTCAATGGGGCTGGGCCGCTGGGCGGACGCCTGTGGCTCGATGACGGTCCGGCCCTCTTCACGGTCCGCCGTACCCGGGCGGGGGACGCCTGGCAGCGCCGCCAGGCCGAGGCCCGCGCGGTCCCGGAGCCGGACTCCGCCCCCGTGGCGATCGGGATGCCGACGATCCGCGTCGGTGCCCCGACGCCCTGAGGACTTGTAGGAGTAACAGGAGTCACGAGGTAAAGAGTTCTGCGGGCAGGTTGCGGAAGCCGCGAGAGACTGACGCAGACCCGTCAGTACGCAGCAGCACGAAGTCGTAGTCAAGCCCCGGGGCGCCCCGGGTGGCCCGGGCCAGGTCCTGGGGCGCGGTGGTAAACAGCGCCGTGGCCAGACCGTCAGCCACGGCGCAGGAGCTGGCCACCACCCACGTGGCCGCTACCTGCTGGACGGGCAGCCCGGTCACGGCGTCGAGGATGTGGTGGAGCCCGTGCCCCCAGGTGCGCCGGTCCGTGCCCGAGCCGCACACCGCGCCCCGGCAGATCTCCACGGCACCCACGACGTGTCCTGACCTGCCCGGCTGTTCCAGCCCTACTCTCACGGGCCGCGACGAGCGCACCAGCAGGTCGCCCGAGGCGTCTACCACAAGCTCCTCCACGCCGTGGTCGGCGAGAAGAGCGCCTACCAGGTCCGCCAGGAACCCCTTGCCCACCGCGCCGACGTCGACGAGGGCCGGAGTCTCCAGCCTGAGCCTGTCGCCCGCGTGGCTCACGGTGGTGCCCCAGGTCGGTCGGCCGTGGGTCGCCCCCAGGTGGTGGGCGGCGCCGTCACGCACCCGGAAGTCTAGGTCGGGGCTGTATCCCAGCTCGACCAGGTCGGCGCCGGCCAGCGGGTCGAGGCGCCCGTTCGTCAGCCGGTACAGGCGGTCGTAGAGGTCGAGCATCCTGGAGCTGCCCGCAGGCAGGTCCACCAGCACGGGGCCGCTGCCGAGCCGACCGTCCGCGGCCTGCCGGACCAGGGAGGAGGGCAGAAACCGCGACCAGGTCCGCTCAAACTGCTCCACGAGCGCAGTCACCGCCGCGCGGGGCTGCGCCTCCAGCGGCTGCCTGGTGCGGACCTGCCAGGTAGTCCCCGTGGCGGGCAGAGACCATGAGCACCTCAGGTGGTCGCCCGGGCCGGGCAGTGGTGGGAGGGCGTCGGCCCGGTCGTCCCGGCCTCCGTGCTGAGCGCGGGCGCACCCAGCGCTGGTCGGTACCACGTTCGACGCCTCCTCCTGCCAGCCTTTGACGAGAGCCATTACCTCAGCATAGTCTTCGCCATAAAGGAAAGGCTCACCTATGCTTCCAGCGACTTATGGCGACGATCCCACAACAAGCTCACGTATGACCTCACCACGACGGTGACACCCTGACCCTGCCACATGAAGGACCCCTCCAGCATGCTCTCAGCCCCCGCAGCCCGTACCGGCCCGGTTGTCGCGGCTTCGCTGCTCCTGGTGGTCCTCGTGCTGTCCCCGGTGGTTTTTGTGGCGGGCGCGCTCTCCCCGGCCCGCGCCTCGGACTCCGATACCGACCACGACACCTGGGGCCAGGCTGCCGCCGTGGTGGACGAGCGCCTGCACTCGGCGCTCACCAAGTACGAGGACGGGGACACCGCCGGCGCCGCCTCCGGCTTCCAGAGCGCCTACCACTCCTCCTACAAGGCCTCCAACATGTCAGCGGCCGTCTCCGAGACCCTCGGGGAGGACGTGGCCGAGGACCACAGGGAGAAGTTTGACGCGCTGCGGACCGCCGCCTACTCCCTGGGCAACGACCAGGTCCTCAGCGAGGGTGTCGCCGGGCTGAGTCAGGAGGTTACTGAGGCCGCCACCCAGCTCGACGCCACCGCCGACCTGGCGGGTCCCCGAGACTACGCCCAGGAGCAGGCTGCCGTGATCGCCTCCCAGCGCGCCGAGATCCAGGCCAGCAGAACCAGCGTCAACGAGGGACGCGGGGACCGTACCTGGACCGTGGTGGCCCAGGAGATGACTGAGCTCATCAACCAGGGCGTGGAGGAGGCCCAGGCCGGGGACGGCGAGGCGGGGGCCGCCCTGGTCAACGACGCCTACTACGGCTACTACGAGAAGCTGGGCTTTGAGAAGACCGTGATGGCGGCGATCTCAGGCAGTCGTGTCTCCGAGGTGGAGAACCAGTTCAAGGTGGTCCGCAAGGCCATGGTGGCGCAGGACTCGACTGGCGACACGGGGAATATCGCCGAGCAGGCGCGGCTGCTGACCACCATGCTGGCCGAGGACGCCGCCGCCCTGGACGGCGGCGCGGGCGAGATCAGCCCTGTGCGGGCCTTCCTCAGCGGGTCCTTCGGCCAGGCCTTCCTCATCCTGCTACGTGAAGGCCTGGAGGCGATCCTCGTGGTCGCGGCGGTCATCGCCTACCTGGTCAAGGCCGGGATGAGGAACCGTGTGCGCTACATCTACCTGGGGGTGGCACTGGGGCTAGCAGCCTCGGGTGTGGTCGCGCTGCTCTTCTCGGTCCTGTTCAACTCCGCCTCTGCCCACCAGGAGGTCCTGGAGGGCGTGGTGGCCTTGGCCGCCATGGTCATGCTCCTGTTCACATCCAGCTGGATGCTGTCGAAGTCCTCGGTGGAGTCGTGGAACAGGTACATCAAGGACCGCACTGAGGCGTCAGTCTCCCAGGGGGGTGTGTGGGCGCTGGCCTCCCTGAGCTTCCTAGCCGTATTCCGGGAGGGAGCGGAGACGGTCATGTTCTACCAGGCGCTCCTGGCCCTCGATCCCGGTGGCAGTGCCAGCGTCTGGCAGGGCTTTGCCGCAGGGGCCGCAGCACTGGTGGCGATCTTCCTGCTCATCCGCTTCACCTCGGTGCGCATCCCCCTGCGCCCCTTCTTCCTGGTGACCTCAGCCATGATGGCGGTTCTCGTCGTCGTCTTCGCTGGCGGCGGGGTCCACGCCCTCCTGGAAGGCGACGTCGTCCCGGCCACCTACATTGAGGGGTGGCCCACCTACGACTACCTCGGCGTCTACCCCTACGTGGAGACGCTGGCCGCCCAGGCGGCCATGGCGGTCGTCGTCGTCGGCCTGGCCCTGGTTTCCGCGGTGCGTCGTCGCCGTGCGGCCGTGGAGGCGCAGCCCGAGTCCTCACGGCAGGAGGCCGAGGCGGTCGACAGGCACGGTGCCTACGACAGCCGTGATAGCGAGACCCCGCAGGGCGCGGAAGCCGCCGAGGCCGCAGAGGCTGCGCAGGACGTGGAGGAGGGTACTGGGACTGCGCAGACCTGACTCTGACTACTGACCAGGACCCGCCGCCCCGGGAAGGACCGGGGAGCACGGCTGTCAACCCACCCGTAACCGAGCAAAGGATCCCACATGCGCTCTCTCCCGATCACCTCCGCCCTCAGTGCCCTCCTCCTCGCGGGCAGCCTCGGCCTGGCCGCCTGCTCCTCCGGCGACTCCGGCAGCTCAGACGACGCCTCCTCCGGGACCGCCGCCTCCGACTCCGCGGCTGACTCCGGCGGCGACTCAGGCGCCGGGTTCGAGGAGTTCCCGGTCGGGGAGGACCAGGAGGCCGTGGACCAGATCAACGTTGCGGTCGTCTACTTCCAGCCCATCGACATGGAGCCGGCTGACTCCGGTCTGGCCGCCAGCGACGCCGACCTCCACCTGGAGGCCGACATCTCTGCCCTGGAGGGCAACACCCTAGGCTATGGTGCCGGCGACTTCATCCCCGGCCTCACCGTCGAGTACGCCATCACGGACAAGGCTAGCGGCGAGGAGGCCACCAGCGGGACCTTCATGGCGATGAACGCCTCGGACGGCCCCCACTACGGAGGCAACATCGCCCTCCCCGACGCCGGCGAGTACGAGCTGACGCTTACTATCGACAGCCCCGAGGGCCAGGGATGGGTGCTGCACGTTGACGACGAGACGGGCGTGGAGGGCCGCTTCTGGACCGAGCCCATCGAGCTCACCTGGGACTGGGACTACACGCCTCAGGAGTGGTGACCTTCTCCGGGCAGGACCGGGGTCAGGACGCCCTCACAGGCCACCCCCTGAGCGGCCTTGCCCCGGCGCCCCGCCGAGACACGATGCTGACACGACGTCAGAGCGCTGGCCTGGCAGGCTGGCGGGCTGCACGAGAGAAGGGATCCTGAGCGGCATGCTGGAGCACTTTGTCTCCGTCGTGGGAGGGATGACTCTCCCGTTCCTGCTGCTGGCAGCTGTCACCGTGGTGCTGACGCCGCCGGTCGTCAGCGGCTGGCCCCGGGCCAGCCGGGCCAGGATGGCTGCTGCGGGGGCGGGGCTGGCCGCTGCCACCGTTTTCGCGCTCCTGCGGGCCGCGGCTGTCCTGCACTCGCGCACCGCCGTCAACCTGCCGACCGCCTCCCTGCTGGTGGTAGCGGACCTGGCTCTCCTGGTCGTCCTGGCGGTGCTGGCGGCGCGGACCTCCTGGGGCTACGAGGGGAGGTTCTCCCTGGCTGCCAGCACGGTGGCCTGTGCCGCCCTGGCGCTGTCCTTCTTCCGTGCCGCCCAGGAGGTCATCCTCCGGCTGACAGCGTTTATCGAGCCGGGGGAGGCAGCCCTGTCAACGGAGACCCTGCTACGCGTCCTGGGCTTCCTGGGAGGCTGGGTGGCGGTGGCGCTGCTCGCCTTTATCAACGCCCGGGCACTGCGACGTGTCCCCAGGCGAGCGGCCCACCTCACCGTCCTGGCCTTCGGGGCGGTGGTGGCGCTCGTCAGTGCCGTGGACCTTCTCCGCCTCCTGCACGCCACCCACCGCATCGTGCTGTACGGGTCCGGCTTCCGGGCACTGACATGGGCCACCAACAACGCGCAGGGAGCAGTCCTCATGGTCGCAGCCGCCTTGCTCCTGGTCCCCATGGTGTCCCTGTTCGCCTCCACCCTGCGCTCCCTGCCCGAGCTGCCCAACCCGGCACGGGTGCGCGCGGAGCGCTCGGGACGGCGGCGCTCGCGACGCTGGGTCATGGCCTCTGCCCTGGGGTTCTCCGCCCTGGTGCTCACGCGTACCGTCGCTGTCGCCAGGGTCAACGAGGTCCCCACCCTGTCTGAGCCTGAGCACTACACCCTGGACGAGACCGCAGGTCTGGTGCGCCTGCCGACCTCCGCCCTGGCTGACGGGCACCTGCACCGCTACGCCTACACCACCGGCACGACCGAGGTGCGCTTCATCGCCATCCTCAAGAACGGCGGGGCCTATGGAGTAGGCCTGGACGCCTGCGAGAACTGCGGCCCCTCCGGGTACTACGAGGCTGACGGCAAGGTGATATGCCTGCGCTGCGACGTCGCTATCAACCCCGCCACCATCGGGTTCCAAGGAGGGTGCAACCCCATCCCCCTCGACTTTGCCGTGGACGGGGCAGACCTGACAATCGCCACCTCCGTGCTGGAGGACAACGCGGAGGTCTTTGCCTGAGATGTTTCTTCTACGTCTGCTCCACCGCTCCTTCACCCGCCAGCTCGGACGCCGCTCGCTGGTCGCGCTCACCGTGGGTCTCAGCGCGGCGGTGTCGGTGGCCATGCTCGGGGTCGTCCTGGACGTGGGCGACAAGCTCAACGCGGAGCTGACCACCTACGGGTCCAACATCGTGGTCCAGCCCCGCTCCGAGGCGGTCGTGGACAACCTTTACGAGACCAGCCAGGACTCCGAGGCCACTTCCTTCCTGAGGGAGGACGAGGTCGCCGGGATCAAGACGATCTTCTGGGCCTACAACATCGTCGACCTGGCTCCGACCCTCTCCGGAGAGGTCCGGGTTAGCGCCGGTCCCGCTGACGGCGCCGCCCAGGAGGGCACTGGACCCACGGTGCTGGCCACTGGGACCTGGTTCGACAAGGATCTGAGCCTGTCAACCGGGGAGACCACCACCCTGGGGGTGACGACCCTGCGCCCGTGGTGGGAGATGGAGGGCACCTGGCCCAGCGACGATGCCGAGGAGGCTGTCGTAGGCACGACCTTGGCCGAGGACCTGGGGGTAGGTACCGGTGACACCGTCACCCTGACCGGCTCGCAGGGGCAGCGCGAGCTGCTCATAGTGGGCGTCTACGCCGCCGGCGACGACGATGACGAGACTCTCTACGCTCCCCTGGCGGTTATCCAGGACCTGGCCGACCACGCGGGCCAGGTCGAGGAGGTCGAGGTCAAGGCACTGACGACCCCGGAGAACGATCTGTCACGCAAGGCGGCCACCAACCCTGCCGTGCTGTCCAGCTCGGAGTGGGAGACCTGGTACTGCACCGCCTACGCCTCCTCTATCTCCTACCAGATCGAGGAGGTCATGGACGGCGCGGTGGCCAAGCAGGTCCGTCAGGTGGCGGCCGTGGAGGGCGACGTGCTGTCAAGGACCCAGGCGCTCATGGTTCTCATGACGGCCCTGAGCCTGGTGGCGGCTGCGCTGGCGGTCGCCTCGCTGACCAGCGCCTCCCTGGTGGAGCGCACCAGCGAGCTCGCCCTGCTCAAGGCGGTGGGGGCCTCCTCCGCCTCCATCAGCCGGCTCATCCTGGCTGAGACCTCAGTCCTCGGGGCGGTGGGCCTGGTAGTCGGGGCTGTGGTCGGATCGGGCCTGGCCCAGGTGATCGGTGCAGCGGTCTTCGAGTCCACCATCACGATGCGGCCTATGGTGTACGTCGTCGTGACCGCCCTGATGGCCCTGGTGCTTCTGGCGGCGACCGGCTCCTCAATGCGCTCGATCCTGCGTATCCAGCCTGCGACGGCGCTGCACGGACGGTGAGGTCGGGTCCGCTGGTGCCTCAGGGCCAGCGACGCGCCAGGCAGCTGGGTCCGCAGGTGCACGGACGGGAAGGGCGGACAGGAAAGGGTATGACTAGCGGTGAGTAGCACGCTGCCGCGGCCCCAGGGCCGCTCACGTACGATGACCAACCGACGCATGTTTGTCACCATGCTTGCCGGGGCCGTCTTCCGGCGCCGCTCCCGGGTCCTGGGTGCGCTGCTCTCCTCGGCCGTGGGCGCGGTGACGCTGTTCAGCCTGGCTGCGGTGTGCCTGGCCGTGCCTGCGCAGATGAGCGCCCAGATGCGGCAGTTCGGCGCGAACCTTATCGTGGTGCCCCTGTCCGTCGGCGCTGAGTCCTCCCGTATCACCCTCGCCGACAAGCAGGAGGTGGCCCAGACGGTCGCGGCTGCCACGGGGCGGCAGGCGGAGGAGCTGCCGCTGGCCGCCTACCGCTACGAGACCGTGCGCATCAACCGTTCCCCCTACCTGCTGGCGGGCGTTGACGTGGAGGCGGTGCGCGGCCTCAACGGGCACTGGTCCCTGGAGGGGGCCTGGCCCGGTGAGGGGGAGGTCCTTGTGGGCAAGGACGTGGCCGAGGCGGTAGATCTGGGTATCGGCTCCACGGTGACCCTGGACTACCTCTCCGACGAGGGCTCCGACCACTCAGGGCACTCCGGCCACTCCGGTCACTCTGGGGACGGCGCTGGCCCCGAGGTCACCAAGGCGGATGAGGCGGCTGCAGGCCAGGCCTCGTGTCGGGTCTCGGGAGTCGTGGACACCGGTGGCGAGGAGGACGACATCGTCTACGCCCCGACTGCCCAGGTGGAGGGGCTCACCGGCACCAGCGACGTTGGCTACGACATCATCGAGATCTCCGTGGACGTCTCCTCGACCTCGATGGACGCTGTTGTGGAGGCCGTCGACGGTGTCAGCCAGGGCGTCCGTGGCGAGCCAGTCTCTAGGATCACCTCGGGAGACGCCCGTATCGTCACCATGCTCAACACCTTGTTCTGGGTGGTGTCCGTGGTGGTGCTCGGGCTGACGCTGGTGGGGGTGTCGACCACTATGACCATGGTGGTCTCACAGCGGCGCAAGGAGATCGGTCTGCGCAAGGCCCTGGGGGCCTCTGGGAGGTCCATCGCCGCAGAGTTCTACTCCGAGGTCGCCCTGCTGGGGGCGCTGGGGGGCGTGGTAGGCGCGGGACTGGGCTACGCCCTGGCGGTAGTCGTGTGCCTGGCCGTGTTCGACACCGCCATCGCCTTTAGCTGGCCGCTGGCGCTGGCCTGTGTGCTCCTGTCCGCCCTGGTGGCTGTGGCTGCCTCCTACTCTCCGGTACGCCGTGCCTCACGCATTGATCCCGCGCTTGTCCTCAGGGAGGAATGACATGCTGCTCGAGCTGTCCCACGTCTCCAAGACCTACGGCGACCTGCACGCCGTGGACGACCTCAGCCTCCAGGTACCCAGGGGCCAGTGGCTCTCGGTGGTGGGCTCCTCCGGGAGCGGTAAGACCACGCTGATGAATATTATCGGCTGCATGGACACCCCGACGACGGGCTCTGTCCGGCTGGAGGGCCGTGAGCTGGGTGCCCTCAGTGCCGCCCAGCTGACCGAGATTCGCAAGAACGTCATCGGCCTGGTCTTTCAGCAGTTCCACCTCATCAAGCACCTGACTGCCGTGGAGAACGTCATGGTGGCCCAGTACTACCACTCGATGACCGACCGGGACGAGGCGAGGACGGCGCTGGAGGACGTGGGCCTGGCCGACCGCGCCCACCATCTGCCCTCCCAGCTCTCCGGCGGCGAGCAGCAGCGTGTGTGCCTCGCCCGTGCACTGATCAACCACCCCGAGCTGGTCCTGGCCGACGAGCCCACCGGCAACCTTGACGAGGCCAACGGGCAGCTGGTGCTGGACATCTTCCGTCGGCTCCACGAGCAGGGGAGGACTCTCATCGTGGTGACTCACGACCCCTTCGTGGCCTCCTGTGCCCAGCGGCAGATCCTCCTGGACCACGGCAGGCTGGTGGGGGAGAAGCAGGGGACCGGCCTCGGTGGCGCGGTCGGGCGGGAGGAGGCGGATATGCTGGGTCTCTGCGCGAGCAGCACTGCCAGCCAGGAGGAGACATGACCAGCCCGTACCACGACGTCCAGGACCCGCAGGGCACCTCCTCTACTCCGTGTGCTCCCTCCCGTGAGCCGGGTGCCTGCCGCCCGCCTGCCTACCGTGGTGCCCGCACGGCGGTCGCGCTGGGCACGGCGCTCCTGGCTGCTGCGGGCCTGGCGGGGTGCGGTCAGGAGGCTGCGCCCTCCCAGGACGAGTACGCCGGACGGCCCCAGGACGGCGGTACCGCGTCCGTGCCCGGGACGGGAGCCCCGAGCACGGAGGTCTCCGGGGACCCCGCAGCGCCCGCCGCCTCACCGACGGCTGGCCCCTACGCGGACGGCTCCTACAGTGTCAGCCAGGCCTATGGCGCTGTGGACGAGCTGGTGGAGGAGGACTCCATCGACGTCACGCTCACCATGTCGGACGGTCTTGTCACTCAGGTAGAGGTCGTTGGCAACGTCATGACGTCAACCTCCCAGGAGCACGTGGACAGCTTCTCGGAGGCTATTGACGAGGCCGTCGTGGGGCGCAGTGTCGAGGACGCCCACGTCCACGCGCTGGCGGGCGCCTCCAAGACCTCGGAGGCCTTCAACAAGGCTGTGGACGCGATTGCCGAGCAGGCTCGCCAGGCTGCCGCACAGGCCTCCTGAGCCAGCCGGGACCGTTGCGCTGACGGTGGAGTCCCGGCTGCGGCCGTGGGCTGAGTGCAGGCGTCCTACTAGGGTTGTGCCATGCCATCCTCGACCACGCCCACGCCGGTGGACGCCGAGCGAGTGCGGGCGTGTGTCCAGGCCCTGGGTCTGCGCTACTTCGTCGACGACGAGGGCGATGTCGGCATCCCCTGGCGCTACGTGACGGTCCACGTCATCTTCCAGGACACCCGTGCCGTCCAGCTCCGGGGAGTCTGGCACCGTATCGCGGACACCGATCACCTGGAGCAGATGCGGGCGCTGGTGGAGGAGTGGAACGTCACCCGTATCGGTCCCAAGGCCTACGTGACCGTCGCTGACGGCGGCGTGGTGCGTCTTCACGGGGAAGTGACCTACCCGCTCAAGGCCAAGATGACCGACCAGCAGCTCTCCGACTTCGTCTTTAACGGCTGTCGGCTTATCGTGACTCTTATGCGGGAGGCGGAGAACCTGTTTCCTGACCCCCTGAGGGGTAGGCTGGAGCCCTGATGGTACGGCGTAAGCACCGCCTGGGTGGTCTGGTCAGCGGCCTCGTAGCGCGGCTGCTGGGCAAGGAGTGGGACCTGCGTGCCCAGGGCGTGTCTGCTCCTGGGCACTGGGACCGGGCTGCCAGGACGCAGGATACCGTGGGTCGCCTCGGCAGCAGCGAGCAGGGGGGCGGTTCCCAGGGGCGTCGGGGGGTCTCCGGGAAGATCGACCGCGACTCTGCAGCTGCCGCAGCCGACTCTGGCCGGGACGTACAGGGTCCCGGCCGTGTCGGTGGGCGGGACGAGGACGGGCAGGGGGCTGCCAGGCAGGTGCCGCAGGGTCGGCAGCGTGCCGACAGGCCTGCACGTCAGGTCCAGCCCGCAGCCGGTGCGGCCACCAGCGCTGCTGACGGCGTCATGGGCCCGCTTACGTGGTCCACGGGGATCTGGGAGCCGCGTCCCTCTGCGGACACGGTTCAGGAGATCACCCTGAGCCGGGTCAGGAACATGCTCACCGGCCCCATGGGGTACCGAGTCCAGGACCGCAGCGACCACAGCCAGCCCCACCTGCTGGGGGTGTGGGACTCCTTCCCCTTTGTCATCGAGATCCCGGAGGGCCACGACGGCTGGCTGCTGGTGTCGGGAGACTGGGAGGAGGCAGGTCCCCTCTCTCAGCGGGACGAGATCGCTGCCTCCGTCAACGACTGGAACCGTGACAAGTTCTTCCCCACCGTCGGCGTGGTTGACAGTCCCACCGGTCCGCTGGTGCGTGCCACCTACCTGATGGACCTGGGAGCCGGCGTAACGGACAACCAGCTGCGTATCCATCTTGGCACCGCGTTGTCGGCCTGTACGCAGGCGCTGACCCAGGTGGGGCCGCTCCTGCCTGAGCTGTGAGGACAACGATGGGCACTCGTGGAGCACGTGTCGTCGTTGCGGGTCCTACTGCCTCAGGAAAGTCCGCCCTCGCCCTGGACCTGGCTGACCGCCTGGGGCCAGGATCCTCCCCTGGCGACACTACGTCCCAGGGCAGCACTGCCAGGGCCTCCTGCGGGCTCGGGGACACTCGTGGTTGTGGCCCCTGTGGCCCTGGCCGTATCGAGGTGGTCAGTGCCGACGCCTCCCAGCTGTACCGGGGTATGGACATCGGTACCGCGAAGCTGCCCGCCGACCAGCGCCGTGGCTATCCCCACCATCAGATCGACGTGCTCCACGTGACCCAGGAGGCCAGCGTCGCGGCCTACCAGCGTCACGCCCGTGCCGACCTGGATGCCATTGAGTCGCGCGGCAGCAGGCCGCTGGTGGTAGGCGGGTCCGGCCTCTACCTGCGTGCCCTCACCGACAGCCTGGACTTTCCTGGAACTGACCCGCAGGTACGTGCCCGGCTGGAGGAGCGTGTCCAGGAGGAGGGGACAGCGCGTCTGCACACCGAGCTGGAGGAGCGTGACCCACAGGCGGCCGCTCGAGTCAGCCCTGGTGACAGCCGCCGGATCGTGAGGGCGCTGGAGGTCCTGGAGGTTACCGGCAGACCCTTCTCCGCGTCTCTACCCCGTTACGAGGACGTCAGCCCCACCGTTCACCTGGCCCTGCGACCCCAGCGGGAGGCCCTCAGCACGCGTATCACGGCCCGGGCTGAGGCCATGTTTGCCTCCGGACTGGTGGAGGAGACGCAGGCGCTGGTAGGTGAGGGGCTGCGCGAGGGGCCGACAGCCTCACGCGCCATCGGGTACGCCCAGGCCCTATCCGTCCTGGACGGGCGGTGCAGCGTGGAGGAGGCTGCGGCTGACACGGCCCAGGCCACTCGTCAGCTGGCCGCCCGTCAGCTCAAGTGGTTTCGTCGCGACCCGCGCGTGCACTGGCTCGACGTGGAGCTGGCCCCCGACGGCGAGCCTGTCCAGGTCCAGTGGCAGCGGGTCGTGGACCGTGCGGTAGAGCTCGTCCAGGAGGCTGACTCCCGGGTGGTAGCCGGGTAGTGGTAGACGCAGGGGGATCCGGGTCCAGTGACCTGTGACGACGTGGTACCGGTAGGACAGGTGGTGACGGTCGCGAGTTCACCTAGGCTTGGAGGCATGGCAGGTACCTCAGCAGGCACTCCGGCAGGTATGTCGGGTCTAGCAGGACACGAGCTGGTCAAGGGGCACGCGACTCTGAACGACTTCCTCGTCCTTGTGGACCCTGACTGTGAGATCGAGCTGAGCGTGACGGATGTCGTGGCGGTGTGCGACCGTCGCGGCGGCATCGGGGCTGACGGGTTCATCCGGGTGGTGCGGACCTCGGCCCTGCCCGGTGCGAAGCAGCTGGCCTCGGCCGCGCCCGAGGCCCGGTGGTTCATGGACTGCTACGCTGCCGACGGCTCGGTGCTGGGGGCGTGCGGCAACGCCGCGCGCCTGTTCGCCCGCGTCCTGGAGACGGAGGGGCTGGAGCCGCTGGGCGACGGGGACTCGGTGACCATCGGTACCAGGGCGGGAGCGCGTACGGTTACCCGGCTGGGAGACCTGTGGACGGTGGACATGGGGCCGACCGGGCTCGCCCGTGCCCAGGAGGCCCAGGCCGAGGGCTGGGACACGGCGGTGGTCGTCCCGGGGCTTGAGGGCGCACGCGCTGGCCTGAGCGTGACCGTGTCCAGTCCCCACGTCCCTCATGTCGTGGTCGCCCTGGGGGAGGAGTCCGAGCTGGAGGCCGCAGAGCTGGACCTGAGAGGCTCGGCGGCGCCGGTCCGCTACGAGCCTGAGCCTGTCCCGGGGGTGAGCCTGGACCTTGTCGTCCCCCTGGGTGAGGAGACCGACCCCGCTACGGGCCAGGTGGTGAGCTGCGCACAGGTACGCGTGCTGGGGCGGGGGGCGCAGGAGGTCCTCTCCAGCGGCACGGGCTGCTGCGCCGCAGCTGTCGCGCTGCACCAGTGGGCGGGAGAGACGGCCTCACGTCATTACCAGATCCGGACCCGTGGTGGGCATCTCGGGGTCCATGTGGAGGCTGACCCGCTGGCTGAGGACGCGGCCCTCCTGCTGACGGGACCCGCTGCCGTCACCGGACGGGTGCGGGTGGCCTGACGCAGGGGCGCCGCTTGCGGGAGCCTGGTACCCGGCAGCGGCGCTGCCGGGCTGGCCTACGGTACCCAGGCGCCGTAGGCCAGCCAGCGGTCAGTCGTCGCTGACGGTCACGAGCACCTCAATGTTGCCACGGGTGGCGTTGGAGTAGGGGCAGACCTGGTGGGCCTGGTCTGCCAGGGCCTGGGCCTCGTCGTGGGGGAGGTCAGGGATGATGACCTCCAGCTCGACAGCCAGCCCGAAGCCCTCGCCCTCCTTGGCCACGGACACGCGGGCGCCTACGGAGCTGTCTCCCAGCTTCTTGCCAGCAGTACGGGCCACGGCCTGCAGGGCGGAGTGGAAGCAGGCAGCGTACCCGGAGGCGAAGAGCAGCTCTGGGTTGGGGGCACCGCCCTTGCCGCCCATCTCCACGGGGACGGCCAGGTCCAGGTCCACCAGGCCGTCGGTGGTACGGACGTGGCCGTTGCGGGCGGCACCGGTGCTCAGGGCCTCAGCGGTGTAGATGGCTTCCATGGTATTGCTCCTTTCTGCGGGTCCTTCCGCAGGACCTGCTGTGTCTGGGTAGCAGGGCGGCACTGCGATCCTGCCCGGCAGGGTCGCTGCAGCCAGTTCGTGCGGCCGACCCCTGTAGGCGGCCGCCGCCAGGATGCCGGTATCGGGCTGACGTGCCTGCCCGGCCCGAAGAATTGTACACAACTAAGTTGTGCTCCTGAAGAGACGGTATGCTTGTGTCATGGGATCCCAGGGTGCCGCTATGGCTGAACCGCTCCTGGAGGACTGGCTGTGCCTGGCTCTCTACCGGGCCTCGCGCGCCGTTATCCGCTCCTACGGGCCGCTTCTGTCCGATGCCGGGCTCACCTACCCCCAGTACCTGGTCATGACGGCCCTGTGGCAGGAAGACGGGCCGCTAGGTGTGAGTGAGCTCGGGAGGCGTCTGGGCCTGGACAGCGGGACCCTCACCCCTCTGCTGCGCCGTCTGGAGGAGCAGGGGCGGGTGGAGCGGCGCCGGGTTGACACCGACGAGCGTAGGGTGATGGTGCACGTGACACCCGCGGGTCAGGACCTGCGCAGGCAGGTGGGACATGTGGCCCCGTCCGTCGCGCGACGCTACCCCCTCAGTACGCAGGAGGCCGCCACCCTGCACGCCCAGCTGTGCAGGGTCACGCGGGTCTTTGAGGCCTCTGAGGGGTAAGGGGTACCCCGGGAGCCGGTGCTGGGGGTGAGCAGCCAGGGGGATGGTTCGTGCGGGCTCGCACGACGCCACGCTCCCTCAGCCGGTCCCTGTCAGTCCACGAACGGGCTCGGGTCTGCCTGGTCCTTGCCGGGGGTGCGCGGCCTGTTCTCGGTGACCTCCTCCGGCTGCGTCGTGACGACGACCTTGCCCCGGGTGCCGCCCGCCTGCAGCTGGGCGAGGGCCTCGCGAGTCCTCTCAAAGGGCAGCACCCGACCGACCTGGGGGCGCAGAGCGCCACTGTCAACGATCTTGGCGACGGTACGCAGTACCTCCCCGTCAGGGAAGAAGAACAGGAAGCGGTAGCTGGCGCCCCGCGACCGGGCGCGTCGGCGCAGCCGGTGGCTGAGCACGGTCACGGCGAGCCTGAGCACTGGGCCGGCGCCGATCTGGTCAGCGACACCAGGGTCGGGGACGCTGGCCAGGCCGATGACCATGCCGCCGGGGCGCACGACATCCAGGGAGCGGTAGATGACGTCCCCGCCCTGGGTGTCCAGGACCAGGTCAACCGGTACACTCTTCAGCCGTTCGACGAAGTCCTCGCTGCGGTAGTCGATGACAAGGTCGGCCCCCAGCTCGCGGGCGTAGTCGGCGTTGGCGGCTGAGGCGGTCGTGACCACGGTGGCCCCCAGGTGCTTGGCCAGTTGGATGGCGACCACCCCGACGCCTCCGGTACCGCCGTGGATGAGGACTACCTGCCCGGGACTCAGGTGCCACAGCCCGGTAAAGGCGCGCCAGGTGGTCAGGGCAGACAGGGGTAGAGAGGCCGCCTCAACCAGGGAGACCGAGGATGGCACCGCTGCGACAGCGGCGGAGTCGATGGCCACGGTCTCCGCGAAGGAGCCCATGGCGGTCATCCCGGTGTAGCCGTAGACGCGGTCGCCTACCGCGAAGTCAGTGACGGCGGAACCGACCTCCACCACCTCTCCGGCCAGCTCGCTTCCCAGGACCTTGGGCAGGTTGAGACGGAAGATGTTCTTGAACTCTCCTGCCCGGACGCGCTCGTCGACGTGGTTGACGCCGCTGGCCACCATACGCACGAGGACCTCGTGCGGGGCAGGGGAGGGGGTGGGGATGGTGGCGGGTCTCAGCGGGGCGCCGTACTTGTCCAGCATCAGTGCGTGCACGTGTCCTCCTCGTAGTAGGTTGGGTCGGTGGTGACGTGCTGGTTATATTCTGCACCGGCGTGGTGGCGCGTGCCGGGGCTCCTAGGTCATCTGCGCCCTACGCTCTCCGTCTCCCCAGGTGCCTGGCCAGGTAGCGGCCTGTCACCGAGGCCGGGGCGGCGGCGACCTGGGCGGGTGTGCCCGTGGCGACCACGCGGCCGCCGTCCTGGCCACCTCCCGGTCCCATGTCGATGATCCAGTCGGCGTTGGCGATCATGTCCAGGTCGTGCTCAATGACAACGACGCTCGCCCCCTGCTCGATCAGCCTGTCCAGCACCCCCAGCAGCACGCGCACGTCCAGCGGGTGCAGCCCGATGCTCGGCTCGTCCAGGACGAACAGCGTCCCGTGCTGGTCGCGTCCCAGGTCCTCGGCGAGCTTGAGACGCTGAGCCTCCCCGCCTGACAGTGTCGTCGTAGCCTCGCCCAGGCGCAGGTAGCCCAGTCCCAGCTCGACCAGCAGCTCCAGGCGCCGCCGGGCGCTAGGCAGGTCGCTGACCGCCTCACAGGCCTGCTCCACCGTCATGGCCAGCAGACTGGGCAGGGATGTCGCCTCTGCCTGGCTGCCGCCGCGTCTGACCCGGCGGTACTCCAGGGCCTGCACCCGGTAGCGGCTGCCCTCGCAGGCAGGGCAGACGATCTCCACGTCAGGCAGGAACTGTACGTCGAGGACCACCTGGCCGGTCCCGTCGCAGGTGGGGCATCGCAGGGACCCGGTGTTGTAGGAGAAGTCCCCCGCCTTCAACCCGGCCTGCCGGGCCTGGGGCAAGGCCGCCCAGGTGCGGCGCAAGGAGTCAAGCACCCCGGAGTAGGTGGCGACGGTAGAGCGCACGTTGGCGCCGATCGGTGTGGAATCCACCACCACGACGCGGCGCGTTCCTCCGGTCTCGATGCTCGTGGCTGGGCGGGGCAGCGGCTCGTCTCCCGCCAGGGAGGCCAGGGCGGGCACCAGTGCCTCCAGCACCAGGGTCGTCTTGCCCGAGCCCGAGACCCCGGTCACCGCGGTCAGCCGCTGCTCGGGCAGCTCCACGTCAAGGGCGCGCACCGTGTGGACCGGGGCGGTCTCCAGACGGACCCTGCCGTGGTCGAAGACCTCCTCGGGTGCGGCGGTGTCACGTACCAGGACGTCCTCGGTGCCGGTGAGGAACCCGGCCACCTGGGAGGCAGGGTCGGCCAGGGCCTGCTCCAGCGGGGCGCAGATCACCACCTGGCCGCCCTGCGCGCCCGATCCGGGGCCGATCTCGAGGAGCCAGTCGGCCTGTGCCAGCAAGGCGGCGTCGTGGTCGACAACAAGCACCGAGTTCCCGTCGGCCAGGAGGTCGCGCATGACGGCCAGGAGGCCCGCGACGTTGGCCGGGTGCAGGCCGATGCTCGGCTCGTCGAGCACGTAGAGGACCCCGGTGGTGCGGTTGCGTACCGCTCGGGCCAGCTGGACGCGCTGGCGCTCACCGGTGGACAGCGTCGAGGAGGCCCGGTCCAGGCTGAGGTAGCCCAGTCCCAGGTCGAGCAGCCTGGTGGCGGTCACCGTCAGCTCGTCGACGATCTGGCGAGCCATGGCGGTCAGGTCGTCCGGCATGGTCCCCGGAATTCCCGCCGCCCACTCCACCAGGTCGCCCAGGGGCATGACGCAGGCCTGGTCCAGGCTGATGCCGCGCACCATTGTGGAGCGCGCCAGCTCAGACAGGCGGGAGCCGCCGCAGTCCGGGCAGCTCGCCTCGTGGAGGAACTTCTCCACCCGCCTCATGCCCCGTTCGTCCTTCACCTTGGCCAGCGCGTTCTCCACGGTGTGTACCGCGCTGTAGTAGGTGAAGTCCATCTCGGCGGCCACGCCGGTCTTGTCGTTGACGTAGAGGATGTGCCTCTTCTCGGCGGGGCCGTGGAGCACGATGTCCCGCTCCCGGGCCGTCAGCTCGCGGAACGGCACGTCCGTGCGCACGTCCATCTCACGGACGATGTCCTTCATAAGTGACCACATCAGGTTCTGCCAGGGGGCGACGGCGCCCTCGTCAATGGTCAGGGAGTCGTCGGGCACCAGGGTGGACTCGTCCACTGTGCGTACCACGCCCGTGCCCTCGCACCGGGGGCAGGCACCCTCAGAGTTGAAGGCGAAGGACTCCGCACTCGGCGGGGAGAACTGGGTGCCGCACGTGGTGCAGCGCAGGGGGCGCTCGAGGGCGACGTTAGTGGTCGGCTCGTTGACGTGGCCCTGCGGGCACGTGTGGTGGCCTAGCCGGGAGTAGACCAGGCGCAGCGAGCTGAGCACCTCGGTTGAGGTGCCGAAGGTCGAGCGCACCCCGGGCACGGGTGGGCGCTGGTGCAGGGCCAGGGCAGCAGGGACGTGAAGCACCTCGTCGACGGCGGGGCGGGTCGCCTGGGTCAGGCGCCGTCGCGTGTAGGTGGACAGGGACTCCAGATAGCGGCGGGCGCCCTCGGCGTAGAGGACTCCTAGGGCCAGGGAGGACTTGCCCGAGCCGGACACGCCAGCCACGGCGACCAGTCGCCCCAGGGGTACCTCCACGGTGACGTCCTTGAGGTTGTGGACGCGGGCGCCACGCACGGTGATTGCGGGAGGGGCCACAGACCGGGCAGTCATACGGGCAGCCTAGATCCCTGCCGCGAGCCACAGCGTGAGGGCGTCCAGAGTCAGCGTGTCTGACAGTCCAGCGGTCCCAGCGACCGGTCCGTGTAGAACAGCAGGTCGGTGTCGGATCCCTTATGGTCTCGCCCGTGGCGACGGGGCCGAACACCCTGACCCTGGAGGCCGACCTCTCCGGGCAACAGTGCTGGCGGCTCGTCCGCCAGGGGCGGGCCAGCGCCGACTCCTTCGAGCCGGTGCGTCGCTGGCTGGCGCCTGCACCTGCTGCCCCGCCCCGTCGTGTACGCAGCCGCCGGGCTCGGGCCCGCCTGCAGCCCAGACCTGTCCCGGCTGCTGCGGTATCGGTGGTCACGGCATCGTCGGGCGGGGAGGGGTCACAGGAGGTCGTCGGCTCCCCCTGGTGCTACCTGCGTGCGGCGCAGGTCTCCCCGGAGGAGGCTGTGGGAGGACCTCCTGGAACGCTACGGCGTGGTCTGCCGGGAGACGGCGGCAGCGGGCGGCGTCCGTGGCGGCCTGACCCCGCTTCACGCGGTCCTGCGTCGTATGGAGGACACCGGGGCGGTCCTGCGGGGGCAGTTCGTCGAGGGGCTCGGGCCTGTCCAGTTCGCCCGGCAGGACGCTGTCGAGCAGCTGCGCGCAGTCGGTGCCTGCCAGGACAGCGGCTTCGTGCAGCCGACCTCCGCTCGCGCGTGCCCCGTGCTGAGCAGTTGCGATACCATCACGCGGGTGATTCGTTCAAGTACCGTGTCCCTAGCTTCCCCGTCCTCCCGGTCCTTCCCTCGCGGCCTGCGGGCTCTGAGGCTTGCGCCGCTGGTCGCCCTCCTGGTCGGCCTCCTGTCGCTGGTGGGCTCGTGGCTCCTGGTCGCTCCTGCCGTCGCTGCCGAGGACGACCGCCACGTCGACATGACCGTGACCCTGCACGAGGAGGAGGCTGTTGACATCGCCATCTTCTTTGCCCAGGAGGGCGCGACCACCTCGGAGACGGAGGACGGCTGCGACCCGGCGGACTTCGAGGAGGACGCGGAAGAGGTTAGTGGCACGATGACCGTCGAGGTTGCTGAGCTCGACGGCATGCCTGCCTGCTCCGTGCGTTTCACGGGTCTGCGCCTGCGGGACGTGGAGGAGCTCTTCACCGACAGCATCACCGTGCGCCACACCGACAGTGCCTACGAGGTCGTCCTGGACGAGGACTTCTTCTACAACTTCGATCAGGCGCGTCTGACCGTCCGCTTCCCGGGCGGCGTGGAGTCCGCCTCCGGTGCCAGCGAGATCGACGGCTCGACTGTGACGTGGGCCGACGCTGCCTCCGAGGACAGGATCCGGGTGACCGGCGGCGACTCGGAGGGGCTGCCCTGGCTGCTGCCCGCGCTGATCGGCGGTGGGGTCCTCCTGGCGGCCGTGGCGGGGGTCGTCGTCTTCCTGGTGGTGCGTCGTCGTCGCTCTGCGACGTCAGCACAGCCCTTGGTGCAGCAGCCCGCAGCGGGCTACGGCGTGTCGGCACCGGGTGCTCCAGGTGCTTCCACCTACCCGGTGCCGGGCCAGCCTCAGGCGCCCGTCCAGCCGCAGGGCGGCTACAGCGCCCAGCCTCAGGCCGCCTACCCCCAGGCACCTCAGGTGCCGTACACCTCGGGTCAGGGCCAGGTGCCGCCGACCGGTTATGCCCCGGGCCAGGGACAGGCTCCCGCTGGGCCACAGCCCCCGGCGCAGCCCGGGCAGGGCGTGTGGCCGCCCCAGGACCTGGGCGCCTCGCAGTAGGCCGGGACAGGGCAGGGCTGTGCGGGACCGCACAGGACTGGGCGGCCCCTGACGGCAGTGCCCACGCGACCCACGCGGTCTACACACCCTGCGCGCTGGTGCCAGCCCGGCGGGGCGGCCCTTCCCGTGCTCCCTGGTCAGGAGCGCGCGACCCGCAGCACCCGGAAGCCCTTGGCCGAGGCACTTTTGCCCGCCTGCCAGCCCTCCTCGACAAGCCACCTGGTCAGGGAGTCAGCGCCCAGGTTCTTATTCACTACCAGCCAGGCCTCACCGTGCTCAGACAGTAGGGACAGCCAGGTGGTGAGCAGGTCGTGAAGAGCCCTCTTGCCGACCCTCACCGGGGGATTGGACCATATGAGGTCCAGCCTCCGCCCGGACTGCGTCAGTCTGCGCTGGAGGTCGCCTGCCAGGTAGGGGCTGACGTTGGTCAGCCCTGCGCCTGCGGCATTGCGCTCTGTCAGCTCCACCGCCCGCTCGTTGACGTCCGTGGCCAGGACGAGCGCCTGCGGTGAGGCCTGTGCCATGGCCAGGGCGATGGGGCCCCACCCGCAGCCTAGGTCCAGGAAGGTGCCGTGCGCTGGAGGCTGTGGCACGTGGTCAAGCAGGACGCGGGTCCCCCGGTCCAGGCGGTCTGCGGAGAAGACTCCGGAGGCGGTGACTACCTCGTACTCGGTGCCGCACACAAGGACCCGCCGGGTGCGCTCCTGCACGGAGCCGCTGGGCGAGGCGGTGAAGTAGTGCTCGTTCACGGCTCAAGGCTACCGGGCAGGGTGCCTGCTCCCTCTTCTTCCGGGGGCTATCCGCTTCCTGTACCGAGTGGTCCGTGCGCCGCACCGGCTCAGGCCGCTCGACGAGCCAGCAATGGGGTGCAGGCTAGCAGGAGCGCGAGCACGACGACGGCACCCACCAGGCGGGCGCCGTCGACCCCGGCGGTCGTGGGAGCGACGAGTGCCGTGGTGAAGGTTCCCAGCGCCGCGCCCCCGGCAGTGGTCGCCACGGTCACCGAGGTCGCCGCACCGGCCTCGGAGATCCCGTCCTCATGGCCCTCAGGTGGCTGGCTCACGCACCGGATGAGCGTGTCCTGGTGGGTGAGGCCCATCCCTGTGCCCGCCAGGCCGAAGCCCACGTGCAGCCACCACCAGGGCGGTGCTGCGGTGAAGGCGAGAGCCATCAGCGCGGCACCGCCGGTCAGGCACGCGGCCCCGGCCGTGGTACGTGCCGTGTAGTGGCGCGTAGCCCGCGCCGGTCGCGCCCCGCACCACATGGCAGTGACGGACCACAGCACCCCTGCGCAGGTCAGTGCCCAGCCGATCGGCCCCGCGCCTAGTCCCAGGACGTCGTGGGCGCCGGGAGAGACCAGGAAGTCTAGGGAGAAGTAGGCCGCACACACCCAGGCCAGTGTGGCTACCGCCGCCCGGCGCCCCGGGGCCAGACGCATGGTTCCCGGCGGAAACACCCGGGCGCAGGCCCAGACCACCGTGGCGGCACCAAGGAGGCAGCCGGGCCAGAACCACCAGCGTCCCGCCGGAGCCAGTCCGATCATTCCCACTCCCGCAGCCAGGGCGAGCGCCGCCGTCCACGGTGCGGCGGCCCCGTCGTCCTCGACGTGAAGCCCCCGGACCTCTCGGGACATAACCAGCCGTGCCGCCACCAGCAGGGGCACGTAGGCCACCAGTGCCCACCTCCACCCCCACAGCGTGCTCGTGGTAGCGGCGTAGGCGGGACCTAGCAGGGAGGAGACCACCCACGTCGCTGAGCTGGCTGCCAGGAAGAGGCGCTTCCAGGCCTCGGGCAGCCCCGCGACGAGTACCCCCATAGTGACGGTGGCCAGCGCCCCGGCGGCCAGGCCGCGCAGGACCTCGGCCGCCACGTAGATCTCGATGCTCGGAGCCAGGGCTCCCCAGGCCGCTCCGGCCACCAGGACGGCGGTCAGGGCAGTCATGAGCCGGTCCGCCCGCCACCGCACCAGCATCGCCCCGCCCAGGGGCATGGTGAGGAAGGCCGGTACCTGGGCAGCGGCCGTCACCAGGCCGTAGTGGTCGCGGGCGTGCAGGTCGGTGGCCAGCAGGGGTAGGACCGTCTGGTTGATGTAGACCTGCATCCCGGCCAGCAGCTCGACCACGAGCATGGCAAGTACCAGGTGGCCCAGGCGGGTGAGCAGCAGGGTCCGGGGCGTGGGGGCGGGGGTCGTGCTCACGCTGGTTGCGACAGCCGGGAGGAACGCAGCCCCAGGAGCGCGACGACACGCCTGAGCGCGGTCACGACCAGGGCGGGCACACCGATCAGCATGGCGACCCACATCTTCAGGACCAGCAGGAACAGGGGAGTCATCCAGATGAGGACGACCACGATGAGGTTACTTCCCCAGGCGCTGTAGCTGGTACCTAGCGCGGACCAGAACCGTAGCGCCCGCCACCCGAAGGGCCATCCGGCGCCAATGACAGTGAAAGTGAGCGCGCCGCCGACCTCGGACCACGAGCGCGTGAGGGCGTAGAAGGCCGCAGCCCCTGCGATCGCACCGACTACCACCATGACGGTGTCCGTGACGGCTCCTGCGACCTCCTGGGAGGTCTTCGCGGCAACGCACGTGGGGCAGCCGACGTCGGGGCGCCGGGCGGCGCACTCGTGGCACAGAGCGGTCCCGCACTCGCAGACGAGCGCGGCTGGGGTCTCAGGATGGTGGAGGCAGTTCATACAGTCACCCTAGGAGCACCCTAGGAGATGACCCTAGGCGACACAGGCGGTCAGGATGGCGGGAACACCGAGCTGTGGGCGGTCCGTCTTCCCGTGCCTGCCACACGGCCCACGGACCTCGCGGGCAGTCCTGGGCGGGGCTCCGGGCACCTCTTACAGGCACCTGGGACGAGTGGCAGGTTGTGCGGACCAGGGCAGGGAGCTATGCTGAACTCATGTGGATTCTGCGTATGCGCTGAGCCGGAGAGGCGGCCTTGCCGACGGTCATCGTTGACGGTCGCGGTCCCACCCCGGCTCCGTCCTGCACCGAACCGGGCCCGGACGCACCGGGAAGGTCTGTTGAGCCCACGCTCCGGGCCGTGTCTACGCATACTGCAAGGAGTCTCAAGGTGACCCGTTCTCGATCCACTGTTCCTGCCGCGCATGCCGACTCTCAGCGCGGCGCCCGCACCGAGTCCCCTGACGTCCCCGATGACGTCGACGGTGGGCTCCCGCAGCTCCCGCCCGCTCCCGAGGACGTCGTGGCCCGTGTCCTGTCCCGGGCCGGAACCGCCCTGGCCTCGACGTCGGGATCCTCCTCCCGTGATGGCCTGGGCAGCCTCGCTGACCTTGACGGAGAGCATGACGACGGCTCGCTGGAGCGTGAGGCCCGTGCCGGCCTGCGACGTGTGGCCAGCCTGTCCACCGAGCTCCAGGACGTCTCCGAGGTCGAGTACCGCCAGGTCCGCCTGGAGAAGGTAGTTCTTGTCGGCCTGGACCTCTCCCGGTCCCGGACCGGGGAGAGGGGCGATCACCGTGCCCGCGGTGCCACCGGCGTAGACCGGGCCGACGCCGCCGGGTCCCAGGATATCGTGACCTCTCTGCGCGAGCTGGCCGCCCTGGCACAGACCGCCGGCTCCCAGGTCCTGGACGCGGTGATCCAGAGGCGTGACCACCCCGACCCCGCCACCTACCTGGGCAGCGGTAAGGCGCGCGAGCTTGCGGAGGCGGTGGCCGCCTCGGGGGCGGATACGGTCATCGTCGACGACGAGCTGTCCCCCTCTCAGCGCCGCGCCCTGGAGGACGTCGTCGGCGTCAAGGTGGTGGACCGTACCGCCCTCATTCTGGACATCTTCGCCCAGCACGCCAAGTCGCGCGAGGGCAAGGCCCAGGTCGAGCTCGCCCAGCTGGAGTACCTGCTGCCGCGCCTGCGTGGCTGGGGCGAGTCCATGTCCCGGCAGGCCGGCGGACGCGTGGCCGGCGGCCAGGGGATCGGCTCACGCGGCCCCGGAGAGACCAAGATCGAGCTCGACCGCCGACGCATCCACACCCGCATGGCCAGGCTGCGACGCGAGATCAAGGAGATGACTCCCTCCCGCCAGGCCAGGCGCGGCTCGCGGCGGCGTGGCGGCATCCCCTCGGTAGCGATCGCCGGGTACACCAACGCGGGCAAGTCCTCCCTCATGAACCGCCTCACCGACGCGGGCGCCATGGTCCAGGACGCGCTGTTCGCCACGCTGGACCCCACCGTGCGCCGGGCTGAGACTGCTGAGGGGCGCACCTACACCCTGACGGACACGGTCGGCTTCGTGCGCAACCTGCCCCACGAGCTCATTGAGGCGTTCCGCTCCACCCTGGAGGAGGTGGCTGAGGCGGACCTCCTCCTCCACGTGGTTGACGCCGCCCATCCGGACCCCCTGGGCCAGGTCGCGGCGGTGCGTCACGTCCTGTCGGACGTACCTGGTGCCCTGGAGGTGCCTGAGCTGGTGGTGCTCAACAAGGCGGACCTGGCGGACCCTGTCGTCGTGGCGACCTTGCGTACCGCCCTCCCTGGTGCCGTCGTCACCTCGGCACGTACCGGAGAGGGGCTGGCTAGGCTGCGCGAGCGTGTGGAGGAGGCGCTGCCGCGTCCCGACGTCGTCGTGGACGTCGTCGTTCCTTACTCACGCGGTGACCTGGTCTCCCGTGCCCATGCCGACGGAGAGGTCGACTCCGCCGACTATACGGAGGCCGGGACCCACCTGGTCGCCCGGGTAGGTCCGGCACTGGCCGCGGAGCTGAGGTCCGCCTGTGCCGAGGATGCCGGTGCCGACGGGCACGTGGCGAAGGCAGACGAGGAGCCCGGGACGGCTGATGGCTGAGCCGACCGGGGCTGAGCCGACGGGCCGGGCACAGGACAGCCAGGACAGCCAAGACAGCATTGTGTCCGTCCTGCGGTCCGCGGTCAACGAGGTGGGAGGCAGCCCGCGCCAGGGGCAGGCCACGATGGCGGCAGCGGTGGGGGAGACGCTCCAGGACGGGGGCCACCTTCTGGTCCAGGCGGGGACGGGTACTGGTAAGTCCCTGGCCTACCTGGTACCGGTTATGCTCGACTCGGTCGGCGCCGGTCACCGGGTCGTAGTCTCCACAGCCACCCTGGCGCTACAGCGCCAGGTCCTGGCCAAGGATGCCCCTGTAGCGGCGCAGGCGGTAGAGCGTGCTACCGGGTCGAGACCCCGGGTGGCGCTGCTCAAGGGCTGGCACAACTACCTGTGCCGCTACCGGCTGGAGGGGGGCTACCCCGCCGAGGACGACGACGTCGGTAACGCCCTCTTCGGCGCCGGGGAGGTGCTGTCAGGGCCGGGAGTCGGTCAGGCTGGCGCCCTGGGTCTGGGGGAGCAGGTGGTCAGGCTGCGGGAGTGGGCCCGGACCACCGACAGCGGTGACCGTGACGACCTCGTACCGGGCGTGTCTGACCGGGCCTGGAGACAGGTCAGCGTCTCGCGGGCCCAGTGCCTGGGGCACTCCTGCCCGGTCAGGGACGAGTGCTTCCCCCGTGCGGCCCGGTCGCAGGCTGCCCAGGCTGACATTGTCGTCACTAACCACGCCGTGCTGGGTGTCGTGGCTGCGGGCGGTCCCGGGGTCCTGCCCGACCACCAGGTCCTGGTGGTGGACGAGGCCCACGAGCTGGCCGAGCGGGTGCGCTCCCAGGGTACTGTCTCGCTGTCGGGTGCCGCAGTGGCCCGGGCCGCCACGACCGCCCGCAGGTACGCCTCGGTGCTGGTCTCCGACCTGGAGGCAGCAGGTCAGGGGCTGGCAGGCGTTCTGGACGAGCTTCCTGACGGCCGACTGGGGCAGGGGCTGCCGCCGTCACTGCGCAGCGCCCTGGTAGTCCTGGACGACGCGGTCCGCCAGGTTGCTGCCGACGTGCGTGAGAAGACTCGTGGTACCGCTGCCCGCGCCCAGGAGGCCGGGGGCCTCAGCATGGCCCGTCAGGCCCTCGCCGACCTGGTAGACACCGTGGACCGTCTGACCTCGGACGCGGTGGACCAGGGGCGGGAAGTGGCCTGGGTGGAGCGGCCTGGAGCCGGGGAGGAGCCGCCACGGCTCATGCTGGCACCCGTTGACGTCGCCTCGCGGGTGGCGACCACCCTGCTGGCGGGCCGCAGCACGGTGCTGACCTCCGCAACCCTGGTGTTGGGCGGAGGCTTTGGGCCGATGGCCCGCACCCTCGGACTGACCCTGGCGGGGGAGTCCTGGCGAGGCTTTGACGTGGGCTCGCCCTTCGACTATCCGCGTCAGGGCATCCTGTACGCGCCTACGCACCTTCCTCGTCCCGGCTCCGGTGTCTCGCAGGCCGCGCTGGAGGAGATGCTGGCCCTGGCGGAGGCCTCCGGGGGAGGGATGCTCGGCCTGTTCTCCTCGCGTCTGGCGGCACAGGAGGCGGCGGAGCTCCTGCGCTCATCCACCAGTCTGCCCGTCTACGCCCAGGGGGAGGACCAGCTGCCCACGCTCGTGGAGGCCTTTGCCTCCGACGACACAGCCTGCCTGGTGGGCAGCCTCAGCCTGTGGCAGGGGGTGGACGTGCCTGGGCGTACCTGCCGCCTGGTCGTCATCGACCGCATCCCGTTCCCCAGACCTGACGACCCCGTGGTCCAGGCACGCACCCAGGCTGTGGCCGCTGCGGGCGGCAACGGCTTCATGAGCGTGGCGGCGACGCACGCGGCCCTGCTGCTGGCTCAGGGCGCGGGCCGCCTCATCCGCCGTCGCCAGGACCGGGGCGTAGTCGCGGTCCTGGACCCCCGGCTGCGCACAGCCCGCTACGGGGGCTTCCTCTCCCGCTCCCTGCCGCCGCTGTGGCCGACCTCGGACCCGCAGGTCGTCCTGGGCGCGCTCACCCGTCTGGCCGCCCACGACTGAGCCGTTACGGCTCAGGTGCCAAGAGTCCCTCGGTGCGGCTGGTGGGACCACGTAGGGTAAGACCCGGGGAACCCGTTCCCCTTACCGCTGATCGAGTCGGAGGAGACACCGTGTCCGAAGCTACCATCACCAACACCGCTCAAGGCTCCTACCCCACTGCCCACTCAGGGCGCCCGTCCAAGGTCGCTATCATTGGTGCGGGTGCTGTCGGGTCCACGCTTGCCTATGCCTGCGTCACCAAGGGCGTGGCCCGCGAGGTGGTGCTCCAGGACATTGCCAAGGAGAAGGTGGAGGCGGAGGCCCTGGACATCGCCCAGGGCATCCAGTTCACCTCCGCAGGTGCAGTCTCCGGCTCCGACGATCCGGAGATCTGCCGCGACGCTGACGTTATTGCCATCACTGCCGGTGCCAAGCAGAAGCCTGGCCAGTCCCGCCTGGAGCTGGCGGGCGCCACGGTGGGCATCATGGAGAAGATCCTGCCACGGCTGGTGGAGGTTGCTCCCCATGCCATCTTCCTGCTCGTGGCCAACCCGGTGGACGTGGTCACCTACTGCGCCAAGAAGATCACGGGTCTCCCGGAGAACCAGCTCTTCGGCTCCGGCACCGTCCTGGATACCGCCCGTATGCGTTACCTGGTCTCCCTAGAGACCGGAACCGCCACGCAGAACATTCACGGCTACATTGCTGGCGAGCACGGGGACTCCGAGGTCCCGCTGTGGTCGTCCACGGAGATCGGGGGGGTGCCGGTCACCCAGTGGGGCCAGACTCTTGACGGAGGCGTCTTTGACCAGGCCAAGCGCGACCGTATCGCCCACGACGTCGTCCGCTCCGCCTACCGCATCATTGAGGGTAAGGGAGCCACGAACTACGCCGTGGGCCTGGCGGTCCAGCGGATCATCTCCGCGGTCCTCAACGACGAGCAGCGGGTGCTGACGATCTCCCCGCTGCTCACCGACTGGCACGGGATCTCTGACGTGTGCATGGCGGTGCCCACCATCGTGGGCAGGGAAGGGGCGGGGCGGCGCCTCGAGCTCCCGCTGACCCCTGGTGAGAAAGAGGCCCTCACGGCCTCGGCCGACCACCTGCGCGAGGTGGCTCGCGGCCTGGGCTACTGACCCCGACCGCCGTTTTGGTCGGCACCCCTGGATGACGGCCTCGACCGGCAGCCCGGCCGCTCTGCCGTGGTACCGGGTGCCACCCGGGCCGCAGCAGCGTGGCAGTCGTCCCCTCTCACCCGGAGGGGCGCCCGAGGGGCGACTGCTCGGGGCTGCCGCAGGGCCATGCTGCGGGGTGTTGCGGAGGTGTTGTGTCGGGGTCGGTCACAGGGAGCGTAGGACAGCGACTACTTTGCCCATGATTGTGGCCTCGTCGCCGTCGATGGGGCGTAGGCGGGGTTGCGGGGCAGGAGCCACTGGTGCCCGTCACGCCGCGAGAGCACCTTGACCGTCGCGCTGGCGCCGTCCGGCTCCTCAAGCATGGCAGCCACGACCTCGCCAGTCTGCGCGTCGGGCTGGGCGCGTACCACAACCCAGTCGCCGTCACAGATGGCTGCCTCGGTCATGGAGTCGCCCTGGACCCTGAGCATGAACAGGTCCCCGCCCCCCGTCAGGCGACGAGGCAGGGGCATGACCTCTTCCCAGTGCTGTTCCGCCAGGATCGGGGCGCCTGCGGCGACGTGGCCGACGAGAGGGACAGGTACTGTCTCCTCTACCTCCGTCTGCGGCTCTCCCCGTGGCTCCCCGGTGGACGGCAGGTCGCGGGGAGGGCGGGGTGCCCCGTCTGTGCGTGACGGTGCCGGAACCTGGGCTGGCGTCCCCGCCGAGCCCCTCCGGTCTGCCCGGTCGGTGCTCCCGCTGCCGGGGAGCACCACCTCCATGGCGCGGGGGCGTCGGGGGTCGCGGCGCAGCAGCCCCAGCCGCTCCAGCTTGTCCAGCTGGTGCTTGACGGAGGAGGGGCTGGTCAGGCCCACAATGGTGCCGATCTCTCGCAGCGACGGCGGGTAGCCGCGGGACTCGACCGCATCTTGGACCGCCTCGTAGACAGCCCGTGCCCGGATGTCGAGGTCTGCCAGGAGGCTGTCAGCCGCAGGCGTGGTGGTGCCGCGCATCCTGGTGGTCCCGGCGGCGCGTCCGCTGTGGCCGGTGGTCGTGCTCATCGCCGTGCCTTCCCTGAGCTCGCTGCTGCCTGCCGCCGCCCTGCCCGACAGCCTGGTACCCCGCTGGCGGAGCCAGGTGGCCGCGCCCCTGGTGATCCTGCAGGCCTAGGGGCGGGGCCGGCCGGGCATTCGTGTCGTAGGCCCGTGGTGGTCTTGGTGCCCCAATCCTAGAGCCGATCGGACACGCCTTCAAACACGTGTTCGAAGAATGGTGGACGTGTCGGCTCTGGGGCGCTAGTCTATCGAACAGACGTTCGTCGAACATGTGTTCTGGAGGAGCTCGTGAGTGCAGCAGCCGTCCCACCGTCGTCCCGCCCCACCCAGAAGGTACGTGGCTGGGCTCCCGCTCCCCGGATCCGTCCCCGGCACCTGAGCCTGGTTCCTGCCGCGCCCGGGGGTGAGGAGCAGCGTCGTCCGCACCGTACGGGCGCTCGTCGCGGGACCGGGCGCCCGACCCACCTGCGGCCGGTACCTGACGTGGCCGCCCCTGTGCGTCCTGACGGCGGCGGTAGCCGGGAAGGTGGCCAGGCAACCCCCCGACTGCTGGAGATGCCCCCTCGGCGGCCGGGTGCTCCTCTGGTCGTGCGCGCCCCCGCAAGGCGCCCCTCTCGGATGTCGCTCGCTCACCCGGCGGTCCGTGCTGGACGACATCGGCTCCAGCGCGGGGGCGGGATGGCGTCCAAAGCTGTGTCCACCGCCCCGGGAGCCGAGGGGGTGTGCGCCCCGTCTGTACCTGCTGCGGTGCGGTACCTGGCCGCAGGTCTGGTGGTCACCCTCGTGGTGGCGGTGCTGGTTGCCGGGGGCATCGTGCTGTCGGCGCTGGGCCAGCCGGGCTACACCGGGACTTCCACGGCAGTTGTCCAGCCCGGGCAGTCCCTGTGGGACGTGGCCTCCTCGACGGGGAGCCCGGACGTCGCCGAGACGGTGGCCGTCATTGTCGAGCTCAACAACCTGGAGACCCCGTCGGTGCGTGCTGGGCAGCGTCTCGTCGTGCCGGTCTCCTGAGAGCCTGGTGCTGTACCAGGGTGTCTGAGGCTTGCGGTGTGACGCGGCTGGCGTTTAGTCTCCAAGGTGTCGGTCAAGCGATCACCTGGAGGTCGGTCACGTGCACTGCCCCTTCTGCCGCCATGACGGCTCCCGGGTCGTGGACTCACGAACCGCTGAGGACGGGACCTCGATACGTCGACGACGTCAGTGCCAGCACTGCGGTCGACGTTTCACCACCCTGGAGACAGCCAGCCTCTCGGTGCGTAAGCGGTCGGGGGCAGTAGAGCCGTTCAGCAGGGACAAGGTCATGGTCGGTGTCCGTCGGGCCTGCCAGGGGCGTCCGGTCTCTGACGACGACCTGGCCCTCCTGGCCCACAAGGTCGAGGAGGAGGTACGCGCCAGCGGGCAGGCTCTCGTGGACTCCCACGAGGTCGGTCTGGCCATCCTCGGTCCGCTGCGCGAGCTGGACCAGATCGCCTACCTCCGGTTCGCCTCTGTCTACTCCTCCTTTGAGTCCCTGGAGGACTTCGAGGCTGCTATCGCCAAGTTGCGGCAGGTCGGTTCCCAGGACTGAGGGTACGACCTGAGGAGCCGATCTGGCGCGCTGGCCCGGGGGTGTGGGGCCCGGACGGGCTCTTGCGCCTGGCGACTGGTGGCACACTGGGCACCATGCGCGTGCTCATCGTGTCTGACTGCTACGCCCCACGCCTGGGTGGGATCGAGACCCAGGTGCGGGACCTGGCCAGGAACCTCCTGCGGCACGGGCACGAGCCCGCTGTCGTTACCGCGACGCCAGCGGGCACTCACCGGGGGCGGGAGGTGGAACGAGCGGACGGCTTTCCCGTATTTCGTACTACCGTGCCCCTTCCTGCCGAGCTGCCTGTCCACCCTCGGGCGCGCGGGGAGATGACGTGGCTGATGGAGCACCTGCAGCCCGACGTCGTCCACGTCCACGTCGGCGTGGTCTCGCCCTTCGCCTGGCCGGGCATCGCGGCCGCGCGCCGCTGCGGCGTGCCGACAGCGATCACCTTCCATTGCGTGCTGGGAGGCTGGTCGCGGGCTGTCGGACGGCTCGGGGGCCTCAGCCCGGTCCGGTTGTGGCAGGAGGCGGGGGCCGACCTTACGGCGGTGTCCTCCATGCTGGCGCAGCAGGTACTGCAGGCGGGTGCCCGTGAGCCGGTCACGGTGCTGCCCAATGGCATCAGCCTGGCTGACTGGCACCCGGGCCCGTCAGGGGAGGGCCGACCACCCGGGGCGCCGCTGCGGGTCGTGGCCTCGCTGCGCTGGATCGGGCGCAAGCGGCCGCTGCAGGTGGTACAGGCCTTTGCTGAGGCGGTGCGGCGCTCAGGATGCCGTGACGCGGTCCTGGATGTCTACGGTGACGGCCCCCTGCGGCATCGGCTGGAGCAGGAGGTCGTCGATAGTGGCATGGCGGAGCGCATCACCCTTGTGGGACGCGTGGACCGTCCCGAGCTGGCGCGTGCCTTCGCCCAGGCGGACGTCTACCTGCAGACCTCTCCGGCCGACTCCTTTGGGATCAGCGTCCTGGAGGCCCGCACCGCCGGGCTGGCCGTGGTGGCGCTGGGCTCCTCGGGGGTCGGAGACTTCATCGAGCACGGCGTGGACGGGCTCCTGGCGGACGACGACGCAGGCCTGGCCGAGGCCCTGGCCGGGCTTCTGGCGGACCCCCAGCGCCTGGAGCGCATCAAGCACCACAACAGGACTGTTCCTCCCACCCCGGAGTGGGGCAGCGTCACGGGTATGAACCTGTCGGCCTACCGGCGGGCGGGGGCGAGAGGCTGAGCGGGGGATGACCGGGTGTCAGCGGTCCTCGTCGTGGCGCAGGGCCTCCGACAGGCGGCGTGCCGCGGCTACGACGACGGCACCGTGGGTCCGTCCGGGCTGACGGCCCATGCGGTCGATCGGTCCGGAGATGGAGATGGCGGCGACGACCTTCCCGCTGCTGCCTCGTACCGGCGCGGACACGGAGGCGACCCCGGGCTCCCGCTCCCCCACCGACTGGGACCACCCGCGCCGTCGCACCGCAGACAGCATCGTGGCGTTGAACCGGGAGCCGACCAGGCCGCGGTGGAGACGGTCCGGCTCCTCCCAGGCCAGCAGGACCTGGGCTGCGGAGCCGCCCTGCATGGACATGGTGGCGCCCACCGGGATCGAGTCACGCAGCCCGATCGGACGCTCGGCGTTGGCCACGCACACGCGTACGTCTCCCTGGCGCCGATAGAGCTGGGCGGACTCGTGGGTCTTGTCGCGCAGTGCGGCCAGGACCGGGCCTGCGGCCACCAGGAGGTGGTCCTCGCCCGCGGCCCTGGCCAGCTCTGCGAGCCGGGGGCCTAGGACGAACCTGCCCTGGGAGTCGCGGGTGACCAGGCGGTGGTACTCCAGGGCCACCGCGATGCGGTGGGCGGTGGGGCGGGCCAGATGGGTCGAGGCAACCAGGTGCGCCAGGGTGGCGGGGCCGGACTCCAGGGCGTTGAGCACCTGCGCGGCCTTGTCGATGACGCCGACGCCGCTGCTGCTCTCAGTGGGGTTGTCCATATTCTGATACTGCCATTTCAAGGTATGAGACTTCAAGTATGCTTGCCTACGAGAAGTGGCGTGGTGTCAGCATAACGTCCTGAGCGGGACGTGGAAGCGGCGACGTCCCTTGGGCCGGGGGCCGCGCACCACCGGGCCCGTGCTCGTGCCTCAAGGAAAGGAAAGGACGGCTGCGCGATGGGAATGACTCTGGCCGAGAAGGTCTGGCGCAACCACATCGTGTCCCAGGGTGTTGACGGGGCGCCCGACCTGCTCTACATCGACCTGCACCTGGTCCACGAGGTCACCAGCCCCCAGGCCTTCGAGGGCCTGCGCCTAGCGGGCCGTCAGGTCCGCCGTACCGACCTGACCCTGGCCACCGAGGACCACAACACCCCGACCCTCGACATCGACCTGCCTATCGCCGACATCACCAGCCGCGCCCAGATCGAGACGCTGCGGGCCAACTGCGCTGAGTTCGGGGTGCGTCTGCACTCCCTGGGCGATGCCGACCAGGGCATCGTCCACGCCGTCGGCCCTCAGCTGGGGCTGACCCAGCCGGGGATGACCGTCGTCTGTGGTGACTCCCACACCTCGACCCACGGCGCCTTCGGGGCGTTGGCCTTTGGTATCGGCACGTCCCAGGTGGAGCACGTCCTGGCCACCCAGACCCTGCCGATCGCGCCGTTCAAGACCATGAGCGTCACTATCGACGGGGACCTGCCCCCCGGCAGCGGTGCCAAGGACATCATCCTGGCCATCATCGCCAAGATCGGTACCAACGGGGGCAGGGGCACGTTATTGAGTACCGCGGCCGCGCCATCGAGCAGCTGTCCATGGAGGCCCGTATGACCATCTGCAACATGAGCATTGAGGGTGGTGCCCGGGCAGGCATGATCGCCCCTGACCAGACCACTTTTGACTACATCCGTGGTCGTCCCCATGCCCCTCAGGGGGAGGACTGGGACGCGGCGGTGGAGTACTGGTCCTCCCTGCGCACCGACCCCGATGCCGTTTTTGACACCGAGGTGGTCTTGGAGGCCAGGGACATCGAGCCTTTTGTCACCTGGGGAACGAATCCGGGCCAGGGGCTGCCGATCTCGGGCAGTGTCCCGGTCCCGGAGGAGATCGCCGACGAGACCGAGCGCCTGGCTGCCCAGCGTGCTCTGGAGTACATGGACCTTGCCCCGGGCACGCCCCTGCGTGACATCAAGGTGGACACTGTCTTCCTCGGCTCGTGCACCAACGGGCGAATCGAGGACCTCCGTGCTGCCGCCGAGGTGATCCGGGGCCGGGAGAAGGCCGACGGCCTGCGCATGCTGGTAGTTCCGGCCTCCGCGCGCGTACGGCTCCAGGCCGAGGCTGAGGGCCTGGATCAGGTGTTCACCAGTTTTGGCGCGGAGTGGCGCAACGCGGGGTGCTCCATGTGCCTGGGTATGAACCCTGACCAGCTCAGCCCGGGCGAGCGTGCCGCCTCCACCTCCAACCGCAACTTCGAGGGCCGTCAGGGCAAGGGCGGACGCACCCACCTGGTGTCCCCGGTGGTGGCGGCCGCCACGGCGGTGCGTGGTCGTCTGTCCACGCCCGCCGATCTGCCTGACGTCCCGCCAGAGGCAGAAGGAGCCTGATCAGATATGGAGAAGTTTGTCCGTCACACCGGGGTCGGTGCCCCGCTGCGGCGCAGCGCCGTGGACACCGACCAGATCATTCCCGCCGTCTACCTCAAGCGCATCACGCGCACCGGGTTCGACGACGCCCTGTTCGCCTCGTGGCGTGCTGGTGAGCCTGACTTCGTCCTCAACCAGGAGGCCTACAGGCGGGCCTCCGTGCTCGTGGCGGGGCCGGACTTCGGGACGGGCTCCTCGCGCGAGCACGCGGTGTGGGCGCTCAAGGACTACGGGTTCAGGGCGGTTCTGGCCCCTCGCTTTGCCGACATCTTCCGGGGCAACTCCGGCAAGCAGGGGCTGGTGACCGGGGTGGTGACCCAGGAGGACTGCGAGCAGCTGTGGAAGATCCTGGAGGCGGAGCCGGGCACCGAGGTGACGGTGGACCTAGAGCACCGCAGTGTGGAGGCGGCGGGCTTCCGCTGCTCCTTCCAGATTGACGACTACGTGCGTTGGACCCTCATGGAGGGCCTGGACGATATCTCCCTGACCTTGCAGCACGAGGACAAGATCCAGGCCTACGAGCAGGGTCGCCCCGCCTACAAGCCGCGGACCCTGCCCGCCAGGCACCTGCCCAAGGAGCAGGTCGTGTCGGCGCGCTCGACGCAGGCACCCTGAGACTGCCAGGTCTCAGGGACCTTCCCTGAGTCCAAGGACACCCTGGCCGGAGCGTTCTACGGCCAGCCTGGCCGGGAGCGCACGCCTATGCTGGGACGGCCCCGGCTGTGAGCCGTTCCGGGGCCGGGGCGGTTGCCACCGCGTCGCGCTCGGTCTGCACGTGATGGAGGAACACATGGTCGATGGTCTGCTCCAGGTGGAGGGAGGGCGTCCGCTCAACGGCGAGATCACTGTGCGCGGTGCCAAGAACCTGGCTCCTAAGGCCATGGTGGCTGCGCTGCTGGGGACCACCCAGTCGGTGCTGCGCAACGTCCCCCTCATCCGTGACGTCGACGTCGTCTCCGGGCTGCTGAGCCTGCACGGGGTGTCCATCGACTACGACCAGCGTGAGGGCGTGCTGCGCCTGGACCCCTCCAAGGTCGAGGCGGCCCACGTCGCAGATATTGATGCCCACGCGGGCTCCTCACGTATTCCGATCCTCTTCTGCGGGCCGCTGCTGCACCGGCTCGGGGAGGCGTTCATCCCCGACCTCGGTGGGTGCCGCATCGGCGACCGTCCCATCGACTTCCACCTGGAGATCCTGCGGCAGTTTGGCGCGGACGTGGACAAGCAGGTCCAGGGTATCCGGCTGACTGCGCCCCACGGCCTCAACGGCACTGTTATCGAGCTGCCCTATCCTTCTGTGGGCGCCACCGAGCAGACTCTCCTCACCGCTGTGCGCGCCCACGGGCTGACCGAGCTGCGGGGAGCGGCTGTCGAGCCTGAGATCATGGACCTGGTGGACGTGCTGCAGAAGATGGGGGCCATCATCTCGGTGGACACCGACCGCACCATCCACGTCGAGGGTGTCGAGGAGCTCGGCGGCTACAACCACGCTGCCCTGCCGGACCGTATCGAGGCGGCGTCCTGGGCCTCGGCGGCCCTGGCCACCCGGGGCGACGTCTTCGTGCGTGGGGCGCGCCAGAGCCACATGACCACCTTCCTCAACACCTTCCGCAAGGTAGGCGGTGCCTTCGACGTGCGCGACGACGGTATCCGCTTCTACCACCCTGGGGGCGACCTGCGCTCCAGCGTGGTGGAGACCAACGTCCACCCTGGTTTCATGACCGACTGGCAGCAGCCCCTGGTCGTGGCCCTGACCCAGGCCGGGGGCCTGTCCATCGTCCACGAGACCGTTTACGAGAACCGCTTCGGCTTCACCGGCGCCCTGCGCAAGATGGGGGCCACGATCCAGGTCTACCGCGAGTGCCTCGGGGGTACCGCCTGCCGCTTCGGCCAGCGCAACTTCTACCACTCGGCAGTCATCTCAGGACCTGCGCCGCTACGGGGCGCCGATATCGTGGTACCGGACCTGCGCGGGGGCTTCTCGCACCTCATTGCCGCCCTGGCGGCAGAGGGGACCAGCCGTGTCGAGGGCGTCAACCTCATCGACCGCGGGTACGAGAGCTTTATGTCCAAGCTGGCCGCCCTGGACGCGAACGTGACTCGTCTGGCCTGAGCGCGACGGAGACGGACGGAGTCGGCCTCCAGGCGCCACCTGGCGGACGGAGAACGGCTAGAGTCCTGTCGTGGCCCACCCTCAGCAGACCCGACAGTTCAGCCCGTTCTACCGTTTTGCCGCCCGAGGCGTGATCATCCCCTTCCTGCGGATGGTCTCCCGTCAGCAGGTGAGCGGGGTGGAGAACATTCCCGCTGACGGCGGCTTTATCGCGGTGGCCAACCACCTGAGCGACCTGGACTCCCTGACCGCGATGCGCAGCATCGTGGATGCCGGGATCCCGATCTACTCCCTGACCAAGTCGTCCCTGTTCCGGGTACCTGTCCTGGGGTCGGTCCTGCGTGCGGGAGGCCAGATCCCGGTGCAGCGGTCGAGCTCGGCGGCGTCTGGCTCCCTGGCTGAGGCGGAGAGGGTGCTGCGCGCTGGGGAGGCTGTCATGGTCTTCCCGGAGGGAACCCTGTCACGTGACCCGCTGAAGTGGCCCATGACAGGGAAGACGGGCGCCGCTCGGCTTGCCATGGCCACGGGGGTACCGGTCTTGCCCATGGGCCAGTGGGGCGCCCACATGATCCTGGACACCTACTCCGTGAGGCTGCGCCCCCTTCCGCGCAAGGACGTCAGAGTCAGGATCGGCGAGCCCCTGGACCTGTCGTGCTACGGCAGCGACGTCACCGACCGTGAGGCCGTGCGTGAGTGCACCGCGGAGATCATGCGCGCCGTCACCGGCCTGGTGGAGGAGCTGCGGGGGCTGAAGGCCCCGCGACCCTTTGACCTGAAGTATGACGGGGACCCGGGACGCAGGAGGGTGGGGGTGCGACGCCCCGACCCTGTGGAGCCTGAGGAGGCCCGCTCCGACCTGGGTGCCCACCTGGGTGAGGAGTCGGCATGAGGGCGGCGGTCATCGGCTCAGGGGCCTGGGGCACCACCTTTGCCTCCCTCCTGGCCCAGGCGGGCACCCCCACGACCATATGGGCGCGGCGCCGCGAGGTGGCCGAGGAGATCAACGCGGGTACCAACGAGCGCTACGTGCCGGGCCACCGCCTGCCGTCGACCGTGCGGGCCACCACCAGCAGGTCTCAGGCAGTCTATGGCGCCCAGCTTGTCGCGGTGGCCCTGCCCTCCCAGGAGGCGCGCAGTGTCCTGGGGTCGCTGGGAGGAACCCTGGGAGAGGCGGCGGTGGCCGTGTCGCTCATGAAGGGGGTGGAGCTGGGGACGGGGCTGCGTATGAGTGAGCTTCTCACCCAGGTACTCGGGCTGCCTCCTGGCAGGGTGGCCGTGGTGTCTGGGCCCAACCTGGCCGACGAGATCGCTGCCGGGCAGCCCACGGGCACAGTCGTGGCCGCCCAGGACGAGGCGGTAGCTCGTCTGGTGGCCTCCTCCTGCGCCACTGCCACCTTTCGTCCCTACACCAACACCGACGTGCTGGGGGTCGAGCTGTGCGGTGCCGTCAAGAACGTCATTGCCCTGGCCGTGGGCGCTGCCACCGGGCACGGCATGGGGGACAACTCGCGGGCCACGATCATCTCCCGCGGCCTGGTGGAGATCACCCGCCTGGGCCTGGCCCTGGGCGCCAGGCCGGAGACTTTCGCGGGCCTGGCCGGCGTGGGCGACCTAGTTGCCACCTGCTCCTCGCCCCTGAGCCGCAACCAGGCCTTCGGACGCCGCCTGGGTGAGGGGATGAGCGTGGACCAGGCGGCAGCAGCCTCACGGGGAGTGGCGGAGGGGGCCAGGTCGGCGCGGGCGGTCCTGGACCTGGCACTGGCCCAGGGGGTGGAGATGCCGATTACCGCCGGGGTGGTGGCGGTCGTGGAGGGCACGGCCACCGTCGCCGAGGTCACTGACGTACTGCTGGCACGTCCCCGAAAAGCGGAGGGGGTCCACGCCCCGCCTCACGAGTAGCCTCACGACTGAGACTAAGGACTCCCGGGACTCCCGAGGACGGGCTCCCAGGGCTCCCAGGGACGGGGCGGGGATCTGGCGGCGGGATTCTCTAGCCCTCACCGTCCCCGAGCTCCCCGGCGGCGTCGTCTGCCACGTCAATGACCAGGCGGGTGGGGCTGGAGAGGGTGAAGACGCGGTAGGTCTGGGAGCCCGTGCCTAGCACCACCTGGAACTGGTCCTCCACAGTCAGGTTCACGTGGGCCTGCTCGATTCCCTTGGCGTCCATGTCGAAGCGTGTGGTCCCGGTGTAGGCCAGCTCCTGCTGCTCAGGAGTCGTCGGCATGGTGGCACCGGTCCCGGTGACCACCAGGGTGTAGTCGCCGCTGACTGCGATAGGGTCCCCCTTGCCCAGGGAGTAGGCCTGGTCGGTCCACAGGGCCGACCAGCCTGGAGCCCCGTTGCCGGCCAGCTCGATAACGATCCGGTCGTATCCCTCGTCGTCGTGGGAGCCCACGCGTACGTCGGTGATGACCAGGGCGGAGTCCTCGGCCGCGTCCTGTCCCTGGCTGCCGCTGCCCCAGGAGGGGGCGACCTGGCTGCCCTGCTCCTTCTGGGTCAGCACACCGGTGGTGGTGGGTACCTGGGAGGCGGCAGCGACCGGGGGCGACGCCGGTGCGGGAGAGGTCGTGGGTGACGTCGCGGAAGAGGCTGAGGCGCTGGTAGTGGCGTCCTGGCGGCTCCCGGCACTGCCCGCTGCCTGTGTGGAGCAGGCGCCCAGGCCCAGGAGGGCCAGCAGGGACACCACAAGGGGCACGGTGAGCAGGACGGAGGCTGGGGCAGTAGCCGGGTGCGACACGCGGTGTCTCATGGATCCTCCTGAATCAGCACAAGAACCTAGCGGCAGGTACCGGACGCCTCTTCTGACCACCGGGCTGTCCCAGGACGTGCCCGCAGACACGGGGCAGGCACGGACCTGCCTGGTACAGCATAAGTATAGCCTGCGGGCGGAGAGGCCGGTCTGGTCAGGGAGGAGGCCGCGCTACGATGACGCCCATGTCTGACCAGCAGGAACCTGCATCCTCACCGTCCTCCGGCCCGCGCAGGCCACGTGTTGTCGTCCTCTTCGGCGGGCGCAGCGGCGAGCACTCGGTGTCCTGCGCCACGGCAGCGGGCGTCCTGTCAGCTATCGACCGGCAGCGCTACGAGGTAGTACCGGTGGGTATCACCAGGAGCGGCCGGTGGGTCCTGGTGGACGACGACCCGGCAGCCCTGGAGCTGGCCGAAGGCCGCCCGCCGGTGGAGATCACTGAGGAGGGCACAGGGCGGGGGACTGTGACCCTCCCGCAGGGTGGGCGGGGCTGCGTGCTCGTCGCCCTGCCCGGGCAGCCGCCGCGTGAGCTGGCTGTGGACGTGGTCCTGCCTCTGCTGCACGGTCCCTACGGCGAGGACGGGACGGTCCAGGGTCTGCTGGAGATGGCGGGCCTGCGCTACGTGGGGTGCGGGGTGCTGGCCAGCGCGGCAGGCATGGACAAGCAGGTCACCAAGGTCCTGCTGGGTGCGGCCGGGATACCCACCGTGCCTCACGTCGTCGTCAGTCCCCGCACCTGGCGCCGTGACCCCGAGCTGGTCCTGGACGCCTGCGAGGCGCTGGACTACCCCCTGTTTGTCAAGCCGTGCCGGGCAGGCTCCTCCCTGGGCATCACCAAGGTGGACCGTGCCCAGGACCTGTCCGCGGCCATTACGGCCGCCAGCGCCGTGGACCCCAAGGTGCTGGTGGAGTCCGGCGTCCAGGCTCGTGAGATCGAGGTGGCCGTCCTGGGAGGACGTGACGGGCAGGCCCCCAGGGTGGCTGAGCCCGGGGAGGTCCTCATGGATCCTGAGCAGGGTGCCGGGGACTTCTACGACTACCAGACCAAGTACCTGGCCCATGACGCCGTCTCCATGGTCTGCCCCGCTCCTCTGCGCTCCGAGGAACGAGAGCTTCTCCGCGACACTGCTGCGCGGGCCTTCGACGCGCTGGGGGGCGAGGGGCTGATGAGGGTGGACTTCTTCCTGACCGCGCAGGGGCAGGCGCTTGTCAACGAGGTCAACACCATGCCCGGATTCACGCCCTACTCCATGTACCCCTATATGTGGCAGGTCTCGGGTACGGACTACACCTCCCTGGTATCCGAGCTTATCGAGCTGGCCCTGGAGCGTTCCACGGATGTCAACCGCTGAGGCGGGAGGCGGCAGCGAGGGTCTCCTGGGAGGTGGCGGGCCTGCCAGGGTCAGCTCCGGCGTCCCTGGCGCCTCCGCCCGGCTCCAGGACCAGGTTGTGTCTGAGCTGAGCGAGGAGGCGCTGCTGAGGCTGGTCGCCCCGCTGCTGCCGCCTGCCGGTGCCGCGCTTGTCGGCAACGGTGATGACTGCGCCGTCCTGGGGCTTCCTGACGCACGTGCCGTGGTGGGGACCGACGTCCTGGTCGAGGGGCGGCACTTTCGGCGGGAGTGGTCTGGTGGCCACGACGTCGGGGCGCGTGCCGCTGCCCAGAACCTGGCTGACCTGGCCGCCATGGGCGCCCGGGCGGCTGCCGTGGTGGTCGGTCTTGTCCTGCCTGCGGACACGCCGGTGTCGTGGGTGCTGGACCTGGCCCGGGGATGGCTCGGGTGTGCGAGGCGAGCGGGGCTGGCGTCGTGGGGGGTGACCTGAGCTCGGGGGACAGCATCGTGGTAGCCGTGACCGCCCTGGGCAGTCTTGAGGGCAGGGCGCCCGTGCTGCGCAGCGGCGCCAGGCCCGGGGACATCGTGGTCCACGTTGGCAGCCTGGGCTGCAGCGCTGCCGGGCTGTGCCTCCTGGAGGCCGGGATGGAGGAGGACCGGCGGGTGCGCGCGCTGCCCCAGGCCCTGCGCTGCATGAGCCTCTTCCGTGTCCCGCAGCCGCCGTTGGAGGTGGGTCCGGCCCTGGCTGACCTGGGTGCCACCGCCATGATGGACGTCTCCGACTCCCTGCTGCGTGACGCCGACAGGATGGCCAGAGCCAGCGGCGTCGTCATCAACGTCCTGACCGCTGACGTCCTGACCGCTGACGTCCTGTCCTCTGAGGACCTGGGCGAGGCCCCTGCCGGTACGCGCGAGCACAGCGGCGGTGCTGGTGATGGCGGTGCTGGTGATGGTGGTGGGACGGCGGCGGTCCCGCAGGGGAGTCGGCACCTGGTCGGTGCCGTGGCGGCCGAGACGTCCCTGCTGACGCCCGTGGCTGCCCTGCTTGACGGCGCGGACCCGGCCACCGCCCGCGCCAGGGCACGTCAGTGGGTGCTGACCGGGGGAGAGGACCACGGTGTGCTGGCTGCCGTCGCGCCCCAGGCGCTGAGGCGGTTGCCGCCGGGCAGTCGGGTCGTGGGCCGCGTGCGACGGCCCGGGCCGCAGCAGGATCCGGGGGTGCTCGTGGACGGGTCTCCTCCTGCCCTCGTCCCTGATCGTGACGAGGCTGGCGGTACCGGTCTGGGATGGGACCACTTCGGGGTCCGGGGCTGAGAGGGTGTCTACCTGGGACGTCTAGCCGGGACGCTGTCTATCCGGCTGTCTACCCGGGTGCCCGCCTGCTTGTGCCTGGGTGGGCAGGAGAGTGCGGTAGGCCTCGGGAGGCATGGCTGGCAGGCGCAGGGGCTCCTGGTGCACCGGTAACGTAAAAGCCGCCACCCGTGGGGTGACGGCCCTGGTGCCGGGAGGCCCGGCGGAGACGCTCAGATGTTCCGTGTGACCTTACCCGCCTTGAGGCAGGACGTACACACCTTGAGGCGCTTGGGAACCCCGTTCACAAGCGCGCGGACACGCTGGATGTTCGGGTTCCACCGACGGTTGGTCCGCACGTGGGAGTGCGAGACGCTCTTGCCGAACATGGGGCCCTTGCCGCAGACGTCGCACACAGCAGCCACGGTCTCACTCCTGATTCTTCCGTGTGGGGCGAGTGAGCCCGACCGGCTCATCGCTGGGTCAGCCACCCGGAGGCCATGCAGCCAGGCAGCCCCGATACCATAGCGGACGTGCTGGAGATGCCCAAGCGGGAGCGGCGTGGGCTCAGGCACACCGCAGCCGGGCCGAGTCCGGGCCGACGGGCGGGGTCGTGGCCGGGAAAGACAGTCCGAGCGCGACCAGGTAACCTGATGTCCTGCTGGCCCCGCGCTCCCCGGCCGGGGCACGGTGCGGTAGCGCAGTCCTAACCAGCGGTCCCACGCACGGTCCCAGCAGATCTCTGGCAGCAGGAGGCAGCATGGCGCGTCGGCAGGAACACGGCCGGGCCGGGCGGGGTGCGCCCGCTGCCGTCCTGGAGGGTGCCACGATACGTCACTGGATCCTCCTGGCTGAGGCCGTTGCCGTGGACGTGAGGGACCTGGTGGACGCGCTCAACGTCTTCCCGGTCCCTGACGCTGACACGGGGACAAATATCCTGCTCACGCTGCGCTCGGCTGCTGAGGGGCTGGAGCGTGTGCCGTCCTCGGCAGACGCCGTCCAGGTGTCGCGTGCCGTGGCTGACAGCACTGTGCGCGGGGCTCGGGGGAACTCGGGCCTGCTGGTCTCCCAGGCGCTGTCGGCGCTGGCAGACGTGTGCGCCCAGGCCGCTGACCCCTCGGGGCTGCGGGCTGTAGAGCTGGTCCACGCCGTGGAGCGGATGGCCTCGACGACATGGGCGGCTGTCTCCCGTCCCGTGGTCGGCACCCTGCTGACGGTGGTCCGCGACGCGGCGACGGCTGCCCGTCATGCTCTGGAGGAGTCCGCGCCCCCGGCTCCGGCCTCGTTGAGCACCGTCGCCGCTGCGGCTGCCTTCGGGGCGCAGGAGTCCGTCGTAGAGACCGCCGGACTGGGGCACGGACCGGTTGACGCGGGCGCGGCTGCTGTCATGCTGCTGTTCACCAGCCTGTCGGACAGCATTGACGCTACCGGTGGCGCCGGGGCTGCCGACGCGAGCAGGGGCGGCGGCACCTGGCAGGACCGGGCGCCCTACACCGCAGTGGCCTGCCAGATGCTGCGCGAGCTTGCGGCCGGGGAGTCTCCCACGGGGCGGGTGGGGCTGCCCCGGTGCCGCTGCTGGGGCGGCCTCAGGTGAGTTCGAGGTCATGTACCTGCTGGAGGCGACGGCCGACCAGGCTGCCCAGCTGCGTGAGGACCTGGAGCGTGTCGGGGACTCGGTGGGGGTGGTGGGAACCCCTGACGCTCTTGGTGTGGGGCTGTACCAGGTTCACGTCCACACCGACACCCCTCGTGCGGCCCTGCCGCGCCAGGGGCGGGCACGCCAGACCTGCATTCACCACCTCCACCCCACCGCTCTGGTCGCCCCGGCCGAGGAGCCCCCTCCCCGTGGTCCGCCACGGACCCGGCAGGCCACGTGGTGTCCTTCGAGCGACTGGCGGCCCGACGCGCGCAGCGTCGGGCGCAGTCCGTGCGCATGCACCCCTCCCAGGCGGTTCCCTCCCGCCCTGGGCCAGGCGCCGTCGCCGAGGGCTCAGCCGCTGGTCCTACCAGCGGTCCAGGTCCGCTCCTGCGGCCAGAGGCTCGCAGCAGGGTCGGTGTCATCGCCTGCAGCCGGGCTCCGGGACTGGTGGAGCAGCTGGCGCGCACCGGGGCCGTCGTCGTTCTGGATCCCGACCGTGACGCCGTGGTGCGGGCCGCTGGTGACCTGGGGGCGGCCCAGGTCGTCGTCCTTCCCTGCGACGCCGCCAGTACCCAGGTCGCCCACGAGGCTGCCCGGTTCCTGGTGGCCCGCTCGGCCGTGTCCATGACACCGACTACGACACCGACCATGACACCGACCACGTCGTTGACGCCTGAGGGGGCTCCCCGTGCCCTGGGAAGCGAGAGCGCCGCCTGGCGCCTTGGTGCACCGGCCGTGTCTGAGCCCGGGGGCCCCCAGCTGGTGGTGTGCGACACCGACAACGAGGCTCGCGTCCTGGCTGCGGCCGTGGCCGTGGCGGGTCAGGGGCAGGGCATCCCGCTGACCGACCTGGCCAGACGCGCCTCCCAGGCCGGGGCCACGATGCGTACCCTCCGCCTGGCCGGTGCCGAGGCGGAGCCGGAGGCCGTGGTGCGGGCTATTCACGCTGCCCTGAGGCCGGACGACGAGCTGCTCACCGTCATCACCGGACGGCATGCCAGCAGGGACGTCGCGGCCCTGGTTGTCAGCGCCCTCGCCCAGCGCAGCCAGGTCACCGGTGCGCAGGCCCCCGACGATGCTGTGACTCTCGCTGTCACCCCCGGGGTCGAGGTCGTTGTCCACGCGGGGGGCCAGGAGGAGCCTGATGTCCTCGTCGCCATCGAGTAGGTCGCCATCGAGCAGGTCGTCGTCGAGACCGACCAGGCCGTCATCACGGAGGCCGAGCAGCCTCGGCACGGCGGGCGGTCCTGACGCTGCCAGTGCTGCGCCTCTTCTGGCTCGTCCTCTGGAGCGTCTCGTGGGCGCGGCGACAGCCTCCCAGCTGTCCAGGCAGGGCCTGGTCACGGGCGGGGACCTGCTGAGACACCTACCACGCCGCTACGACACCTGGGGGGAGCTGACCGACCTGAGCACCCTGGTGGAAGGGGAGCAGGCCACGATCCAGGCGCAGGTAGTGCGCTCGGCCTCCCGGCGAACTCGCTCGGGGCACCCTCCCGCCGTTCTGGAGGCAGCTGTCACCGACGGCACGTCCAGGATGGACGTGGTGATGTTCGGGCCTGTCCGCCAGATGAAGGGGCTGGCCGACCGCCTCAGCCCGGGCACGACGGTGCTCCTCAGCGGCAGGGTGGGCTCGCACCGTGGCCGTCGGCAGCTCGCCTCCCCACGCTTTCAGGTCCTTGACGACCTGGATGAGACCGAGCGCCAGGCGCTGCTGGAGCGGCCCGTGCCCATCTACCCCGCCACGGAGGCGCTTCCGTCGTGGCGGGTCGCCAAGGCGGTGCGTACCGTGCTGGACCAGGTGGGCCCGGTCGACCTGTCCGACCCGCTTCCTGAGGGGCTCCGACGCCAAGAGGGCCTGGTGGACGTCCTGACCGCCTACCGGTGGGCGCACGTACCCCGGGATGCCAGCCAGTGGAAGGCGGCCCGAAGGCGCCTGCGCCACGAGGAGGCCCTGGTCCTCCAGGCCGCCCTGGCGCAGCGGCGTGCTGAGCACCAGGCCACCCGGACCGCTGTGGCCTGGCCGGTCCCCGAGGCGCACGGCTCGCTGCGTGCCGACCTGGACTCTTCCCTGCCCTACCGGCTGACCGCGGGGCAGGCGCGGGTAGGGGAGGAGATAGCCGCCGACCTGGCTGACACGGTGCCGATGCAGCGTCTCCTCCAGGGCGATGTCGGCTCCGGCAAGACCCTGGTGGCCCTGCGCGCCATGCTGCAGGTCGTCGGGGCGGGGGGTCAGGCGGCCCTCCTGGCCCCCACCGAGGTCCTCGCCGCCCAGCACCACGCCTCCCTGGAGGCCCTCCTGGGGGACCTGGCGGAGGCCGGGACCCTGGGAGCGGCCCGGCGCGCCACCAGGGTCCACCTGCTGACCCGCGCCACCTCTGCGGCCCGGCGCCGTCAGGTCCTGGCAGAGCTGGCGGGCGGGGCGGACGCGATCGTGGTGGGAACCCACGCCCTGCTGTCCGACTCGGTCCAGATCCCCTTCCTGGGGCTGGTCGTCGTCGACGAGCAGCACCGCTTTGGCGTGGCCCAGCGCGACGCTCTTCGCCAGCGAGGGGGCTCCACCGACCCGGTCACGGGCCAGCGCCGCACCCCTCACCTCTTGGTCATGACAGCCACTCCCATTCCCCGTACGATCGCCATGACGGTGTTTGGTGATCTTGCTACCTCTGTTCTGGACGAGGTGCCCGCAGGTCGCAGCCCCGTGACCACCCACCTGGTCCCCTGGGAGCGCCGGACCTGGGTGGAGGGCCTGTGGCGCCGCGCCGCCCGTGAGGTGGCCGACGGGGGCAGGGTCTACGTGGTGTGCCCCCGCATCAGTGCCGAGGAGGGCGCTGAGGAAGAGGCGGAGCAGGACGCCGCTGTGGCGTCGGGCACCGGTGGCGACGTGAGCGACGTCGGTGCTGAGGGCGCGGGTACCGACCTCGGACGGGGTCAGACGGTGGCAGGGGCTGCGGCGGGCAGCGCGCCGGGGGCTCTCGCGTCGGTGGAGCAGTGGGCGCGTGCCCTGTTGTGCGAGCCGGCCCTGGAGGGCGTGGGCATCGGCACCCTGACCGGCCAGATGAGTGGTGCCGACAAGGACGCTGCCATGGAGGCCTTCGCCTCTGGCACCACCCCGGTGCTGGTGGCCACGACGGTGATCGAGGTGGGCGTGGACGTGCCCGAGGCCTCCATGATGGTGATCCTGGACGCCGACCGCTTCGGTCTGTCCCAGCTCCACCAGCTGCGTGGCCGGGTCGGGCGCGGCAGCAGGGAGTCGGTGTGCATGGCGGTCACCGGGGCGCAGGTGGGCTCTCCCGCGTTCCACCGTCTCAAAGCCTTCGCCTCCACCACTGACGGCTTCGCCCTGGCTGAGGCTGACCTGGGGCTACGCAGCGAGGGGGACGTGCTGGGTGCCTCCCAGTCGGGACGCGCTTCAGGGCTGGACCTCCTGCGCGTCACTCGCGACGTGGACCTCATAGCCCGGGCGCGTCAGCAGGCGGAAGCCATCGTGTCCCAGGACCCGCGGCTGGAGGACCACCGGGCGCTCGCGCAGGCGATCGCCCAGCGCCTGGACGCACGCTCCCAGGCCTTCCTCGAGCGGGGGTAGTGCCTGCCCCGGGCGAGTAGGCGCGGCAGGCAGGCACAGCGGCTCGCGGCTGCCAGGCCTGCGCTGTCAGGCCCGCACGGCGAGGTTTCCCCGGTTACGTCTGCCGGGCCTGCGCAGAAGGAGCCGCCTGGCCGGTCGGCCCGGCGAACCAGACGGTGGTCTGCCCGTAGCGCCTGAGGAGGCGGCGCTCCAGGCCGACAGGCCAGTCAGGCTCTGGCGACCGCGAGGAGCGTTCCACGACGACTACCGACCTGGGGCCCAGCCAGGGGTCCTGCTGGCGGGCAAGGGCGTCCAGGACGCCCGCCAGGGAGGTCTCGTCGGTGTCGTAGGGTGGGTCAAGGAGCACCAGGTCCGCAGGCCGACCAGCGGGGCCGGCCAGGAAGGCTGAGACGTTGGCGGTCACGGCACGAACGCCCGGCAGGCCTAGGGAACGGGCGTTGGCCTGGCAGGTCTGGGTGGCTGGGCGCGCGACGTCGACCAGGACCACCTCGGCTGCTCCGCGGCTGGCTGCCTCCAGGCCCAGCGCGCCCGAGCCTGCGTACAGGTCCAGGACCCGCGAGCCCTCCACTGCCCCGTCGTGCTCCAGGCGGGAGAAGACGGCCTCGCGTACCCGCTCCGAGGTCGGGCGCGTGCCCGACCTGGGCACGGCAATGCGTCTGCCCCCTGCCTGTCCCGCCACGATCCGAGCCATAGCCAGACCCTACCGTGCCCTGAGGTCATGCCCCGCCAGCGGAGGCTGGCGACGGACAGCGGTGCGGCCCCACGGCGCGGTTCCTGGGACCGAAGGGGCCGGGCCGATAGCGTGGAGCCATGAGCCTGGCCGTCTACCCCGGTAGTTTTGATCCCCCGACCCTGGGGCACGTCGACCTGGCCGCCCGTGCCACGAGCCTGTTCGACACGGTGGTCGTCGCTGTGGCCCACAACAGCTCCAAGGCCGGGCGCTACCTGCTCGACCTGGACACCCGGGTGGACCTGGTCCGTCAGGCGGTGGCTGGCCTGCCCAGGACCGAGGTCGACGTCGTGCCCGGTCTCCTGGCAGACTACTGCCGTGCCCGCAGGGCAGATGCCGTGGTCAAGGGGCTGCGTAGCGGTACCGACCTGGACGCTGAGCTGCCGATGGCCCTGCTCAACCGGGAGCTAGGTGCCCCTGAGACCGTGTTCCTGGTGGCCGCGCCCGCCCACTCCCACATCTCCTCCTCCCTGGTCAAGGAGGTCGCCACCCACGGGGGGGACGTCAGCTCCCTGGTTCCCGAGGCAGTTGCCAGGGCGCTGGAGGCAATCACCGAGAGGAGCCCGCTGTGAGGACCAGCCACGACGCCGGGGACAGCCTGCTGAGTATCCTGGACGAGCTCGACGAGCTCATCTCCTCTGCCCGCTCCATGCCCATGAGCGCCTCAGCCATCGTCAACCGTGAGGCTGCTCGTGACCTGGTCCAGCGAGCGCGTGACGCCGTGCCTGCCGCGGTGCGCCAGGCCGAGGAGATCATCACCGACGCGGACGCCGTGCTGTCGCAGGGCAGGCAGGAGGCTGAGCGCTTGGTCCGCCACGCGCAGGAGGAGGCTGAGCGCCTGGTCTCCAGTGAGAACGTGGTGCGCATGGCTCACGACAGGGCCGATGCCATCGTCGGTGCCGCCGAGGAGAAGGCCGCCTCCCTGCGCCACGGTGCCGATGAGTACTCTGACCAGGCCCTGGCGGCGCTGGAGACGGAGGTCGCGCGTATCACCGAGCAGGTTCGCGCCGGCAGGGAGGTCCTGTCCGCACGGCTGGGGTCCCGGGACGGCGCCTCTAGCCAGGCAGCGGTCGGGGAGGTCCAGGAGCCGGTACGCCGTCGGGCGGGCTGGGTCGTGGACCCGGAGGCTGCGCGCCGCTGATCAGTCGGCACCGGCCTAGTCGGTGCTGTGTGCTGACGTGCACAATAGGCCCCGGAGGATCTCAGAAGACTAGGGACCACGTGGAGACTCACGTGGGGGAGACAGCAGAGGAGATGAGGAGACTATGCCCGGTACTGTGCCCGGATCCGAGGGACTCGTCGTGGACATCACCGATCTGCCGCAGGCCTCGGGCTCGGTCAGGACGCTACAGGTGCGCACCTCGGCCCCGGCTGACCTGGGGACTGACATCATCGGCGTCCCCGGGGAAGCAGCCTCAGCCTGGAGGTGGCTCTGACCTCGGTGGAGGAGGGTGTCCTGGCCCGGGCCAGCGCCGAGCTTCACGTCCACGGCCAGTGCGTGCGCTGCCTGGCGGACCTGGATGAGGACCGCACGATCACCTTTGACGAGCTCTACCTCACCCCGGAGGCGGTCCTGGCCCGGGCAGCCCAGGGGGACCAGGAGGCTGAGGAGATGCTGACCGTGGAGGGGACCTCCCTGGACCTGGAGCCTGCGCTGCGTGACGCCCTGGCCCTGGAGCTTCCCTTCCGGCCGCTGTGCCGCCCCGACTGCCCCGGGCTGTGTCCGCAGTGCGGGGAGCGTCTGGAGGACCTTCCCGCGGACCACGGGCACGACGTCCTTGATCCGCGCTGGGCCGGCCTGGCCGGTCTCCTGGAGGAGCTGGGCGCCAGTGGCGGCGGACCGGAGGACAGCCGCGAGGGTGATCGGGGTGACCGTAACGGTAGTCTTGGCCGGGGCCGGGAGGGAGACCAGGCGGCTCGGGAGGCTCCCGGTATACCCCGGGACGGTGGTCAGGCAGGGGCGCAGTGATGGCCCGGCGCCGCACCGTTCCACCCGCCCGCACCGACGTGGAGGCCCTGGTCTACCGGTGGGGGCCCAGCATCGACCCTGATCTGCTCGGCCTGGCCCTGACCCACCGTTCCTACGCCCACGAGAACGGCGGGCTGCCCACTAACGAGCGGCTGGAGTTCCTGGGGGACTCCGTTCTGGGGGTCGTGGTCACCGAGCACCTCTTCCGCTCCCACCCCGACGTCCCCGAGGGGCAGCTGGCCAAGATGCGGGCAGCCACTGTTTCTGAGCCTGCCCTGGCCGCGGCGGCCCGCGACCTGGGGCTGGGGGACTTCATCCGGCTGGGCAAGGGGAGACCCTGTCGGGAGGCCGGGACAAGGACTCGATCCTCGCTGACACCCTGGAGGCCCTCATCGGCGCTACCTACTTGACCCACGGCCTGGAGCCGACCCGGACCGTGGTCACCCGCCTAGTCTCCCGGTTCCTGGACACCGCCCGGACCCGGGGCGCCGGCCTGGACTGGAAGACGAGCCTGCAAGAGCTGTGCGCCGCCCACGGGCTGGGCAGCCCGTCCTATGAGGTCACCAGCCACGGGCCCGACCACGAGCGCTCCTTCACGGCCCGTGCCGTCGTGGACGGTCAGCAGGTGGGGCGGGGTGGTGGGACCTCGAAGAAGGCCGCTGAGCACGAGGCCGCTGAGGCGGCCTACGCCACGATCCTGGCCTCCAGGGGCGACGGCGGGCTGGACCTGCCCGGTGTCCACGACGCGCTGCGCGCCGACCTCCTGGCGGGCCGAGGTGCCAAGGACGATGCTGAGGACCTCCCTGACGCCTCGTCTCCCTCTGGTGACCCGCCTGTCCACCGACCTGTCGCCCAGGAGAGTGCCGACCTGCGGGGCGGACCAGGTCGCTGCGCACGTGCCTGAGCTCCCCGAGGTCGAGGTGGTGCGTGCGGGCCTGGAACGCCACCTCAGGGGCCGTAGGGTTACGGGTGTGGAGGTCCTCGACCCTCGCCCGCTGCGACGTCAGGTGGGTGGGGCGGAGGGCTTGCGCTCCCAGCTGGTCGGCCGGACCCTGGAGGCCGTGGTACGACGAGGCAAGTTCCTCTGGGCGCCCCTGGGGCGCGACCGGGCGCTGTCGGTCCACCTGGGCATGAGCGGACAGCTCCTGGTGCGCGACGGTGAGGACCTGCGGCGGTGCGAGCCTGGTAGTGCCGAGCAGGCTCCTTCGTCTGGCGGGCCGCTGTCCCAGGTGCCTCAGGGGCACCGCCACCTGCGCCTGCGCCTGCACCTGGGGCCGCAGCCCCGGGGAGCGCAGACGGCGGCCCGCCTGGACCTGGTGGACCAGCGCATGCTGGGCGGGATGCACGTCGCGGCACTGGTGCCCACCTGCGACGGCGCCCCGGGCGGGCGGGGTAGCAGCGCCGCCCTGCTCCCGGCCGACACCACCCACGTGGCCAGGGACCTGCTTGACCCCGACCTGGACCGGTCCCGCGTGGTGGAGCGCGTGCGGGCCTCACGCCGTGCGATCAAGACCCTGCTGCTCGACCAGGGGATCGTCTCCGGGGTGGGTAACATCTACGCGGACGAGGGGTTGTGGTATGCGGGCGTCCACGGTGCTCGGCCTGGGACCTCGCTGGAGGAGCACGCGGTCACCGGCCTCCTGGAGGCTGTCGCCCAGGTAATGGACCGAGCGCTGGAGGCGGGCGGAACCAGCTTTGACGAGCTCTACGTCGATGCTGAGGGCAGTCCCGGGTACTTCGCCCGCGCCCTGGAGGCCTACGGCCGGGCCGGCCAGCCTTGCCACCGGTGCCGGGCACTGATGCAGGTGGAGAGGATCGGCGGGCGCTCCCACACCTACTGCCCGTGCTGCCAGAGGTGACCCATCCGACCCGGGCACTGCCTTCCTGCCGTGACAGGTGTCCCCTGACGGACGTCGCGCTCCTGTCGGGTGAGGTGCCCTGCCCGGGGCGGACCCCGGCGCTACCGTTTGTGATGTAGGTCCCCAAGACTGGTAGGGTCGTTGACATGCCAGCTGCGCCCTCCCCGGAGACGGACCGGGTCATGATCGTGGACGACCACGAGATCGTGCGTCGTGGAATTGCCGAGATCATTGACCGGGCGGACGGGCTGGACGTGGTCGCCGAGGCGGGTTCGCGCGCGGAGGCGCTGCGCCGTGCCCAGCTGGTCCGCCCCGACGTCATTCTCGTAGATCTCCAGCTGCCTGACGGTACTGGGATCGAGCTCATGCACGAGCTCAGGGAGCTGGTTCCGGAGACCCTGCCGATCGTCCTGACCTCCTTCGACGACGACAAGGCGCTGGCAGAGGCCCTGGAGGCCGGCGCCCGGGCCTACCTGCTCAAGACCGTTCACGGCGCCGAGATCAGCGACGTGGTGCGGGCTGTGGCCTCCGGCAGGGTGCTTCTGGACGAGCGCACCGTGACGCGCCGTCGTGCCGACCACGACGACCCCACTGCGGAGCTGACCAACGCTGAGCGTAAGGTGCTCGACCTCATCGGTGACGGGCTGTCCAACCGGGAGATCGGTGAGCGCCTGGGCGTGGCGGAGAAGACGGTGAAGAACCACATCACCTCGCTGCTGGCCAAGATGGGGCTGCAGCGCCGCACCCAGGTGGCCGCGTGGGTGGCCGGGCAGCGGGCCTCCGGCTGGCGTCGGGGCTGAGCCGGGGCCGGGGTGAGGTGCTCGGGGAGCTGTGCGCGGTGGCAGGGCCGCAGGGAGGGCTCCTAGCTGCCGTGCCTCAGCGGCACCCGCCAGGTGAGGCAGGTGCCGCGTCGCTCGCCGTCGGAGCGTGCCCTCGGGCCGATGACAAAGCTGCCCGAGTGCCTGCGGGCGCGTTCGGCCATGTTGGCGGTCCCGGAGCGACGTGTCACCCTCGGGTCCACGCCCACGCCGTCGTCCCGGCAGACGATCTCCACTGATGGCACACCGTCGTACGGCCAGGCAGCCGACCTCGCCTCCTGCTCGGCTGTCGCCTGCGCACCTGCTGATCGCGTGCCTGGCTGGCAAGCCTCTGGCCCTGCATGCGGGGAGCGGCTGGCAGGCAGCACGCCCTGGACCCTCACGTCCACGGTGACCGAGGAGGCGTGGGCGTGGCGGGCGACGTTGCTCAGTCCCTCGCGGACCACCGCCACCATGTCGTCAGCGACATCGGAGTCGATGGCGGCGTCGACCGCCGCGATCAGCTCGTCCTCCTCCTCCCGGGCCGCCTGCGCCAGGCCCCGGCCGTCCACGCTGAGCAGCAGGGAGGGAGCGTAGCCCAGGGAGGTGCGCGCCAGGGAGGCCTCGCGCCGCAGCCGCTCCACCACGCTGACGTCCTCGTCACGGTCCCGCAGGGAGCGCACGATGGAGCGGATCTGGCGCACCGAGTCGTCCACGGCCTCCAGCGCGGAGGTGAGGACCTCCTCCACCGTCTGCGTGCCCACGCCCTCTGTGTCCGCGTCGTTGACGTCGTCGGTGTCCATGCCCTGCGGCCTGCGGGCCGGGCGCAGGCGGGCGCGTGCGGCGGAGATCTGCATCCCGGTGGCAAAGAGCTGCTGGATCGCCAGGTCGTGCAGGTCACGCCCGATCCTGGCCCGCTCGTCCAGGAGGGTGGCCATCTCCTCGGCGTGCTGGGCGTCGGCCAGCTCGAAGGCCATCGTGGCCTGGCCCGCGACCAGCTCGGCGATCTCCAGGTCCTTGTCGGTGAAGGGGGTGCGTCGCGGTCCCGCAGCAGGAGCATGACCCCCACCCCCCGGCCGCGGTGGATCATGGGGCGTAGAGGGCGGGGCCGAACCCCGCCAGCTCGGGTAGCCTCAGGTCGTCGCGGTCCCAGGCCTCGGCCAGGGAGCGCACAGTCAGCCCTGTGCGGCGGGCCAGCGTGGTCAGTGCCCGGCCCTCGGGGGAGAAGAAGGTGCCGATCAGCTCCTCAGCGTGGCGCCCGTCGGCGATCTCGCAGATCCACGCCTGGCCCACGCTGGGCAGGATGAGGGCGGCGGTATCGGCGTGGGCCACCTGGCGCACCCGGCGTGCGATGAGACTCAGGGCGTCGTCCTCCTCCGCCCCGGACAGCAGGAGGGTGGTCAGCTCCTGGGAGACCGACATCCACTGCTCCCGGTCACGCGCCTCCCGGTAGAGACGGGCGTTCTCCACAGCGACGGCAGCAGCCTCTGCCAGGGTCAGGACTGTGGCGACGTCAGCCTCACTGAACCCGGACGGCTTGTCACACAGGTAGAGGCACCCGTAGTCCTGCCCGTGCAGACGCAGGGGGGCTGACAGCAGGTTGCCCGCCGTCTCGCCCTCGATAGCACCGGTGAAGGCCGAGGCGCCGCACAAGTCGTTGTCGATGACGACGTCGGCTCCCTCTGGTCCTGCCAGGGGCGCTCTGCCAGCCAGGTGGGCGAGCTCGTCCGGGGAGGCGGTAGGGTGCCCGGTGCTGACCGTGGGGCCTGAGGCGCCCGGAACGGAGGGGAAGGCGCTTCCTGGTACGTCGGCCCGGCTGAGGACGGCGATCGTCCCCCATGAGGCCCCTGTCATCGAGCAGGCTGACTCCACCAGGCGTTGTAGCGCGTCAGGGACTCTCAGGGAGCTGGTCAGCCTCAGGGCAGCCTGGATGAGGTCGACGGTGGCGGCGTCCAGACGGGGCGACTGCGCTGGTGCCTGCCTGCTTCGGGTAGAGGCCAGTTGGTCCGCGTGGACTGCATAGGCCAGGTGGCCCACCCCTGCGGGCAGGCCACCGGTCACGCTCCCTGTGGTCCCGGGGGATCTCCAGCCAGGGGCGCCGGGCGGCGCACCGCCCTGACCTGGGGCGTCGGCTGCACCGTCCCAGGAGTGCTCCTGGGACGGCTCGTGCATCCTGTCACTCATCCTTGCTCCCGTTTCTCCTCCCGTGCGGGTCGTACGCCTCAGCCGCCTCGCTGCTGCGGCCGCTGTCCGGCCCGTGGCGTGGACCTGGCCTCGCAGTGTCCTACGGCGGGCCGGCCCTGTTGTCTTAGTGGTCGTTTGTCGCTGTCGTCGCTGCCGTCGCCGTCATGTCGGCTGCAGGTTGCGGGAGGGGGTTCTCCTGGGCCAGGGACCACCGGTACTCCTGATGCGTGGCTACCAGCTGCTCGTGGCTGCCGCGGCCGGTGACGGTGGCGGGGCGCTGCCCGTCGTGGGGCTTGCCCCGTGGTCGTCCCATGACAATGACCTCGTCAGCCGCTGCCAGAGCGCTGAGACGGTGAGTGACCAGCAGGACCCCGCGCTCTCGGCCGCCTGCCTGGAGAAGGTCGGCCACGAGCCTGTCGGCCGTGGCGGGGTCCAGGTGCTCACCGGGCTCGTCCAGGACCATGAGCGGTGCCGGCGCGGCCAGGGCGCGGGCCAGCAGGAGGCGGCGCCTCTCCCCCCCGACACGGTGGTCGCGTTGGCACCCACGACGGTGTCCAGGCCCTCGGGCAGGCCGTCAAGCCAGTCTCCCAGGCCTGCCTGCCGCAGCAGGATCTGGGCCTGGTCAGGGCTGAGGTCCCGTGAGCCACCCGGAGGTTCTCTAGGACCGTAGTGTCGAAGATATGAGCGTCCTCGGCGGTGACAGTGAGGCTGGCAGCCACCTCCTGCCGGGGGCGCAGCCACGGGCGGTGCCGTTGAGGGCCAGCGTCCCGCCCTGGGCTCCAGCAGCCCGGCGAGGGTCAGCACCAGCGTGGTCTTGCCGATCCCGGAGGGCCGACGAGGGCAGTCCGCCTGCCCGGGGCCAGGTCCAGGCTGAGCCCCTCGGCGACCACCGGCCCCCCGGGCCACCCGACGGACAGGTCCTGAGCATGAAGATGGGCCTGAGAGGTCTCCTGGGACGTCCTGCTCGGGCGGGCAGCCGTGCGGTAGCCGCGAGGCAGCGCTGCCGTCTGGGGCTCGCGCGGGGACGGTGCCGCACCTGTGGTGCCGTCTGCGTCTGCTAGCCCTGCTGAGCCTGCCACCGCCACCTGGTCTGCCGGGGCTGCGGCCTCGGGGCCGCTCCTCGTGCCCGCCTCGGCGGCTTCGATCATGGCGACCACCCTCCTGGCCGCTCCGGCGGAGCGGACCAGCTGGACGGTGGCTGGCGCCAGGGAGGAGGTGGCCTCGAAGGCCGCCAGGGGGACCAGTACGACGACAGCCAGCCAGACCTCCCCCAGCTGCCCCGACTGCACCGCGGGCAGGCCGACCAGCAGGTTGCCCAGCACAGCGGCCCCCATGGCCAGGGAGTCGACCGCAGTGGCGGCAGCAGCCGGGCGGGCGGCCCGGTCACGTGTGCGTGCCAGTCTGCGCTCAGTACGGGCGAGGTCGTCCATGACGCCTGCCAGGCGGGCCGACACGGCAAGCTCTGGTCCGGACTCCAGCACTGTCATGACAGTGGAGGACAGGTCGGTGGCCTGCTCCTGGCGGGCCAGCTCGGCCAGGCGGGAGGAGCGGATCGTTGCCAGGGGGCCGACGATGCCCGTTACCAGCAGGCAGACGGCCACGACTACGGCCGATGGCCAGTAGACGGCTGCCAGTCCCAGGCAGGTGGCGGCTCCCACCGTGGCTGTCACAGCCATTGGCAGGTAGGCACGCACCACGAGGTCGCCGACGGCATCGACGTCAGCGCCCACCCGGGCCAGGACGTCGCCACGCCGCAGGCCGACGACGGCGTCGGTGCGTGCCGAGGCGAGGATCTCGTAGAGGTGGGTCCGCAGTGCGCTCATACCCCGCAGGGCTGTGTCGTGGGAGATGAGCCGCTCGCAGTAGCGCAGGACGGAGCGGGAGATCCCCAGCAGCCGCACCGCCACCGGCGCGACGCCCAGGGCAGCGATGTCGGTGGCCAGGGAGGCCTGGGCAATGAGCCAGGCTGCTACGGCTGACAGCGCGACTGCTGAGGCCGTGCCAGCGGCGCCGGCCAGGACGGCGCCTGCGAAGCGGCGGCGGTCCAGGTCGGTCAGGGCGGTGGCCCGGCGCAGCGCGTGACGTTCCTGGGGTGACAGGACTCCTCGCAGGGTCCCGGCGGTGGCGGCTGTGTTCGTGGGCGTCATGGGGCCTCCTGGCCTGGCGAGTGCGCCTCCTCGGGACCCGTGCTGGAGTCGGCGGTGCTGGGGGTGCTGGAGGTGACAGTCACGGTGTCCTGGGCCAGGGAGGCCAGGGCGGGACGGTGCGCAATAACCACCACGGTGCGTCCAGAGGCGTGCAGCGCACGCACCCCGTCGAGCACGTGGGCCTCACTGGCGGCGTCCAGGTGCGCGGTAGGCTCGTCCATGACGACCAGCGCGGCGGGTGCTAGCAGGGCGCGGGTCAGGGCCAGGCGCTGACGCTGGCCCACGCTGAGCCCCACGCCACCCTGACCCAGTAGCGTGGACCAGCCCTGGGGCAGGGTGGAGACAACCTCGTCCAGGCCGGTGGTCCGGGCCGCCTCAACCAGGGCCGCGGGCACGCTGTCCAGGCTCGCAGTGCCTTCCGGAGGGCTCTGCGAGAGGGAGGTGGTGTCGTGCAGGCCTGTGTCGCGCAGGACGTTGTCCAGCACTGTCCCGGGCACGATGACGGGGCGCTGGGGAACCCAGGAGACCTGCCGCCACCAGGTTGCGGGGTCGATGTCCTCCAGGCGGACTGCGCGGGAGGCGTCCCCCTGGGGCAGGACCGTGATTTCGCCTTTGTCAGCGGGAAGCAGGCCGAGGAGGACCTGGGTGGTCGTGGTCTTGCCGGCCCCGGAGGCACCGGTCAGGACGACCAGGCGTCCGGGGCGGATCTGCGCGGACAGGTTGTCAGGCGCCCAGCGGCCCCGAGCTGACACGCACAGCCTCTCGATGCTGACAGTGCTGGTAGCCAGGTCCGGGCAGGGCTGCTGGCCGCGGGCCGCAGGGGAGTCTCCAGCACCTCGAAGACGGCCTCGGCCGCGGCTACCCCGTTGGCGGAGGCGTGGAACTGGAAGCCGACCTGACGGATCGGCTGGTAGACCTCGGGGCGATCATGAGCACCAGGAGCCCGGTGGACAGGTCCAGGTTGCCGTAGAGGAGGCGGAAGCCGACCTGGACAGCGACGATGGCCACGGACAGGGTGGTGATGAACTCCAGAACGGCTCCGGAAAGGAAGGCCACCCGTAGCGTGGACATCGTGGTGCGGTTGTAGGCGCGGCCCAGCGCCCGCACCCGTGCTGCCGGCCCCTTCTCACGGCCGAGGGCCTTGAGGGTGGGCAGCCCGGCGAGCAGGTCGAGGACCTGTCCTCCCAGACGCTCCATGGCCTCCAGCCGCTCCTGGGAGTAGGCCTGCGTCATCCTGCCGATGAGGATCATGAACACCGGGATCAGGGGAATGGTGCAGATGACGACGACGGTGGAGGGCAGGTCCTGGGTCAGGAGCACCACCGTGGTCGCCGGGGTGACGGTGGCTGCCAGAAGCAGCTGGGGCAGGTAGCGGACGAAGTAGGGCTCCAGGTCCTCCAGCGCCCGGGTCAGCAGGGTGGCGGTGTCGGAGCCGTGGAGGGCCAGCCAACGAGGCCCCAGAGCGACCGCGTGCTGGAGGACCTGGCGGCGCAGGTCGATAACGGTGCGAGTGGCTGCCCTGTGGGCGAGGGACTCCTGGAGGTAGAGCACCAGGGGGCGCGCGACCACGACCAGCCCCAGGGCGAGCACTAGGGCGGGGACGCTACGGGCGGAACCCGAGCCGACCACGGCCGGGGCCACCGCCTGTGAGACCAGTACGGCCTGGGCGATCACCAGTCCAGCCACGACGCCGCCGCTGAGCGTGGTCGTGGCAATGTACCGGCGTGCTGCTCGGGCGTGACGCAGGAGCCGTGGGTCAAGAGGCTTCATCAGGACAAGGATAGTGGTCTGGCCCGAGTCCCCGGCCGCTGTGCCGGGCTGTGCTGCCGGGACGGTCAGTGGCCGATGTGCGCCTCCGGCTGGGCGGAGTCGCGGATCAGGGTGGGGTGGAGGCCCCTTCGTCGGGGTTGACCTGGCTGGGGCTGATCCTGCCTGAGAAGACCTTGTAGCTCCAGATCGTGTAGGCCAGGACACCGGGCATAAAGACCACTATGGCAGCCAGCATGATCATCAGCGTCGTGTCCGCGCTGGCGGCCTGTGTGAGGGTCAGGGAGTAGGCGGGGTCCGCAGAGGAGCGCATCACGTCAGGCGCCATGGCGGTGAAGATGAAGATGACGACGAAGGCGATGCCCGCGAAGTGGAGGGCAAAGGCCTGGGCGCCGCGGCCGACCCGGCTGGCGGCCAGGGACGTGGTCAGTCCCAGCGCGGCCAGGGCCAACGGGACCCAGGAGAGCGTGCTGGCGGAGTAGACCAGCTGGGCCCACAGCGCCCACACCACGGTCACGGCTGTGGATGCCACCCCGAGCCGCTGCGAGGCGGCCTCGGCCCGCCGGGAGAGCTCGCTGGTGGTCTTGATTCTGAGGAAGGAGGCGCCGTGGCTGAGGAAGAGCAGGCAGGTGACGGCACCGCCCAGGAGGGTGAAGGGGGTGAGCATGGACCAGAAGCTGCCGGTGACCTGGTGCGCTGCCCCGTTGATCAGGCTGTCCGCCGGGACCTCGTTGGCGGGGACAATGGCGCCTGAGGCGGTCTCGACGACCTCGACGTGCATGCCCTGGACCAGGTTGGCGAAGACCACGCCCCACAGCACAGAGGGCACCCAGGCGGCGACGGTGTGGACCCAGTCCCAGCGGTCGCGCCACGACTGGGAGTTGATCTTGGGGCGCCACTCGATAGCGCACACCCGGACGATGAGGCACAGGAGGATGAGGAGCAGGGGGATGTAGGCGCCGGAGAACAGGGTGCCGTACCACTCAGGAAAGGCCGCGAAGATGGTGGCCCAGCTGTGACCAGCCAGACCTCGTTGCCGTCCCAGTGAGGGCCGATCGCCATGATCGTGGCACGGCGCTCCTGCTCGTCACGGCCCAGGGTCTTCAGGAGCATCCCTACCCGAAGTCGAAGCCCTCCAGGCTAAGGTAGCCGGCCCACAGGATGGTGATGATGACGAACCACAGGACTGCCAGAGTCATAGTGTGCCTGCCTTGTGCTCAGTGTCAGTAGTCGAAGGACAGGAGCGCCGGTGCAGCCGCGTCGCTGCCGTGCTCCTGGTCCGCCGGAGGTCTCTGGGTGCGTACGCCCTCACGGACGTAGCGTCGCAGCAGCATGAACCACACCACGCCCAGTGCCGCGTACAAGAGGGTGAAGATGGTCACCGAGGCCAGGACGGTGCCTGCCGAGGCGGCGGTGGAGACCCCGTCAGCGGTGCGCATGTACACCTGGGAGACAGGGTCCGCCAGGTTGGGCACGATGACCCAGGGCTGGCGCCCCATCTCGGTGAAGATCCAGCCGAAGGAGCAGGCGACGAAGGGAAGCCACATCGTCCACAGCGCTGCCCTGCCCAGCCAGGGGCGGGTGATCAGCCTGTCGGACCGTAGCAGCCACAGGGCGAGAGCACCGATGCCCACCGAGGCCATGCCCAGTGCGATCATGAGGCGGAAGGACCAGAAGGTGATCATGACGTTGGGGGTGTAGTCGGTCTCTGCCGCGCCGGGCTCGTGCGCCTGGACGTAGTCGCTGTACATCTGCTGGGCGTCGACCAGGCCGGTGACCTCGGCGTTGACGTCATTGGTGGCCATGAAGGAGTAGACCCCGGGCACCGAGATGAACCGGGTCATCCCGGTGTCGCAGTCGCCGAAGGCGACAGCGGTAAACGGCGCACGGGACTCGGTATGGCACAGCCCTTCCGCCGCCGCCATCTTGGCGGGCTGCTCCTCAGTCACCAGGTGGCCCTGGAAGTGTCCTGACACCGCGGTGGCCAGCCCCGCGACAAGCATGACGGTGGCGCCCAGGCGGGTGGTGCGCCGCCACAGGTGGCGGGCCTCGTAGTCCTGGCCGGCGCGCGCGGCCCGGGTCATCCACCACACGGAGACCCCCAGGACCACCGCGCCGGCGACGAGGAAGGCCGAGGTGATGACGTGGGTGGCTGTGGTCCACAGGATGGGGTTGGACAGCACGGCGGCGAAGCCGGAGAGGCCGTCGAGCTCGGCACGGCCGGTGTCGGGGTTGATGACGGTCCCCACGGGGTGCTGCATCCAGGAGTTGGCCGCCAGGATGAAGAACGCCGAGAAGTTGGTTCCTGCGGCGACGGCCCACATGCACAGGTTGTGGAGCCTGGGGGAGAGGCGGTCCCAGCCGAAGATCCACAGCCCCAGGAAGGTGGACTCCATGAAGAAGGCCAGCAGGGCCTCGAAGGCCAGAGGAGCGCCAAAGATGTTCCCGACGAAGCGAGAGTACTCCGACCAGTTCATGCCGAACTGGAACTCCTGGACAAGACCGGTGGCAACTCCCAGGGCGAAGTTGATGAGAAGGATCTTGCCGAAGAACTTCGCGGCAACGAGCCACTGCTCGTTGCGCGTGCGCAGCCACAGCGCCTCCATGAGGGCCACCATCGGGGACAGGCCGATGGTGAGAGGCACGAGGATGAAGTGGTAGACGGTCGTGATGCCGAACTGCCAGCGAGCCAGGTCGAGGGAGTCCAGCGCCAGCGGTGCGATGACCATCAGCGCCACCTTTCAAAGATGACAATGGAGTTAGCAAGAGCGTCGCGACGCGAGTCACGCAGTGCCCTGGAGTCACGGAGGACCCTGGTCCCAGAGTGTAGCGGCTCACTGACGGTTTGTCACAAACACAAAGGAGTACAGTTGTGCTGTTACCGCAAGACCTGTGCCGACCGGGTGGGGCACGGGTCCGGGTCAGCGTGTGCGACCTGTCCCGGGGAGAGCTGTGGTTGTGGAATACTTGCCTAGGTCCCGGGCGTCCCGTACCGATGCCTGGGGCGGGCACCCTGGGACGACCTCTTCCGGGCGCCTCGCGCCGCTGCAAGCGCCGCCGCGAGCCCGGCCTGTGCAGGCGCCAGGGGTGTCAGCGCCCATTAGCGGCGTGCGCGACAGACTTTGTGGATGCTTCTCCTGGCAGGAGCGTGACCGTGCCGGAGCTCCGGGGGTACGACGGCGGCGACGGCACCCGGAAAACCTCGAAATGGCACGACGTACAACAACAGAAGACGACCACGGTGACCGCAGGCCGCAGGAGGCCTCCCAGGGGTGGGCGACGCAGTCGGCTGACCACCACACGGAGACGGCCACGGCGCCCCAGGAGACTCCTGCTGCGGGTCCTCAGGACAAGGGCAACGAGGAGCCGCCGCGCCTTCCGGTGGCCTCGCTGCTCTTTCAGGCCCCTGACCCCAGCCGGGCGCGCCGCCGAAGGAGGGTCACGCAGCAGTCCGCGGCACCAGACCCGGCTCCTGCCGCCTCCCGACGCGCCGCGGTCGCGCTGCGTGAGGGCTCCGGTACCCAGCAGCAGGAGCCGGCAGAGGGCAGAGATAGTAGAGACGGTCAGGACTCCGCCACAGGTGGTACTGGCGGGACCGCAGGCTCTGTGGGTGCGAGTGCCTCGGGGACGGGCTCCTCGTCTGGACCCAGGCGGGGCCGACGTCGCGCAGCCGTGGAGGGGCGGTCCCCTCGGGACGAGGAGGGGATGGACGACGACACGGGCAGCGGAACGCGCGCAGACAGTGCCCGTAGTGCCCGTGCTGACGACGACGGTGAGCAGGCCGAGCAGGCCGAGTCCGGTGGGAGCCGCAGACGTCGCCGTGGCAGCCGGGGGCGCCGCTCCCGATTACGCACCGCCCCTACTGACGGCGTCGACGCGGAGACGGCAGACTCAAGCAGCCGGGACAGTCAGGACGGCAGCCAGGGCAGCGGTGAGGCGTCGTCGCGGGAACCTGGTGACACCGGGCAGGACGTCGGCCGGGAGGCTGCCGAGGAGGTCGCGGACACCTCGACGGACACCTCGGAGGACTCAGTGGCGTCCGTGGTCCCACGCCGTCGCCGTCGCTCGCGCACGCGCACGGAGCCGAGCCGGGACGCCCGTGACGAGGTGACCGCGCTGAAGGGCTCCACCCGGCTGGAGGCCAAGCGTCAGCGCCGCCGCGAGGGACGGGCCTCTGGCCGTCGTCGCAGTGTCGTCACCGAGGCCGAGTTCCTGGCCCGCCGAGAGAGCGTGGACCGCCAGATGATCGTGCGTGAGACGGACGGTCTCAACCAGATCGCGGTCCTGGAGGACGGGCTGCTGGTGGAGCACTACGTAGCTCGCCATACCCAGACCTCCATGGTCGGCAACGTCTACATGGGTCGGGTCCAGAACGTGCTGCCCTCGATGGAGGCCGCGTTCGTCGACCTGGGCAGGGGGCGCAACGCCGTCCTCTACGCCGGCGAGGTCGACTGGGAGGCGGCCGACACCGCTGGTCGGTCCCGCCGTATCGAGGACGCCCTGTCCAGCGGGGACACGGTCCTGGTCCAGGTCACCAAGGACCCCATCGGGCACAAGGGGGCGCGGCTGACCAGCCAGGTCACCCTGGCCGGGCGCTACCTAGTCTTGGTCCCCGGGGGCAGCATGACCGGGATATCGCGCAAGCTTCCTGACACCGAGCGGTCCCGGCTGCGCAAGATCCTTCAGCGCGTGGTCCCCGACTCTGCGGGCGTGATCGTGCGGACCGCCGCCGAGGGTGCCTCGGAGGAGCAGCTGGCCGCCGACGTGGCCCGGCTGGTCTCCCAGTGGGAGGCGATCGACAAGAAAGTGGCCTCGGTGCGTAAGGGCAGCACCAAGGTCCCGGTACTTCTTAAGGGGGAGCCGGAGCTGGCGGTGCGAGTCGTGCGCGACGTCTTCAACGAGGACTTCCGCAGGCTGGTGGTCTCCGGGACCGGCGCCTGGAAGACGATATCCGGATACGTCAACGAGCTCAGCCCCGACCTGGCTGACCGCCTCGAGCGCTGGACGAGCCCGGAGGACGTCTTTAGCGCCCACCGTGTGGACGAGCAGCTGTCCAAGGGCTTCGACCGCAAGGTCTGGCTGCCCTCTGGCGGGACCCTGGTCATTGACCGCACCGAGGCGATGACCGTCATCGACGTCAACACCGGCCGGTTCACGGGGGCGGGCGGTACCCTGGAGGAGACGGTCACCCGCAACAACCTTGAGGCAGCCGAGGAGATCGTGCGGCAGCTGCGGCTGCGTGACATCGGCGGCATGATCGTCATCGACTTTGTCGACATGGTCCTGGAGTCCAACCGCGACCTGGTGCTGCGACGTCTTGTCGAGTGCCTGGGCCGGGACCGCACCCGGCACCAGGTCACTGAGGTCACCTCGCTCGGCCTGGTGCAGATGACCCGCAAGCGCGTGGGGCAGGGACTGGTCGAGGCATTCTCCACCACCTGCGAGACCTGCAAGGGTCGAGGCTTCATCGTGCACGACGCGCCCGTGGAGAACCAGCAGGTGGACATGTCCGCCTCTGCCTCGCGGGGCGCGGGCAAGGGGCGCGGACGCAAGGGTAGGGACACCGGGTCAGGCCGGGACGCCGTACGTGCGTCCGCCTCCGGCTCCAAGGCTGCGGGCAGGTCCGCCAAGGAGTCGAGGCAGGCCGGGTCCTCTGATCAGGACCAGGCTGGAGACCCGGGGCAGGCTGCCGCAGAGGCCTCTGCGGCAGTCTCTGTTGCCTCTCAGGACAAGGCGCGCTCCACTGCCCGCGGTGCCCTGGCCCAGATTGCGGCCGCCACCGAGCAGGCTCACCAGGCCCACGCAGACAGTGGAAGCAGCAGGGAGGACAGTGGGAGTAGTACTAATGCTGCGGCTGGGACTCGGGCCAGGAGGCCTCGACGGCGTCGGGTCGTGACCACCGAGGTAACTGCGCCGCGCCCAGCGCCCCCTGCGCCTGGTGGCACGCAGACTGAGGGCTCTGACGGCACTGGCAGTACAGGCGGTACTGACAGTACAGGCGGCACTGACAGCACTTCCTAGGGGTACAGGCCCTGCCCGTGCGGTTACCCCTCGGCTCCACCGGCTCCACGGTCCTGCGTGTCTGTTAGTGCCGTGGGTGCTACGTCGGGCCGGGACGGCTCGCTCTGCGTGCTCCTGCCCGGCCCGACGTCGGTGTCTGGCGTGTGCGTCTAGGCTCCTGCCCGGCTCAGATGTCCTCCAGGGAGGTTCCCTTGGTCTCCCGGGCGAACATGTAGGTGATGCCCCGGCGAACAGCATGACCGCAAAGATGAGGAAGGGAACCATGACGACCTCGACCGTAGGCTCGTCGCTACCCATGAGCGCCCCCATGAAGTAGGGGCCGACAACCTTGGCCACCGACCCGATGCCGTAGCCCAGGCCCAGGCCCGTTGAGCGGGCCTGGGTGGGGAACTGCTCGCCCCCGAAGGCGTTGAGGATGCCGAAGGCACCGTCTCCGAAGGTCATGACGATGAAGATGCCGACGAAGAAGACGTACCCGGCCGTGGTGGTCCCGCGGCTGTCAACCATCGTGGTGGACCAAGCGGCGATGAGTGCCCCGGTCCCGCCGATCAGGCCGCATCCCAGCATGGTGTAGCGCCGTCCGATACGGTCGGAGATCCACGCCGACCCGAGGCGCCCCAGGAGGTCGCCCAGGGAGACCAGCATGAACAGCGTAGCCACGGCGGAGACGCTGAAGCCAAAGGACTGTCCCAGCAGGCTCTGCCCCCAGGACTGGACGGTAAAAGACCCCAGGATGAAGGAGAACGATCCCACGGCCACCACCAGGAGCTGGCGCGGGTACCTGGTGAAGATCGCCGAGTAGGAGGTTGAGGCGGCCTGCCTGATCTCCGGCAGCTCGGCCACGTGCTCCACGGGGATCTCCATGGCCCAGGCGTAGGCCTGCCGTGCTTCCTGCTCTCGGCCCCGTGACTGTAGGAACCGGGGGGACTCGGGGACCACCCGGGTCCAGGCGAGCAGCACGATGGGGACGCAGCCTACCGCGATCAGACCCCGCCAGCCCAGGGCGTCACCGAAGTACCTGGTGACCAGGCCCCCCAGGAAGATCCCGGCCGGGATGAAGACGCTGGTCAGCCCTGCCAGCAGGCCCCGCTGCCTGGCCGGGACGAACTCCTGGACGTAGGGCACGGAGGTGATGTTGAGACCGCCCACCCCGATACCGACGCCAGTGCGCAGGACAGCCAGCAGCACCCAGCCGTTGACCGGGGTCAGGGCGGAGGCGGCGGTGAAGAGCACCAGGACGATGATGCAGGCGATGAAGGCGGTCCTGCGGCCCAGGCTGTCCGCTAGGCGGCCCCACATCACCGAGCCGATGACGGTGCCCAGGCCTGCTCCTGCCAGGATGACCCCGGAGTGGAAGCCTGTCAGGTCCCACCCGGGGGACTCGATCAGCATGTTGACGATGAAGCCGATAAGGAACATGTCGAAGAACTCCGACACGTTGCCGACGATAGCCATCCCGATGAGGGACCGCTGGTGCCTGGTGAGAGGGTGGTTGTCTATCTGCTCGGGGGCGGTACGTCCCCGAGGCGGGCTGGTGGAGACCAGAGTGCTCATCATTGAACCAATCGTTGGTATGTGCAGAAGGCTTTTTCCGGGTACGGGGTGAGCCGGGCTGCGTGGACGCTGCCCGGAAGGAGCCGCCCTAGCGCACGATGTCCCCGCTGAGGGCCAGGTCCAGCTCACCGGGAGGCACACGAGTCAGGTCGCCGTGGTGGGTCAGGGCCAGGGAGGCTGTGCGCAGGCCGGTTGCGATACCTCGGGAGACGTCGCCGTCGAGCCACCCATGGAGGGTGCCGGCCACGAAGGAGTCGCCGGCACCGGGACGGTCCACGATGGGCACCTGCTCGATCTCGAAGGCCTGGTCGCCCTCAGCGGTGGACAGGTAGGTCCCTCGCGCGGCATCGGTGGACACGACGACGGGCGGGCCCAGAAGCTCGCGCACGGAGCGGCAGACCTGGACCCCCTCGCTGTGGGTGAGGCCGAAGACCACCTGTGCGTCCGCCCGTGAGCAGAACAGGATCGAGGCGGAGCGGGCGATGGGCTCCAGCACGGAGCGGGCCTGGTCTCCGTCCCACAGGAGGGAGCGGAAGTTGACGTCGAGGGCGATGGCGATACCCCGCTCCTGGGCGGCGTCAGCGAAGTAGCGCACCACCTCTGCCGTGCGCTGCGTCAGGGCGGCCGTGATGCCGGTCAGGAACACCACGCGGGTGTCCAGGAGACTGTCCCAGTTGAAGTCGGCTGGCTCGATGTCGCGGAACGGGGTGTACAGGCGGTCGTAGGTGACCCTGCCCGGAAGCGGGTACTCGCCCGGCTCCAGAAAGTACTGGGCGACGCGGCCGTGCTGGGTCAGGACGACGTGGGACAGGTCCACGCCTACCGAGCGGTACTCGCTGAGGATCCTGTGGGTCAGCTCGCCCTGGGGCAGCTTGGTGGCCCACGAGGTACGTCGTCCCAGCTGGCTGAGCAGGCCGGCGACGTTGGCCTCCGAGCCCGCTGCGCTCATCCGCAGGTGCCGGGCGGAGGCGAGGCGGTCCCCGCGCTCGCAGGTGAGGCGGATCTGGCCCTCGCCGATCGTGGTCAGGTCGAAGGCGGCCTGGGCGCCGTCACGGGGTCCGTACCGTGCTGCCGTGGTTGCTGTGTCATTGCTGGTGCCGACTGTGGCGATGGTCGTGGTGGCGGTTACTGTGTCTGTCATGGTTGGTTCCTGAGCGTGTCGAGGGTCTGTTGTCGTGAGTCATGCGGCTGCCTCCCACCGGGGCGTACGCACCGAGATGCCTGCGCGGTCAAGCCGGTCCTCGATGAAGTGCCGGGCCGCCACGCAGCGCTCCAGGGAGTCCTCGGCGTCGTCGTTCCACATCTCGATCATCATGCGTCCGCTCCAGCGGGCGGCGGCCAGGGTGGCGAAGGCACCGTCGAAGTCGGTGACGCCCTGACCCATGGGGACGCGTCGCGGCTCCCCAGGGCGGACGTCCTTGAGGTGCAGGGCGACGATGCGTGTCAGCCCGGAGGTCAGCTCGGTGGCGGCGTCACCACCGTGCTCCGCGATGTTGCCGATGTCGGCGTAGGCCTGGAGCCAGGGGGAGGGCAGCTCGTCGAGAACGGCGACGACGTCCTGGACGGCGGCGATGTCGTGGCCGTCGACGTTCTCGATCCCGAGGATGACGCCCGCCTCCGCCGCGTGGGGCAGCACCTCGCCCAGCATGTCGACGTAGCGGCTACGGGCCTGCGGGTCCCGGGGCTCGCCGTGGGCGAAGTACCCGGCTACCTGGAGCACGGATGCGCCCAGGTCCACGCACAGGTCGATGCCTTGGTGGTAGATGCTGCGGGCCTGGTCCCGCACCGCAGGGTCGGCGGAGCCCGGGCCGAAGCGTCGGTGCGCGCTCAGGCACACGCCGCCGATGCGCACCCCTGTGTCCGCGGCGGCCTGCGCCACCCGGCGACGCCGTGGGGAGGACCAGCCCAGGCGGGCCAGACGCTCGTCGGACTCGTCCACGGAGAGATCAGTGAAGCTGAACCCCGCCGCGCGTACCTGGCTGAACAGCTCGTCCCAGTCGGTGGTGCCGACCAGGGCCTTCTCGTAGATACCGAGGGTCACCTCGCTGGCTGCACTAGCCGTGCTGACTGTGCTGGAGGTGCGGGTGCCAGCGGAGGCCGCCCCGCCGGTGCTCCTGGCGGGGCCTGTGCTGTCGGTGCTCCCGGTACTCACCGGTCCCACACCCTCTCCATAGCCTCACGCATCTGCCGGGCGGCCTCCAACGGGTCCTGCGCGCCCACGATCGCCCGGCCCGCGATGACCACACCGACCGGGTGCCCCGAGAAGACGTCGAGCTCGCGGGGCGTGACCCCGCCGGTGACCGTCACGGTGAAGCCCATGGCAGCCAGGTCGTCCACGGTCTCCAGGTCCCTCGGCCCCCAGGACAGCGAGCCGGCGGCCTCGGCGTCGCGGGAGCGGTGGACGATGACGTGCTCGACTCCGCGCTCGCGCCAGGCGGCGGCCCGGTCGTGGTCGTAGTGCTCACCCAGCTCGACCTGGACCTCACCGCCGTGGTCGGAGGCGACACTGACTACCTGCTCCACAGTGGTCAAAGAGGCGCCCGCCACGCAGGACACCCAGTCGGCCCCTGCCTCGAAGCACTGGCGCGACAGGACCGAGCCCGCCTCGGCGATACGTGCGTCGGCGAGGATGGTGGCCTCCGGGTAGAGTGCGCGGATCTCACGTACGCAGCGCAGCCCCTCGGCCAGCAGGAGCACGGTGCCCACCTCGATGACGTCGACCGCGGGCTGGCACCGACCCAGGCAGCGCAGCGCAGTGACCAGGTCGGTGGTGTCCAGGGCGACCTGGAGCCGGGGAGGAGTCATGACTGGTCCCCCCTCACGTCCTTCCTCATCGTGAAGAAGCGCTGACCGTTACCCACAAGCAGGTCCTGGACGTAGGAGGGGTCGAAGCCCTCCTCCAGCATACGGGGGCCGTCCACGGCGGGGTTAAAGTCCACACCGGTCACAGACCCGTAGGCCTTCTGGTAGGAGCGCTTGCCTGAGTCGGTGCCCAGGAGGATGCGCTTGCCGTAGCCCAGCTCGCCCAGCTCGCGCAGCTCCATGATCCGGTTGGTGTCGGGCTGGTACTTGATGCGGTAGGTCCCGTCGATCTCCAGCCACGCCCCGGTGTCCAGGATCTGGCGCAGGTAGTAGACGTCGGCGTTGCGCTGGATGTGGCCGATGGCGATCTGGTCGGCCGGGACGCCCATACCGATGAGCTCGCGAGCCTGCTCCAGGCCGCAGGTGCCGAAGGTGGTGTGGGTGTTGATCGGGGCGCCCGTCTCGATCGAGGCGAGCGCGGCTGCTCGCATGCACGTGCGCTCGAAGTCGGTGATCACGCCGTAGGAGGTGGCGACCTTGATGACTCCTGCCTTGTAGGGCGTGCGCTCCACGATCGGGCCGGAGTAGTCGTGGCGGTCGATGCCCTCGCGGATGTCGGCGATGAGCAGGTTCGCGATCTGGTCCACGCTGTAGCGGCTTACCCAGTGGCTGCGGGTCTCCAGGTAGACCTTTTCCCGGTGGAAGCCGGTGGAGGCGATGATGTGCAGGTCGGGTACGCGCCGCCCTACCTCGGCCAGACGCTCCAGGTCCCGGCCGCAGTTGGCCGGGCACATGTCGACGACGGTGCCGGCCTGGGCCCAGCGCCTTGACGCCGACACGAAGCGACCAGCCTCCTCTACCGCCTTGTCGACGTCGTCCAGCTGGTGGTCGGGGTCGATGTAGACCTCGCCTGCACCGTTACGGATGAGGTGGTCGTGGGCGTTGACCACCCCCAGGGTGGTGGGGTCCACGTCCCCGGCAATGGTTCGTGCGAGCGCCGTGTGCGCCATGGAGGGCCTCCTTGCTGCCTCTTTCCTGCTGCTTGTCCGCGAGCGCGGCCGCCTGTGCGTGCCACCGGGCTGCTGACACGGCCACCCTAGAAGGGCATCGGCGTGCAGGTATGAGGGGAAGTGCACTTTTGTGCGTTAGCGGTGGCGTGCCCGGCGAGGGGGACTCCGGTGTCCGGCGGCTCGACCCAGAAACCGTTTCTCACCTCTACTTTTGGCCTATCCGAGGTCGGATGCGATTCGCGACAGGGCGTGTCGGGCTGCTGTCGTGGGATAATATGGGAATATGTGCGCAGCAGGTGTTGACCGGAACCGGATCCGGCTGCTCCTGGAGGTGTCGCGGATGTACTGGGAGGAGGGGGCGGACCAGGCGGAGGTAGCCAGGCGTACCGGCTACTCACGCTCCACGGTCTCCCGGCTCCTGGCCCAGGCGCGCCGGACAGGTGTGGTGACGGTGCAGGTGTCCCATCCGATCGAGCGACTCACTGAGATCGAGGACCGGCTGGTGTCCGCCTACGGCCTGCGCGCGGTGCGGGTGACGGAGCAGGCAGGGGACCAGCTGGGCGCCCAGGCGGCGCAGCTGCTCCTGGAGCACTGCCGACCGACCTCGGTCATTGCGGTCTCCAACGGTCGTGAGGTCGGGTCGGTGGTGCGCTCGCTCCCCCAGCGCTCCTGGCCGCGCAGCCTGGTGGTGCAGATGCTGGGACTGGTCGGGCAGTCCAGCGGGCTGGAGGACGGACCCGACATCTGCCGGGACATGGCGATGCGGCTGGGGGGCAGCCATCAGGCGCTGCCGGTCCCGCTCGTGTTTGACACCGTCCAGGCCGCGGACGCGATGCGCCGGGAGGAGCAGGTGGTCATCACCCTGGAGCTGGCGGCCCGAAGCGACGTGGCTCTGACCGGGGTGGGGGCCGTGGAGAAAGGAGCGGTCAGCCCGATCCTACGCAGGTGGATGACTCCAGAGCTTGTCGAGCAGTGCGCGCGGGCAGGTGCGGTGGCCCATATCTGCGGGCACCACATCGACGCTCGCGGGGCACACGTCCGCACCCCTGTGTGCCGACGTACCGTCTGCCTGGAGCCGGACCGGCTGCGGGAGGTTCCACTGGTCATCGGGGTGGCACACGGTTGGCACAAGGTGGAGGCGATCCGAGCGGTGCTGCGGGGAGGGTACCTCTCCGGACTCGTTACCGACGAGGCCACCGCCGCAGCCGTTCTTGGCGACCGGTAGCGCGGCGTCGGGAACCTGGTTACGGAAGTGGTGGCGGGAGGCTGCCCCGCGCGCCGCTTCCCGGGGCGGTCTCCCTGGCTTCGTGCCCAAGAACACAGGTCTGACGGTCCTGGCGCGGTTGGTCCCGGAAGACGGATCACCTAAAGTTGTCAGCCGGTGCATCGTGCACCATGCCCGGGAGACCGGCGCGATGGCTGCTACCAGTGTGGTCCGTGCCGGTGGGTGCCTCAAGACGCGACAGGAAGAGCAAACAAGTGGTCTACGCGATCGTCAAGGCTGGTGGCCGTCAGGAGAAGGTCTCCGTCGGCGACGTCGTGGTTGTTGACAAGCTCGTTGGCGAGGTGGGTGACCGGGTCACCCTCGCTCCGCTGATGGTGGTGGACGGGGACAAGGTGACGACTGGTGCCGCTGACTTGGCCCACAGCTCTGTCACCGCTGAGATCCTCGGTGAGCGGAAGGGCCCCAAGATCAACATCCTCAAGTTCAAGAACAAGACCGGCTACCGCAGGCGCCAGGGCCACCGGGCCAGGCTGACGGCGGTCAAGGTCACGTCTATCGACTGACCCTCCTGCACGCCCCTCAAGGGGCGCCTGGACGCACACGATCGAGAGAGAGAATCCTGACATGGCACACAAGAAGGGTCTTGGCTCCTCCCGTAACGGCCGTGACTCCAACGCCCAGCGCCTGGGCGTCAAGCGGTTCGGGGGCCAGGTCGTCAAGGCTGGGGAGATCCTCGTCCGCCAGCGCGGCACCCACTTCCACCCTGGCCGCAACGTGGGCCGCGGTAACGACGACACGCTGTTCGCCACCGCTGCCGGCAGTGTCGAGTTCGGCACCTTCCGGGGCCGTCGCGTTGTGAACGTCGTCCTTCCCGAGGCCTGAGCCGCGCGGCACCGTCATACGTCGGAACGGGGGCGAACGGTTCATACCGTTTGCCCCCGTCCTGTCTGGGCAGGCCCGCACGGGTACCTGCCACCTGTCCGCCGCACCTGTCGCTCCTGGGGGAGGCTCTATGCCCAGCTTCATCGACCGAGTGGTTCTTCACGTAGCCGGCGGGGACGGCGGCCACGGCTGTACCTCGGTGCACCGTGAGAAGTTCAAGCCCCTGGCCGGCCCTGACGGCGGGGACGGGGGGCACGGAGGCGACGTCGTCATCACCACGGACCCCTCGGTGTCAACCCTGCTGGCCTACCACCGCCGACCGCATCGACGTGCCTCCAGCGGTACCCCGGGGATGGGTAGCTGGCGCCGAGGCGTCGACGGGCAGGACCTGGTCCTGCCCGTCCCGGAGGGTACGGTAGTCAAGGACGTTGACGGCCAGGTCCTGGCTGACCTGGTGGGACACCCCTGCTCGGTGGTAGTCGCCCGCGGTGGGACGGGCGGGCGTGGCAACTTCTCCCTGGCCTCGAAGAGGAGGAAGGCCCCTGGCTTCCACCTCCTGGGTGAACCGGGCCAGGCCCTCGACGTGGTCCTGGAGCTCAAGACCGTCGCCGACGTGGCACTGGTGGGCTACCCGAGTGCGGGCAAGTCCTCCCTCATCGCCGCGATGAGCGCCGCCCGCCCTAAGATCGCCGACTATCCCTTCACCACCCTGGTGCCCAACCTTGGGGTGGTCGAGGCGGGCGCCAGCCGCTACACGGTCGCCGACGTCCCGGGCCTCATCCCCGGAGCCTCCCGGGGTAGGGGCCTGGGTCTGGACTTCCTGCGCCACATCGAGCGCTGCGCCGTCATCGTCCACGTCCTGGACTGCGCCACCCTGGAGCCGGGCCGTGACCCGCTCAGCGACATGGACACGATCGAGGCCGAGCTGGCGGCCTACGCGGACCGGCTGGGCAGCCAGGAGTCAGATCCGGCCCTCACGGGGCTCCTGCCGCTGCCACAGCGCCCCCGTGTCGTTGTTCTCAACAAGGTCGATGTTCCTGAGGCCGCAGAGCTGGCTGACTTCGTCCGCAGCGACGTCGAGGCCCGGGGGTGCCGGTCTTCGAGGTCTCAGCCGTCGTGCACCGCGGGCTGAGGCCTCTGTCCTTCGCCCTGGCGGGTCTGGTGGAGCAGGCGCGTGGACAGGCTCCCTCCCGGAGGGCGGGCAGGGTGGGCCATGACGGCCAGCCTGTCCAGCGTCCGGTCATCCGGCCCGCTGGGGTTGGTAGGAAGGACAGGGAGCCAGTAGCGGTTGTCTCTGCCCTCCAGCACCCCTCGGAGGGACAGGTCTACCAGGTGCGGGGAGACAAGCCGGAGAGGTGGGTCCTTCAGACCGACTTCACCAACGACGAGGCGGTAGGCTACCTGGCTGACCGCCTGGCGGCCGCCGGAGTCGAGGACGAGCTGGTCAGGGCGGGGGCACACGCCGGTGACACGGTCCTCATCGGTGACCTGGAGCGAGGTGTGCTCTTCACCTGGGAGCCGGCCCTGGCTACAGGACCTGAGCTGCTGGGTGCACGCGGCACCGACGCCCGCCTCCAGGAAGGGCACCGGCGGACTAACGCGGAGCGTCGTCGTCACTACCACGAGATGATGGACGCCAAGGAGGCGGCCCGTGCCGAGCTACGCCAGGAGGCCGCCGAGGGCCTGTGGACGGATGCCTCGGTCTGGGAGGAGACGCAGTGAGCCGCAGGGCTCCGGTGCCGGGGCAACGGCCTGCCGCGCTGCCCCCCGGCGCCCGGATCGTCCTTAAGGTCGGCTCCTCCTCCCTGACCCGGGTCGACGGCGGGCTGGACCTCAACCGCATCGACATCATCGCCGGACTGATCGCCAGGCTGCGCGACCGTGGGCACGACGTCGTCCTGGTGTCCTCCGGCGCGGTTGCCGCAGGCCTCGTCCCCTGGGGCTGGAGAGGCGGCCCGGGGAGCTGCGTCTGCTGCAGGCGGCGGCCTCGGTGGGGCAAGGAAACCTCGTAGCCCGGTGGCAGAGCGCCATGAGCGCCTACGGGGTGGTGACCGCTCAGGTGCTGCTGACCGCCCAGGACGTTGCGGTACGCAGCCACTACCGCACCGTTCGGGCGACCTTTGACGCGCTGCTGTCCCTGGGGGCGGTCCCCGTCGTCAACGAGAACGACGCCGTGGCCACTACGGAGTTCAGCCTCGGTGACAACGACCACCTGGCAGCGCTGGTGGCCCACCTGGTCAGCGCCGACGTGCTGGTCCTGCTCACCGACGTGGACGGCCTGTGGACGGCGCCTCCGGGAACCGCCGGGCGGTCCCGGTGCGCTACGTGGGCTCCGCCGCCGACCTGGCAGACCTCAACGTGTCCGGTCGGGGCTCGGCCGTGGGCACGGGGGGCATGGTGACCAAGGTCCAGGCGGCGACGATCTCCTGCGCCTCGGGGACAGCGGTCCTCATCGCCGGCGCCGACGACGCTCCCCTCCTCCTGGGAGGACAGGACGTCCCTGCAGACATGGGCACCTGGTTCGCCCCCACCGGTCCGCGACGCCCCAGCCGCCGCCTGTGGATGGCCCACGCCTCCCAGCCTGAGGGACGGCTCCTCATCGACGACGGTGCGGCCCGGGCCATCACCTCCGGCAAGAAGTCCCTCCTGCTGCCGGGGGTCACCGGGGTCGACGGGGAGTTCGAGTCCGGGGCCGTGGTGGAGGTGGTCGGGCCTGGGCGCACGCTCGCCCGGGGGATCTGCCGCTACGCCTCCGCAGAGCTGACGGAGGTCCTCCGTGCCCGGGCGCAGGGTAGGCCTGCACCCGACCACGTGGCCCCGGTGGTCCACCGCGACGACCTGGCCGAGTTGCCCCGCACGGCGGGGGAGTGAGCCTTCCTTGCGCCGATCCTGTGCCTGAGCCGGTGCTCAGTCATAGAGCAGCTCCGAGATCTCCGTGTCGTCAATGTTCGAGGCGGTGTACCAGTGGGAGCCGGTGTCCACGTCCTGGACCGTCTCGCCGTTGGCTGCCCTGACCGCCAGGGTGACGGCCTGGTAGCCCATCTGGTACGGGTCCTGGGTGACTGACCCCAGGAAGGCGCCGGAGCTGACAGCGTCCTTCTGAGACCTTCCTGCGTCGAAGCCCACGACGAGCAGGTCCTTGTAGGTACCGCTGGAGCGGTCGAGGGCGGTGGCGTCGCCGGTCGCTGAGATGACGCCGTTGACCGCGTCCTGGTTGGCGGCGAACAGGGCGACGAGCCCGGTGGTGGACAGGACGGAGGTCGCTGCGGACTGGATGTCCGCCTGGCTGGTGGTTGGTGGGACCGTGACCACGATCCTCACCCTGGCGGGCTCGGAGGAGGCCTGGGTCCACCGCTGCTGTCCGGAGACGTCCACCGCCCCGGCCAGGCCGTCCAGCGCCTCCAGCTCGGTGACGAGCGTGTCCACGAAGCCGTCGACACGCTGGACGATGGAGCCTGAGGTCGAGTCCTGGGCGAGGACACCGATGACGGCGGGCGAGTCCGCGGTCGCGGAGGTCACTGCGGAGACCAGGCTCTTGTCCTGGGCCAGGTTGGTGGCCACGTTGCCGCCCGCCACGGTGTTGTCAGTGGTGGCTGTGGCCACGACTGCTCCGGAGGCGTCGTCGGGAACGCCGGAGTCAAACCCGATGACCGGTATGTCCCGGCTTCTGGCACTGACCAGGGCGTCCTGGACGGCGTCGGGCTGGCAGGCGGCCAGGGCGATAGCCGCAGGTCCCTGGTTGACAGCGGCCGAGAGCTGCTCAACCTGCTGGGAGACGTTGGACTCTGCGTCGGGGCCGTTGGTCTCCAGCTGTACGTTGAGCTCGTCCGCGGCGTCCTGGGCTCCCCTGAAGGCAGCCTGGTAGAACTGGTTCTGGTAGCTCTTTGCGATGATGATGACCTTCATCGTCGCGTTCGAGCCGGATCCCTGGGAGCAGGCGGCCAGTGTCAGGGCGCCGGCGGCCGCCAGGGTGGCTGCCAGCACGGCCCGGCGTGCGGGCGCAGGAGCCCCGTCTGGCACGGGAGCGGCGGGTGCTGTGCGGGTCGTGAGGGTGGTGGGGTTCACGGCGGGGTTCATGGTGGTCCTTTCACGGTTGCGGAGGCGGGTCAGGGGGTGTCAGGAGCGTCGGGCGCGTCTGCTGCGCACGACGTCGAGCAGGACGGCGAGCACCACCACGACGCCGATGAGCACCTGCTGCCACTGCACCGGCAGGCCCATGGACAGCAGGCCGGTCTTGAGGACGCTGATGACGAAGACGCCGATGATCGTGCCCCACAGGGAGCCGACTCCTCCGGCCAGGGAGGTGCCGCCGATCACGCAGGCGGCGATGGCGTACATCTCCTGGCCGTTGCCGGTCTGCGGGGTGATGGAGGAGAAGGTCGCCGCGTAGATGACCCCGGCCAGGCCGCAGAAGAACCCGTTGAGGACGTAGACCCAGAACTTCCACCGCGACACGATGACGCCGGACAGCTCGGCTGCCTCCTCGTTGGACCCGATGGCGTAGGTGTAGCGCCCCAGCTTGGTGCGCGAGAGGATGAACCATGCCATGGAGAAGAAGGCGGCTAGCCACAGGACGCCGACCGGAAGGTCACCCGTCCTGTACAGGACCGTCTTGAACCAGCCGTCGTCGGAGGACAGGCTCGGGTAGGTCTGGGTCTGGACCTGGGCGATGACGGCGCACAGGCCCAGCGAGGCGAACTGCATCCCCAGGGTGGCGATGAACGGAGGCAGGCGCAGGAAGCCGACAAGGACACCGTTGGCGACGCCGAAGGCGACGCCGGTGGCCAGGACGACTAGAAGCGAGACCAGGATCGGTAGACCCCACACGTTGTACGCCACTCCTCCTACCAGTGCCGCACCCACCATGACTGTCCCCGAGGACAGGTCAATGCCCGCGGTGATAATGACAAAGGTCATGCCGATGGCCAGGAAGCCGATGTAGTAGGAGGAGTCGAGGATCGAGACCAGGGTGCTGGGTGACAGGAAGTGGTTGCCAAAGACGGCGAAGAACGCGTAGAGGACGGCGAGGGCCGCCAGTGCCATGATCTGCTGCATCGGCAGGGTCCTGGCGGGTCCTCGGGTGGTGGTATCGGTGGTCATGCGGGGTGTCCTTCCCTCTGCCTGGTCGCCAGCTCCATGACGGAGACAGGGGTTGCCTCGGAGATGTCAAGCTCGCCGGTCTTGCGTCCTTCGCGCATGACGACGACGCGGTCAGACAGGTGGAGGATCTCGTCGAGGTCCGAGGAGACCAGGAGGATGGACCTGCCCTCCTCCACGAGGTCGCGCATCAGCTGGTAGATCTCAGCGCGGGCTCCGATATCGATGCCGCGTGTCGGCTCGTCGAAGATGAGGATCTCGACGTCGCGCAGGAGCCACTTGGCCAGCACCACCTTTTGCTGGTTGCCGCCTGAGAGGTTGCGGACCAGCTGTCGGGGTGAGGGCGTCTTGATCCGTAGCGTGTCGATATACCTGCGTGCGCAGGCCTGGACCGTCCGTTCGTGGACGACAGGACCGGTGCACAGCGCGTCGTAGGAGGCCAGAGAGGTGTTCTCTGCGACGGAGAGGCCGGTGACGAGGCCGTAGCGCTTGCGGTCCTCGGACAGGTAGGCGATGCCGACCTTGATCGCGTCCCTGGGGTGCCGGAAGGTGACGCGGCGGTTGTGCACCCGTATGCTGCCCGAGGACGCCCGGTCGGCCCCGGCCACGATCCGCATGGTCTCAGTGCGCCCGGCGCCGACCAGCCCCGCGAAGCCGAGTACCTCCCCGGCGCGCAGGGTGAAGGAGACGCCGTGGACGTCTCGGGAGGAGAGGTTCCTGGTCTCTAGGACGACTGTGGCGTCCTGCGGCACCGTGGAGCGCTTCTTGGGGGCGTTGACGACCTGACGGCCCACCATGAGCTCGATGATCTCCTCCTGAGAGGACTCGGAGGCTGGTAGCGTCCCGACACTGGCTCCGTCACGCAGCACGGTAATGCGGTCGGCAACCGTCATGACCTCGTGCATGCGGTGGGAGATGTAGATGACTGACACCCCCTGCGCGCGCAGTCGGTCGACCCGCTGGAGAAGGTCGGCGCTCTCGCTGTCTGTCAGGGCGGCGGTCGGCTCGTCCAGGATGAGGACCTTCGTGGCCGGGAAGGACAGGGCGCGCGCGATCTCGACGAGCTGGGCCTTGGAGACGCTCAGGTCGCGCAGGAGGGCGGAAGGCGAGACTCCGATGTCGTACTCGTCGATGAGGGCCTGCGCCCTGCGGTTGAGGTGACGGTCCGATACCAGCGGGGAGGAGGACTCCCGCCCGATGAAGATGTTCTGGGCCACGGTGAGGTCAGCCATCATGTTCAGCTCTTGGTGGACGATCGAGATCCCGGCGTGCTGCGCGTCCCGGACGGAGCGGAAGTGAGCGGGAGCTCCGTCATAGTCGTAGCGTCCCTCGAAGTCGGGATAGATCCCGGTGAGGACCTTGACCAGGGTGGACTTGCCCGCGCCGTTCTCGCCGACCAGGGCGTGGACCTCTCCGGGAAGGAGGTCGAAGGTGATCTTGCTCAGGGCCTGGACCCCTGGGAAGGACTTGGATACATCGCGGAGTCGGAGACGGGGAGGGGGTAGTTGAGGTGGCATGTGTGCTCCGTTGCTTGGCTGTGGGTACCCGGCTGTGCCTGGAGGCGCCAGACGGTGAGGACCGGGACCGGGCAGGTGGACAGGCTGGGTGCCAGCCGACGGCCCGTCTGAGGAGGGCGACGGCGGTGAGAAGAGGCGTGTGGCTTCGTGGTGACAGAGCGGAGTGCGTAAGATCGGCGCCCTGTCTGGTTGACAACGATGTCAATCAGACAGCCACAACGATATGTCAAGGGTCGTGAGCGGTCAAGTAGGCTGGGGGAGTGAGTGAGGACTCTGTGCTGCTGCGGTCGGCGGTCGCAGCAGGTGGGCAGCGGAGCCGCCCCACCATGAAGCAGGTTGCCAGGTTGGCGGGAGTCGGCACCAAGACCGTCTCCAGGGTTGTTAACGGGGAGCCGAACGTGGCTGCGGATACCGCGCGCCGGGTCTGGGACGCTGTGCAGGAGCTCGACTACCACGTGGACATCCGTGCCGGTAGCCTCCGCCGCCCGGGCGGGGCGACGAGGACCATAGCCCTGCTCGTGGCCAGTGTGGACAATCCGTTCGCGGGAGAGCTCCACCGTGGCGTGGAGGACGTCGCCCGCGAGCACGACGTGGCTGTCCTGGCCTCCAGCCTTGATGAGGAGCCCCAGCGCGAGGTCGCCGCCGTCGAGGACTCGATCAGACGGCACGTGGACGGGATCATCGTCAACACCACCACCGTTGACGGAGCCGCCCTGGAGCGCGTGCTGCACATGGGGGTACCGATCGTGTTCGTGGACAGGGCTCCGCGCGGACTCGTGGCGGACTGCGTCACCAGCGACACCACCAGCGCCGCCGAGCGTGCCACGCGTCATCTTCTGGGCCAGGGACACCGCAGGATCGTCCTGCTCACCGAGAGGCTCAACGTTGCCACCGCGCTCGCGCGGCGCCAGGGGTTCCTTGACGCGTTTCGAGAGACACGCACTGAGGAGTCCGGGGCGCTGGTCGTGTCAGGGCTGGTTGGTGCCGAGGCGGCTGAGCGGGCGCTGTGGGGCGTCATGACCTCGCCGGATCCGCCTACGGCAGTGTTCAGCGGGCAGAACCTCCTCACCGAGGGCGCGCTGCACGCGCTGAGGCGCCTCGGGCTGCGTGAGGTCGTGGCGCACGTCGGCTTTGACGACCTTCCCCTGGCGGACATGCTGGCCCCCGCCCTGACCGTGGTGCGCCAGGACCCCAGGACCATGGGCAGTCTTGCCGCTCGGCGCCTGTTCTCCCGGCTGGACGGGGACCAGGGCGAGCCAGAGCACCTCGTGGTGCCCACCGAGCTGGTCTGCCGCGGCAGCGGGGAGATCCCGCCTCCTGGTACCTCAGGGGCGTGGCCTCAGTGATGTGTCGGGGTCTCAGCCTCCCTGGACCTCCAAGAGGTAGTCCCGCATCTCAGACAGGAGGTGGATCTGTCATGAGCGCCTGCCCCGTGCCGCCTTCAGCAGGCTGTCAAGATCCTGCGGCTCGGTCAGGCCACTGACGACGTCGGACAGGGGCAGCCCCAGGCTGATGTCGTCCACTGCCTCGGGAAGCGAGGAGAGGAGGTCTGCCCGCGTCCCGTCGTCGGTGACCCTGAGCACGAGGACTTCCTCGGGGAGGACGCCTTCGTCGTCAAGGATCTCGGGGGCGTGGGTGGACAGGACCACCTGAAGGTCGCTGGAGCGCTGGGCTGCTGCCAGTACTGAGGGAAGCAGGCGGACGATGGCAGAGTTGAGGGAGAGCTCAGGCTCCTCAAGAAGGAGGGTCCCAGCGCCGCTGGGCGCCTTGATCACGGTCCACAGCAGACCGATGAGCCGCAGGGTGCCGTCGGAGAACTCGGTCTCGTACTGAGTTGACGGCGTGGAGCGCCAGTTGCGGTAGCCTGCGCGCAGGTGGGGCCTGCCTGCAGAGTCTACCTCGATTGCCAGGGACTCGAACTCTGGGACGGCGGCCTGGAGGGCGGCCTGCATCCGCCGCATCCAGGCGTCACGGGTCCGTGGAGGTGTTGCGTTCATCTGGGCGATAAAGTCGCCGCCGAAGGGGTCGTCCCTGTCCAAGCCGCTCCTGGAGGGGTCGCGGATGACCTGGGGGACCAGGTGAAAGTACTGGACCTTGCTGACGTACTCCGCGATACTCCTGAAGTCCTGGTTGGCCCCGATCTGCTCCAGGTGCGTCTGGGTCAGCCGCTCCGGGTCGTCTAGATCCTCAGAGGTCGGGCGCTGGAGCAGCGGGGTGCCGTCACGCTCGACGAGCTCCTCGTCCACGACCGGACGGTTGAGGTCTCCCGACTGTCCCTTGACGGACAGCCGGTAGTGCCAGGTGGTACCACCCTCCTCCAGGTGGACGTCCACAATGAGCCGACCTCTGTGGTAGTTGCGTGCGAACAGGCTGCGGACCCGGCTGAGCCCGCCACGTCCGCCGACCGCGCTGGCCAGGCCGCCCCCGGGTCTGGCGATGTCGCCGAGGAAGCGGAACAGGTCGAGCAGGTTCGACTTTCCTGCCGCGTTGGGCCCGACGACAAAGAGACGCCGGTCAAGCTGGAGGTCGAGGGACTTGAAGTTCCTCCAGTTGCTAGCGGACACCTGGGTGATTCTCATCCGCACGCCTCCCATCACGTCTCAACCGCCCTGCCGGCAGCAGAGCCTCTCCTGTGGGTAGTCCCACATACTATCCCCCTCATGACTGTCCTCTTCATGTGTGCTGGACAGTGGTGTGACGGCGGCAGCGTGGCCCCGTGAGCGGGTTCCCGCCGCCGGCTCCATGACTCCTCCCAGGGTCCCAGGTTTCATATCTCGGCTGGTTGCCCTGGCTGGCCCTGGTGTCGGCTGCGTGGCGGAGGGCTGGGCCAGGGGTGGTGCAGCTACTCGCGTGCCAGGTCGCGGCGCTGGAAGCTGACCCACCCGGCCAGGGTGAGTGCGCAGGCCACGGATGCCACCACCGCCAGGCCAGTCAGCGTCGCGTCCGCATCCGTCACCGCAGGCACGTGGTAGAAGGGGCTGATCCCCAGCGCCCACCCCGGCAGGTTGAAGGTGGGGCCCAGCAGGGTCAGGCCGAAGGAGGCCAGCACCCCGGCCCAGGCAGCGATGCTGAGCGCTGGTCGGGCTCCGACGACCATGACGGACACGGCCACGACCGCCCACACGGCGGGCAGCGTTGCCGCGACCTGGATGATCGTGCTGGTGAAGCCGATCCCGGCGTCTGCGACTGACGACACGATTGCCAGCATGGTCCCGGCGACCGTGACCAGGAGGGTCGAGGCAGTCAGAGCCGAGACGAGCCCGCTGAGGTAGTAGCGTCCCCGGCTCAGGGACGTCGCGATCAGCGGCTCGACGCGGTCCTCGACCTCCTCGGAGCGGATCCTCAGCATGATCTGGATTCCGGAGACCGAGCAGATAATGCCCACCAGGCTCAGGATCGTCACCAGGAAGGCGGAGACCAGGTCGTCCTGGGTCGTGGCGCCTGAGGCGAGGACCCCTGGACGGCCTCGTTGGATCCGAGGAGGTCGTCGATCGAGGTGGTGAAGTAGCCGAAGACCGTGCCCAGGGCGAGGGAGACGACCAGCCAGGTCAGCAGCAGCCCCGGTTGAGCCGCCAGGTGAGAGCCCACGGCCCGTGTACCTGCCCGTCAGCGGGACCTGGTGGTGGGCTGAGAAGTCCCTGCGCGAAGTCGCGGCGATCCTGGAGGAGGAAGGCGACCAGCACCAGGACCGTGGCCAGGAGCAGCGCTGGCAGCAGCGGCCACCAGTTGTTCGACACCACGGGCTCGGTCTGGGTCATCCAGCCCAGCGGGTTGGCCCACAGGGTCCACGATGGTGTTTCCAGGGAGTAGGCCAGGCCCCTCAGGGCAAAGAGGAACCCCAGGGTGCCCAGGGAGATCGTGGAGGCCATACGGCGGTCCGCAGCCACTTGGGAGGCCAGGGCGGCGACCCCGGCGAACATCAGTCCTGTCGTGGTGAAGGTGGCGCACAGCAGCGCGGTGCTGCCCCACCCGCCCCCGCAGGCCACGGTCACCACGGCTGCGACGATGCCGGTCGCTAGTGCGCCGGTGGATGCCATGAGCACCCCGGTCGCAAGCCTGGCGCCGCGCCCCATCACCCCCGAGGCGAGCAGCTCGGCCTGGCCGGAGTCCTCCTGGCCGCGGGTGGCGCGCACGACAGCCAGGACCGCGGACATGGCCGTGATAAAACCTCCCAGTGTCAGGGAGCGCCAGGCGTTGAAGCCGTCGGTGCTCAGGAGGTCGTGCGCCGGACCGAAGATCAGGCCGAGCGCAGGGTTGGCGCCGATCGTCGCTGCCAGGGTCGCCCGCTCCTGCTGGGTGTCGAAGATTAGCGGGTAGAGGAGCGGGGAGGAGGCCGACAGCAGCGTCACGATGAGGATCCACGGGACCAGGAGGCGGCCGTCGTGGCGCAGGGAGGTGCGCAGGAGAAGGCGTGTGCCCGTCAGGGCGGCCGCAGGTGGCCTCCTGCGCGATGCTTCCTTGCGGTCTCCTCCGGGCGCGTGTCGGGCGTCCTGGGTGTCCTGGGCTGCCTGGCTCGTCTGGCGTGCCCGTCCCGTCTCTGGTGCCATCGTGGTCACTGCTCCTTCCTGGCTGCGGGGAACTGCTGGCGGGAGTCGGCGCCGTCCTGGGGGTCGTCCTGGTAGAGGTCGAGGAAGAGGCTCTCCAGGCTCGGGGGCTCGACCTGCAGGGTGCGGATGCCGATGGCGGACAGGCTGGCCATGGCCCGACCCATCTGGTCGGGACGGACCAGTGCGGTCAGCCGGGCGCCCGACAGGGTGACCTCTTCAAGCCCGTCAATGCTGTCGAGCTCGTCGTCGCCAGGAGTGTCGCCAGGAGTGTCGCCAGGAGCATGGCCGAGGGTGGCGTGCACAGTGCTGCGCGAGTCGGAACGCAGCTCCTCCAGGGTCCCTTCTCGCGCAATGGTGCCGTTGCGGATAATCGAGACGCGGTCAGCGAGGTTCTCCACCTCGCTCATGATGTGGCTAGACAGAAGGACCGACGCGCCGCGGTCCTTGGCTTCCTGAACGGTGACCTGAAAGGCCTCCTCCATAAGGGGGTCCAGGCCGGAGGTGGGCTCGTCGAGGACGAGGAGCTCGGCGTCGCTGGCTAGGGCCGCGATGATAGCCACCTTCTGGCGGTTGCCCTTGGAGTACTGGCGTCCGCGCTTGGTGGGGTCGAGCTCGAAGCGCTCGATGAGCTCCTGGCGGCGCGTGCGGCTGAGCCCCCCGCGTAGGGAGCCGAGCAGGTCGATGGCCTCGCCTCCGGTCATGGACGGCCACAGGGACACGTCCCCAGGCACGTAGGCCATGCGCTGGTGCAGCTCGACGACGTCGCGCCAGGGGTCCTGGCCCAGGACCCGCACCGTGCCCGCGTCGTGGCGCAGCAGCCCGAGCAGGACGCGGATCGTAGTGGACTTCCCCGCCCCGTTGGGGCCGAGGAAGCCCAGCACCTCACCCCGGTCCAGGTGAAGGCACAGATCGGTGAGCGCGCGGAAGCGGCCATAGGACTTGTCAAGACTCCTGACGTCGATGGCGCGAGAGGGGGATGAGGGCGCGGTTGTGACCATAGGGGTTCCTTCTGGCTCTGGTCGCTGCATCCGGTTAGCGGACGGACGGCACCATTGAACTCTACGAGTGAGGAAATCTGCAAGTGGAGATATAGTGGTGCGCATGACACGATCGCGCAGCGGGCAGACGGGACCGAACAGCGACCAGCCAGACGGCGGCGGGACCAGACGTCGCCCGACTGGCCGGCGCCCGGGCGACAGCGGGACCCGCGAGGCGATTCTCGACTCAGCCCTGTCGCTCTTTGCCGACAGAGGTTTTGAGGGGGCCTCGGTGCGGGCCATAGCCAGGGGGGCGGGCGTGGATCCAGCGCTCATTCGGCACTTCTTCGGTGACAAGGCAGGGCTCTTCGTCGCGGCTGTCACGTCGCGGGCGCCGTTGGCTGAGGCGGTCGGGGCGGGCTGGAGGGTTCCGGAGGGGGTGAGCGGCTGGTCCGCGCCTACCTGAGCATGTGGGAGGACCCGAGCTTGGTCCCGTGCTGACCGCAGTCGTGCGCTCGGCCGTGGCCTCCCAGGAGGCCGGGACAAGGCTCAGCGCTGCTGTGGTTCCTGCGGCCAGCAGCATCGCCGGCCTGCGGCCAGAGGAGCTGGGTGGGCTGGGACTCGCCGGCGCGCAGCTGTTCGGTGTTGCCGTGGCCCGCTACCTCCTGTGCGCCCCGCCTGTGGCGGAGCTGAGCCTGGAGGAGGTCGTCGCCCGCCTTGCCCCAGCGGTCCAGGAGGTGCTCGACGGTCCCGCCGACGGGTAGCGATGTGCTGACTGGCTGGGGTGGGGTATGGCACCTGAGAGGGGACGCAACCCGTGCGGCGTGACCCGATAGGTCTCTGGCGCACGACGGCGGTGCTGCGACGCCGCCTGCCTGCTGGGCTGCACCGAGTTCTTTTCTTCCTCAGGGTCTTCAGGGGCTGGTCAGGGATGACAGTGGGACAGGCGCGTGCCAGGGCGGTCCGTGGCAGGTCCTGGGAGTTGTGAGTCAGCCTGCTGCCGGTTCCAGGTCCGGGACACGGGTACCGCAGGGGAATACCAACGGAGAGGGAGAGGCCGTATGGTAGTTGTATGAGTAACGATTTCGTTCCGGAGGCTGCCGGGCTGGTTCAGGTGGCCGCTCGCGCTGCCCGGGAGGCGCAGCGTGTGCTTGCTGCCGCCCCACGGGGGGTCAAGGATGCCGTCCTGGAGGCCATGGCCACGGGTCTGCTGGCTGACAGCGCAACGATCCTGGAGGCCAATACCCGTGACACTGAGCGGGAGCGGGCCGCGGGTATGAGCCCGGGGCTCCTGGACCGCCTGGCGCTGGACGAGCCCCGCCTGGCAGGGATCGCCGGGTCGCTGCGAGAGGTCGCCGCGTTGCCCGACCCGGTCGGGGAGGTCGTGGACGGGTCAGTTATGCCCAACGGGCTGCGGGTACGGCGGGTGCGCGTACCCATGGGCGTGGTCGGCATGATCTATGAGGCCCGGCCCAACGTGACCGTGGATGTAGCTGCCCTTGCGGTCAAGTCCGGTAACGCCGTCCTCCTGCGGGGAGGAAGCGCTGCCCAGGAGTCCAACGCCGCGATCGTTGCCAGCCTGCGACGGGCGCTTGAGTCCCAGGGGCTGCCTGCGGATCTGGTGGCCAGCGTCGACGCGGCTGGGCGGGAGGGAGCGCGCGCCCTCATGCATGCCCGTGGTCTGGTCGACGTACTGGTGCCCCGGGGAGGCGCTGGACTTATCCGTAGCGTCGTGGAGGAGTCCACGGTGCCGGTCATCGAGACCGGCTCGGGGAACTGCCACGTCTACGTGGATGCCTCTGCCGACCTGGAGGCCGCGGTGGAGATCATCGTTAACGCCAAGACGCAGCGTGTGGGTGTGTGCAACGCTGCCGAGACCCTCCTGGTCCACGCCAAGGTCGCCGACACCTACCTGTCCCGGGCGGCGGCGGCCCTGTGGGAGGCCGGGACCACCCTGCACGCCGACCCTACGGCCCACCGCCTTCTCCGCGGGCCTGCTGGCGCCTCTGGTCACGGGCACCTGCTGGTGGAGGCGGCTGAGGAGGACTGGGGCACTGAGTACGGCTCCCTGGATCTGGCGGTTGCCGTCGTTGAGGACCTGGACCGTGCCGTCGAGCACATCCGTACCTATACCACGGGACACACTGAGGCTGTCGTGGCTCAGGACGTCGCCGTCATCAACGCTTTTGTCGCCGGGATGGACTCTGCAGCCGTCATGGTCAACGCCTCCACCCGCTTCACCGACGGCGGCCAGCTGGGGCTGGGGGCCGAGCTGGGCATCTCTACCCAGAAGCTGCACGCACGCGGGCCGATGGGGTTGGCCGAGCTGACCACCACGACGTGGATCGTCGAGGGAGACGGCCATATCCGTGCCTGACCCCCGTCTCCTGTGCCTGAGGAGGACCCGTCTTCTGTGCCTGAGGAGGGCACCGTATGCGTACCATGATCGCCATGACGAGCCGGGGCACCCGGGTCGCTGCCGCTATCGTTGCCGTGACCGGGATGCTCCTGACCTGGATGATCTGGCTGGCTCTCAACGGCCCGGCTGCCTCGACCAGCGAGCCCGGGCTCGTTCTGACCGCGACTCCGACGCCGCTGGCCACCAGCAGCCCGACCGTCTCAGCGTCTGCTTCCCCGACCCCGACTCCTGACACCGGGGGCGAGGAGACCAGCCCCCAGCCGGTGGAGCCTGCCGAGCCGGTAGAGGTTGACCCGGGACAGGACGCTGGTGATGGCAGTCAGGGTGGTTCCGGGGACCAGTCCGGCGCAGGCGGCGCTCAGAACGGCTCGGGCTCCCAGCAGCAGGCCCCAGGTGGCGGCGTCAGCGACGATCATGATGACGACAGTGACGACGTTGACGACCTCAATGACGATGACCTTGATGACGATAACGATGATGACGATAACGATGATGACGACTAGCTAGACGGTACGTCTCCTGAGCCGTCCCCATGGTGTCCACAGCAGGGGGCTGCCGCGTCGGGTGCCTGCCTCGGGCTCGGGCCGTGTGCCTGACAGTCGCTGCCTACACCAGCCGGTATCCCATGCCGCGTACGGTCTGCACCCGCTCCTTACCAAGCTTGCTGCGCAGGTAGGACACGTAGACCTCCACCACGTTAGATCCCGGGTCAAAGTCATACCCCCACACGGTGCTGAGGAGCTGCTCGCGGCTGAGCACCTGGCCCGGGTGGCGCATGAAGGTCTCCGCCAGCGCGAACTCCCTGGCGGACAGCTCCACCGTGTCCCCGGCTACCTCCATGGTGCGGCCCCGCAGGTCGAGCACCAGGTCCTTGTGGGTGATCCTGACCGGGTCGGCGGGATCTGCGGGAGCCGTCTCGGAGCGCAGGCGCACCCGCACCCGCGCCAGGAGCTCCTCGAAGGAGAACGGCTTGGGCATGTAGTCGTCCGCCCCCCGCTCCAGGCCCGCTACCCGGTCCGCCACCGAGGAGCGTGCTGTCAGCATGATGACAGGAGTGGACACACCCTGCCCTCGCAGGCGCTCCAGGACTTCAAAGCCGTCGATGTCAGGCAGGCCGATGTCGAGGACGACCAGGTCGATGTCCTCTTGGAGGACCACCTCCAGGGCCTGCAGACCCGAGGCGGTGACCTGGGTGGTGTAGCCGGCTGCGCGGAGGCCCTTGGCGAGGAAGGAAGCGATCCGGGCCTCGTCCTCCACTACCAGGATGGTGCTCATCAGTCTGTGTCCTTCCTCGGGCTCGTGGCATGGTCGGCCACAGTGTGGAGGGGGAGTCTTAAGGTGAACAGGGAGCCGAGCCCCTGGAAGGAGCGTATTTCCAGACAGCCGTGGTGGGCCACGGCGATACTGTCCACGATGCTCAGGCCCAGCCCCGTTCCTGAGGCCTTCTGCACCGCTGCCGCCGTGCGGCCAAAGCGGCGACGCACCAGGGGCAGGTCCTCCTCCGCGATGCCGATGCCCTCATCCCTGACCCACATGAGCAGGCTGGCCCCGTCCACCCGGGAGCCCAGGGCGACCCGGGAGCCGGGGTCGGAGTACTTGACTGCGTTCGCCGCCAGCTGCAGCCAGGCCTGGGTGATCCGGGTAGGGTCCATCTCGCAGCAGATGCCTGCAACCTCCTCCAGCTGCCAGCGGCGGTCACCCAGGCCCTGGGCCTTCTCGAAGACCTGCTGGGTGAGGACGGAGACGTCGACCTGCTGAGGGCTGATAACACCGGTCTCGGACACGTCGGCCAGCAGAAGGAGGTCGTTGACCAGGGTTCCCATTCTGTCCACCTCGTCGATAGCCAGCTCCCGGGTCTGGGCGACGTCCTCGGCGTCGTCAGGGTCCAGGAGCTCGAGGTGGCCGCGGACCACGGTGATAGGGGTACGCAGCTCGTGGCCGACGTCGTCAAGCAGGTCCCGCTGGGCCTCTACCGAGCGCTGGACGCGGTCCAGCATCCAGTTGATGGCCACGGCCAGCGTGGTCAGGTCGTCACGTCCGCGCACAGGCACGCGGGAGGTCAGGTCGTTCTCCCCGATAGCCTCGGTCGCCTCGCGCAGCTGGCCGATGGGCCGCAGCAGCCGCTCTACGGCGAACCACGCCAGAGCCGCCACGAGCGCCACGGTAAAGACCGCGCTGGCCATGTACATCACCATGGTGCGGCGCAGGTCGGCATGGGCGGTGTCCAGGTTCACCACGTGTACCAGTGCCGCCCCGGCAGCCGACCCGGAGGCGGTCCTGGTCGGGGCCACCATGACGCGGTACCTGGCCTGGGAGGTCCGGATGTCCTCGATAACCACCTTGTCCCCGGTCACGTGGGACTCCAGGTGGGAGATCAGCTCCTGGTCGTCCTCGGGTGTGAGGGCTGCCCGGGTGGGAGGTAGCAGCGTCAGCTCGGAGCCGACAAACCCCAGCTCGGCCTCGTCGGGACCCAGGACCGACTGCCGGATGTAGGCGTAGACCGCCTGGGAGGGCTCGGAAAAGGGGGCGCCCGTGTCCGGGTCCACCCCCTGCTCGACCAGCGCCTTGAACCTGTCCCTGCTGCGCTCCAGCTGCGCGTTGACGTCACTGCTGATGCTGTTCTGGCCCAGCAGCCACACAAAGAGCCCGGAGACTCCCAGGGCGACTCCCGCCACCACGACGATGGCGACCATGACCCGGGTGCCGATAGTGACCGAGGCAACGACCTGAGAGTCCCGGGTCGGGTAGCTGGTCTCCTTCTTGCCCCCAGTGACAGGGCGGCGAGGCAGGCGCATGCTCAGCACACTCCCAACGCCAGCCCTAGCGCCCGACTCCCGTGTACTGCCACCCGGCCCCGCGCCAGGCAGCCGGGTCCAGGGCGTTGCGGGCGTCGATGACGACCTGGCGGGCCACGTGCGCAGCCGCCAGCGCGGGGTCGAGTCCCACGAACTGCTCCCACTCGGTGAGCAGCAGGACCAGCTCGGCCCCTTCCAACGCCGTGACCACGTCCTCCTCGCGCCTGACGTGAGGGTGGGTACGGGCCACCACGGGCAGGGCGTGGGGGTCGCAGACGGTGACCACGGCACCAAGGTCTGACAGGCGGGAGGCCACGTCCAGGGCGGGGGAGTCGCGCACGTCGTCGCTGTCCGGCTTGAAGGCCGCACCCAGGATGGTGACGGGTACGTCGCTGAGGTCCCCGCCCACGTGCTCCAGAGCCAGGTCCACCACCCGCGCCCTCTGGGCCTGGTTGACCGTGTCCACCGTCTCCAGGAGGCTGGCCAGGCCATCGGCGTCGTGGGCGCGGGCGGTTGCCCGCAGCGCCCTGATGTCCTTGGGGAGGCAGCCCCCGCCGAAGCCTACGCCTGCCCGCAGGAAGCGGTGCCCGATGCGGGCGTCATAGCCGATGGCCTGGGCCAGCACGGTGACGTCTGCCCCGGCCGCCTCGCACAGGCCCGCCATCGCGTTGATGAAGCTGATCTTGGTGGCCAGGAAGGAGTTTGCCGCGGTCTTGACCAGCTCGGCGGTGGCGTAGTCGGTGAGGATCTGCGGGATTCCCTCAGCCAGCAGGGGGGCGTAGACGGTGTCAAGGACCTGCTGGGCCTCGAGCGCCTCCTGAGGCTCCTCGGCAAGCCCGTAGACGATGCGGTCGGGGTGCAGGGTGTCCTGTACGGCGAAGCCCTCCCGGAGGAACTCCGGGTTCCAGACCGTGTGCGCCCGCCCGGCCAGACGCTCGCTGATCTCCCGGGCCGTACCTACCGGGACCGTGGACTTGCCGACGACCAGTGCCCTGTGGCCCTCGGGAAGAGCAGATCGCAGCAGCTCCACGGCTGAGCGCACCTGGGACAGGTCGGCCTGGCCCCCCTCAGCGGACTGGGGGGTGCCCACGGCGATGAAGTGGACCTCCACGGACGCTATCTCCTCCGGGGAGGGACTGGTGGTGAAGCGCAGGCGGCCGCCCTCTACCTGGGAAGTCAGCAACTCCGGTAGGCCGGGCTCGTAGAAGGGGGCCTCACCCTGTGACAGTGCAGCCACCCGCTCGGGGTCGGTGTCGATCCCCAGGACGTCGTGGCCCAAAGAGGCCATGGCGGCGGCATGGACGGCGCCGAGGTAGCCGCATCCGATCACTGACAGCTGCATGATGAGTTCCAATCGATGGTACGTGACGTGGACAGGGTATCTTCCAGGCGGCGCGACACCCAGGCAGGAAGCCAGGTGTGGGCCGCAGGTCTGAAGGCATGGACGAAGACCAGACGCAGGGCGGCGGCATGGCGGTACACCCGCAGCCTGGAGGCGCTGGTGGGAAGGGAACGGGCCAGGTCGTCGAGGAGGCCGCTGACCACCTGGAGGCCGTGCAGGCTCAGGCGGCCGTGGACGGTCATCAGCTCGAGGTGGGCCATGAGGTTACCCAGGTCGAGGGCGGGCTCGGCAAGCACGGGAGTGTCCAGGTCCAGGAGCGACGCCTCGGTGCCGTCCCACAGGACCTGGCCGTCGTGGAGGTCGCGGTGGGCGACGATGACTGCACCCGGGTCCTGCCCCAGCCCGGCGCAGGTGAGCTCGACCTCCTCCTCCAGGCGTGACAGGCTGGTGCCCTCTGGCAGGAGGGGCTCTAGCAGGCCGTGCCCGGCTGCCCGGTCGAACCAGCGGTGCAGTACCTGGGCCTCCTGACGGGGGCCGTGGACAGGAAGGTTCGCCCTGACCTGGGCCAGCGTGGCCCACGCCTGTGTCAGGTGCTCCCACCCGGCCAGGCCGTCGTCACCAAGGTCACTCAGGCTGCGCCCGGGAAGCAGCTCCAGGTCGACGTGACAGTCTGAGGAGTCTAGGACTCGGGCGGTGCGTAGGCCTGTGGCGGCGAAGGCGGTAGCCCCCACTGGGCTGGCCAGGGGCGTGGCCCGGCCCCGCCGCACCGCCTTGCGGACGCTGTCGGCTCCGATGGTGACGGCACGTCGGCCGTAGCGGTGCACCACCAGCGTCCCTGCCTCCGTGGGGGACAGGGCGGGCAGCGCGGGGTCCGTGCCGTAGGGGAGAAGGCGGACCTCTCCCTGGGCGCTCAGCTCGCCGGCCCTCAGGCGGTCCTCCTGGTCACGGCACTCGATACTGATGGCCCCGTCCCGTCCCGGCCAGGCCCGTCCCAGGCCGGGGACGGACCGCAGACGTTCCAGGGTGCCTGCCTGCCTGGGTGTTACTGGGTCCACGGGCCTTCGTCCTCCAGGTGGGTGAGCGTCTCGTCGATGTCCTGGCGCCATGTGGGGGCTCCCTGGCGCAGCGGCTCGGCCAGCCGGGACAGGCGGGCCAGGGCGAGTGCCGTGGCCAGCTCCTCCTCGCTGGGAACCGTGCCCCCGCCGTGGGCGTAGCCCGACAGGAAGGCCTGAGACATCCCGGGCGGGGCCACCGACAAGTAGGCACCCAGGTCCGTGGCCGCAGGAGCCAGACGGGCCCGGTCGAAGTCCGTCAGCCACACCTGGCCGGTGGACGGGTCGTGCAGGAACTGGTCGGGGGAGGCGTCGCCGTGCACCAGGAGGGGTGTCCCTGGCAGGCGGCAGGGCAGCGTGGCGCCCACGGACAGCACGCGTGCGGCCAGGTCCGGGGCCACGGCCTCTAGCACGCTGGCGTGCGCCCGGGCCAGGTCGTGGGGGCTGGGGTGTCCGTCGGGAAGCCGCTGCCGCAGCTGCGCGGGCAGTCGCGGGGTGCCCGCGTGCAGAGCGGCCAGGAGAGTCCCTGCCCGGTGGTGGTCTTCCGGCTGGCTGGAGGCGGCGAGGTCCTGGCGACCGCACCGCTGCTGGACGCTGACGTGACCCGGGTCTGCCTGCCCCAGGTCCTCCTCCAGCTCTGGGACGGGACCAGGATGCCTGCAAAGCGATGGATATCTTGGAGCAGGAGGCCCTTGTCCGCCTCCCCGGCGCGTATCCTGACCACCGTGTGCTCCTGGCGGACCACCAGCCGACGGGCCGGGTTGTAGCGCAGCACGTCAGCAGGTTCCCAGGAGCCCACCGCTCCGTGGTGCAGGGCACGGTCCAGGTGGGGCAGGAGCCGGGGGTCGTCGGCCACCCGACCCACCAGCAGGACCAGCTTGCCACCGAGGTTGGAGGTGGCGGCACTACGGCCTGTCCTGGCGAGCTGGCGCAGGGTCTTGCGCGCCTTGGAGGCGGAGACGGGCCACAGGATCCTCGCCCAGCCGGTCGCGTGGCCTGTCCGGCGGTCCTCCAGGGACATCAGTATGGAGACCTCGGGCTTGACCCTGATGCGGCAGGCCCGCACGCGCCCTCCGGTGCGTGCGCTGAGCCAGTCGGCGTCCAGGACCCGCTCCAGGACAGCAGCCGTTGACGTGTCGGCCAGGGGCGTGTCCGCCGAGGAGGTAGATGGTAGGGAGGAGGACAGCCCGCTCGTCTTGCTCATGCTACGTCCTCCCTGCTGTGCGGCTGCGGCCCGTCCTGGGTGTCCTCTTCCTCCCCGTCCTGGGGGAGTCCCGGCCGCGCCATGGGCGGCGGGCTCTGCGTGCCTCCCTCCCACGCCCAGGCCCGGAAGGCCTGCGAGGACTCCAAGAGCTGGTCGGGACGGCCCGCCAGGCGGATGTGTCCGTCCTCGACCCACACCACCCGGTCGGCCCGCATGGCGACCTCCGGGTCGTGGGTGACGGTCAGGGTGGTGCGCCCGTCTACCAGCTGGTCGATGGCGTCGAGCACCAGGGTGGTGGAGGCAGGGTCCAGGCCGGTCGTTGCCTCGTCGAGGATGACCACCGGGGCATTGCGAAGCAGAGCGCGGGCGATGGCCACCCGTTGGCGCTGGCCGCCTGACAGCGTCCCGCCACGCTCGCCCACGACAGTGTCGTAGCCCTCAGGCATCTGGGTGATGAAGTCGTGGGCGTAGGCTGCGCGCGCGGCCTGCTCGATCTCCTCGTCGGTGGCGTCCTGCCTGCCCAGGCGGATGTTGTCACGGATCGACCCGGTTAGCAGGACCGCTTCCTGGTGGAGGACGGAGACCTGGGAGCGCAGGTAGGTCAGGTTGATCTCCTCCAGGGGGTGCCCGTCAAGGGTGACCTGTCCGCTGACGGGGTCCATGGCCCGGGTGACCAGGGAGGTCAGCGTCGACTTGCCCGACCCTGAGGGGCCTACCAGCACGACGTGCTGTCCCGGTGTCACCGTCAGGTCCACCCCGTGGAGCACCTCGGTGTCCTCGTAGGCGGCACGCACCGCTGAGAAGCGGATCAGGCCGCGTACCCGAGCCGGGGTCAGTCCCGGCTCGGGGGAGACGATGTCGGGGGTGATCTCCAGCAGCGTGGCCACCCTCTCCCCGGAGGCTGCGGCCCGGGCGATGCGCCCGGTGTACTTGGCCATGTCCCGCAGAGGCTTCATGGTGGTACGCAGGTAGGTGGTGAACAGCACCAGGTCCCCGGGGGACATGGCCCCGGCCAGGACCCTCATCCCTCCGCCAACCATGACCACGGCCGTGGCGACCCCGACGATGACGTCGGTGCTGCGCTCCAGCCTGGCGGCGATACGGCGGGAGCGGACCCCCTCAGTGAGCGACTTGGCGTTGGCGCCGGTGAACCGCTTCTGGATCAGGGGCTCCAGCCCGTAGGACTGGACCACCTTGATGGCCCCCAGGGCCTCCTGGGCGGTGTTGGCCAGGTGGCCCTCAGCCTTGCGTGAGCGCATGGAGGCGGAGGTGATGTGCCGGGAGGTCCCGGAGGACGTCAGGACAAAGGCGCCCACGGCCAGCACGACGACGACAGCCAGCAGCGGGTCCAGCACCACCATGACCACCAGCATCACCACCAGGGTCAGCAGGTTGGCGGCCAGCGGCATACCCGCTGTGACCGCTACTTCCTGCATCCGGTTGATGTCGGCGATGAGGCGCTGGACGGTATCGGCGCTGCGGTTACGGGCGTGGAACTGCTGGGACAGGCCCTGCACGTGGCTGAAGACCCGGGCTCGCAGGGCTGCTGCGGTGCGCGAGCCCACCAGGGCAAAGGCGACGGTGGCCAGGTAGCTGCACAGCGCCCTGGCGGAGACCACGGCCACCTGCAGCGCGCCCAGGCCCAGGAGCATGGGTAGTCCAGCCGGGGCCGTGCCTGTATCAGTCCCCAGGGAGGACACCACCGAGTCGATGACGATCTTCAGGGGCCAGGGCTCCAGCACCCTGAACCCGACCTCGGCCAGGAGGGCGACGATCCCGCCCAGCAGGAGCAGCCACATGGGCCTGGCGTCGCGCCACACCATCCTCAGGGTGCGCCGCATGGGGGCCGGGGTCTCCTCCTCCGCTGCCTGTGCCGACCCGGCCGTCTGCGCTTCAGACCGGGAGTCGTCGTGCTGACCACTGTGGGGAGCGCTGTCGTGCTGGGCGGCGTGCTGGGTGTTGTCGTCGCTGTCGCGCTCCGGGGTGCTGTCAGGTACTGGCTGCTCAGGCACGACCCACCCCCGCGGCGTCCAGGACGGTGGCGACCACGCCGGCCCACGAGTGGCGCTGCTCCGCCCGACGGCGTCCCAGCGCGCCCAGGTGGGCACGTCGGCCCGGGTCCGCGGCCAGGGCGTCGATGGCTTGCGCCAGGCTGTGGGGGTCCGAGGGCGGCACCAGGGTGCCCAGCCCCTCCAGCAGCTGGGGCACCTGCCCCACGGCCGAGGCTACGACCGGCAGCCCGCAGGCCAGGTACTCCAGGACCTTGAGGGGGAGAAGTACTGGTACTCCTCCCCGCCCAGGTCCGGGTAGGGGGCCACCCCGATCGCCGACCCGGCCAGGTGGTCGGGCATGTCCTGGGGGGCGACGGCGCCGCGGAAGTCGACGTCCAGCCCCAGCTCGGCCGCCTGTGACCGCAGGGCCGACAGCTGGGGGCCGGAGCCGATGATCCTCAGGCTCCACGGGACCCGGGCCAGGGAGGCAGCCACGAGCAGGTCGCTCACCCCGTGCCAGGGCTTGAGCGTGCCCACAAAAGTCACCACCACCTGGTGGGGGTCCTCCGGCTGAGGCTGGATACGACGCACGCTGACGCCGTTGGGCACGGTCATGACCCGCCTGGTTCCCGCGCTGGCGTGACCGGGGCCGGCTGCTTGCGTGTGCCGCCGCACCCAGGCGGCGACCGGCTCCGAGACGCAGACGGTGGCCGAGGCCGTACCCACCTGTGCGGCAAGGACGTCCCAGGCGCGCTCCTGGTCCACCAGCTCGCGGTGCTGGCGCTGCTCCTCCACGAGGGGGGAGTTGACCTCTAGGACGCTGGAGACCGTCTTCGAGTCGGTGGCTACACGGGCCAGGGCGTCGCTGAACAGGGAGTAGCGTTCGTAGACCAGGTCGGCGCCGTCGGCGGTCACCATCTGGGCCACCTGCTCAGCCGCCCGGCCCTGCGCCTGCTCGCGCTCTACGGTGGTGGCTCCGGCCACCTCCACGGTGCGCACGGGCAGGTCCGTGAGGTCATCAGGCACGTGCTCACCCAGGCGCGCCGTGTAGAGGACGACGTCGTGGCCCAGGGCGCGCAGCTCGCGCAGGACCTCTTGGACGTGGACGGAGGCCCCCTTGGTCCCGAAAACGGGGATCCCGGGGTCCAGACAGATGTAGGCGACTCGCATCATGCTCCTCCCCAGCTGTCGGACTGCCAGGCTGACAGCGCTGCGGCCTGGTGGCGGGAGTCGAACTGCTCCTCAATGAGTGCCCGCGCGCCCTGCGCCAGCCTGAGGGTGTCGGTCGTGCCGTCAGCGATGCGGTGCAGCGCCCGGGCCAGCCTGCTGGGGCTGCCCGGCGGCAGCAGCACACCGGTCTCCCCGTCACGTACCACCTCCGGCAGGCCGGAGACGGCGGTGGCGACCACAGGGGTCCCCGAGGCCATCGCCTCCAGCACCACCGTGGGCAGCCCGTCGATATTGCCGTCCTCGGCCTCGACGCACGGCGCGGCGAACACGTCGCAGCGTGACAGCAGGCCCCGGACCTCGGCCTGGGTCATCGGCCCGAGCAGGCGCACCTGGCCGCTGAGGCCTAGCTCGGTGACCTGAGCCTCAAGGCGGTCGCGCTCCTCCCCGTCGCCGGCGATGTCCAGCTGGACCGGGACCGAGGCGTCGGCCAGGAGCCTGACAGCGTCCACCAGGTCGGCAAACCCTTTCTTGGGGACCAGGCGGCCCACGGCAGCGACCTGGAGGGGCACGGTCGGCCGGGTCGGGGGTGAGTAGGGGAAGCGCTCCAGCTCCAGGGCGTTGTAGCGCAGGGAGACCGTCGCGCCTGTGCCCGCCAGGAGAGTACGCAGGTGGGCCTCGTTGTACTGGCTGATGGCGATGACACGTGAGGCGTCGGTGCACACCCGGCGAAGCCACTGGGGGTCCACCGAGCTGTGGTAGATGTCCTTGGCGTGGGTCGTGACCGTGTAGGGCACACCGGTCAGGGTGGAGGCAATCCAGGTGACGCGGGCGGACAGGGAGGCGAAGTGCGCGTGCAGGTGGGTGATGCGGTCGGCACGTACCCTGCTGGCCAGTTCGACGCCCTGCGCCACCTCGTCTCCGGGCAGGGTTGCCAGGACCGGCATGATCCGGGCGAAGCGCTCCCGCTCCTCCTCGTCGGTCAGACAGCCGGTGAGCTGGGCCCACATGTCGCTGGCCTTGAGCGGGCGGCTCACCCACTGCACCCTGGCCCGGACCCTGGCGATCTCGGGGTGGAAGCGTGCGTCCGTGGTGGGACGCAGCGCGTAGATGGACAGGTCGTCCCCCAGGGCCTCACGGGCCAGGATCTCCGTGACGACGAAGGTCTCGGAGAAGCGGGGGTAGACCTTGAGGACGTAGCCGATGCGCTTCATGAGGCACGAGCTCCTTCTGCTGGTAGGGCCGAGGTGCGCACGAGCCTGTCCCGGCGTGTCGGTGTGGACAGGAGGGAGGCAGCCAGCCGGGGCACGGTGTCCAGGCCGTCCAGGTCGAGGTGCTCACGGTCCTGCCGACCCTCCACGGCCCCGGCGGCCCACCGGCTCAGGGCCTCGGGGGTCAGGGTGCCCAGCTCTAGGTGCTCCACCGCACCGACCCGTGACAGCGCTCTGGCACGGATGACCTGCTCCTGACGGGGCACCTCGCGGGGAACCAGCAGCGCCGGGGTGGAGGTGGCCAGGATCTCACAGACAGTGTTGTAGCCTGCCATGGCGATGACGGCGGCGGCCTCAGCGATGTGGTGGCTCATTCCTGGCAGTGAGCGCCGCACCTGGGTCCGGGGGCCGGCCGAGTCCTCGGCCTGCCGCAGCTCCTTCTCGCTCATCTGGGGGCCGGCGACGACGATGTGATCGTGGCCCGGGGGCGGGGTCATGGACACGGCAGCCCGAAGGAGCGCGTAGCCGTCCGAGCCACCGCCCACCGTGGTCAGCACGAACGGGCGGTCAGCGTGCTCGGGACGGGCCTCCACGGCCTGCCGTCCGTGAGCCAGGTAGCCGGTGAAGAGCACACGGTCGTTGAGCGCCCAGGGGCTCTCACTGGTGGCGACGATGTTGTGGACCTCCGGGTCGCCGTACACCCAGATCTGGTCGATCAGGCGCCTCATCTGGGAGGCCGGGCCCAGGCTGTCCCACTCGCGGGCCATGGTCCGAGGGGTGTCGAGGACCTCACGCAGCCCGAGGACCACGCGGGCGGAGGGGCGCTCGCGGCGCAGCACACGCAGCGGCTCCCGCAGCTCGTGGCGCACCCCGTAGGGATGTCTGTCGATGATGAGCAGGTCCGGGGCGAAGGCCGTAAGTGCCGCACCCAGCATCTGGGAGCGCAGCTGGCCCAGGTGGCTCCTGGTGATGCGCAGGTGGCGAGGCTGGTAGCCGCTGCTCGACTTGGCCACACCTGGCAGGACGAGCCAGTCGAAGCCGGGTGGCAGGGTGTGGTCCTCGGCTGGTGGCAGTCCGGTGACCACCATGCCGGTGACCTCCTGGCCGGTCAGGCCGGGCAGCAGCCGGGCCAGGTGGTGAGCCAGTGCCAGGTTGCGCCTGAGGTGGCCCAGGCCCTGGGCGTCGTGGCTGTAGAGCATCACCCTGGTCGGTGCGGTGGCCGCGGCTGGCACGGTGGTCGCGACCGCTGTCTCTGCAGACGTCACGGCTGGTGCCGCTGTCGCCGTCGTGTGTGGCATCGTCGTGCTTCTCTCCCTCGTTGTCTTCCCGTCGGGCAGGTCCGCCCGCCCGCTGTCAGACAGGCAGGGGACGTTCATGAGACAAGACTGGCAAGGCCGGGCGAGACCACGATGAGGGGCAGATGAGAAAGCTCTTATCTTTAAGTAAATCGAGATTGTGTTATAAGGCCTATGAGATTTGGGTAAGGGGAACTGTGTGATCCGCACGCCTGGGCCGATTCGCTCCGGGCGTTGCGAAGGCCCACAAGTGGTACGCCCCATGGCAGTATGTCCAGCAGCTGCACGTACCCGTACCGGAAGAGGAGAGGCAGACGTGACCGCCAGTAGCGACGCGAGGCGCAGGGTTTGAGCGCGCCTGAACGCCCGCTGCGCATCGGCGTCATGGGCGGAACCTTCGACCCGATCCACCACGGTCACCTCGTGGCCGCCAGCGAGGTCCAGAACGTCTTTGGCCTGGACGAGGTCCTCTTCGTCCCCACCTGGGCGCAGCCCTACAAGCGGGACAGGCGCGTTTCCCCGGCGGAGCACCGTTACCTCATGACGGTTATCGCCACGGCGTCCAACCCGCGCTTCACCGTCTCCCGTGTGGACATCGACCGGGGCGGTACCACCTACACCATTGACACCCTCCACGACATCGGGGCGGAGTACCCGGGAGCGGAGCTGTACTTCATCACGGGTGCGGACGCCCTGGCGCAGATCCTCACCTGGAAGGACAGCAGGGAGATCTTCGACCTGGCGCACCTGGTCGGCGTGACCAGACCAGGCCATGTCCTGACAGGCTCAGGAGTGCCTCGGGACCGTATCTCCCTGGTGGAGGTGCCCGCTATGGCCATCTCGTCAACCGACTGCCGCCAGCGGGTCAGCCGGGGAGAGCCCGTGTGGTACTTGGTCCCGGACGGCGTCGTGCAGTACATCCGGAAGTACGGGCTCTATCGTATGGCTCTGCGTTCGTCGTCGACGACGTCGATGACGGCGCGGGTAGCCCGCGAGCAGTCCCTGAGGAAGGAGAACGACGGTGAGCACTGACCAGACCGGCGTCAACAGCCCTACGTCAGACGATACGACGCAGGACACGCGGCGGGCTCCACGTAGCAGCCGACGTGCCATCCGCCAGGCGGAGAGGGCTGCCGAGCGGGAGGCGATCCTGACCGGACAGCAGCCGCTCCTGACCCGTCGTGAGATGCGGCGCCTGCGGGAGGAGGCCAAGGCGCTGCAGGCTGCGGTCGAGGCGGGTGAGATCACCGAGGAGCAGGCCCGCGCCCTCCAGGACCCGTTGGCGGAGCAGCCGGCTGTTGAGGACCGTGCCCAGGCTGCTGGCAGTGGTCTGGCCAGTACAGCGCCTGAGGAGGGATGGGACCCCCAGGAGCAGGCCGTTGCGGCAAGCCAGTCCGTCGCAGGTGCTGCGGAGGCGGTAGGCACCCGGGACGCCTTCCAGGACGCCGACGCTGAAGCTGCGGCCGGGGCGCCACAGGTCCCGGGGGACGGCGCCTCCGAGGGCTCCGGGGGTCAGCCAGGCTGGTTCGACCTGGCCTCTCCCACGACGTCTACGTCCTCGGGGGCGGGAGCAGGTCTCCAGGAGGCGCGCTCGCAGGGGCAGGACGGCGACCCCGCCACCCTGGGCGGTGCTGCCGACCAGGACCCCGCTGCGGAGGACTCGCCCAGCTGGCGGGCGCTGACGGCTGACGAGGCGGTCGCCCTGTCGGAGATCCCTACGGGGCTCATGGATGCCGTCGATCTGCCGATCGCGGTCGAGGGGCAGTGGTCCGTGCCGGAGGAGGACTCGGGTCCGGCACCGGTCCCGGCACGGGCTTCGCTGCGCGAGCGGCTGGAGACCGGTCAGACGCCGATGGTGCCCGGGACGGGACCGGCTTCTAGCGGCTATCCTGCCGGTGCTGACGACGACAGTGCGTCGGCTCCGAAGGCGGCGGTCGGTGTCAGCCCAGGGGGCGCCGCTGCCCAGCCTGCCTTGGACGCTGCCGCCTGGCAGGGGCCGTCCCAGGGCGGTCAGGACGAGGGGGTCAGTGAGGACGGCACTGAGCGCTACGGAAGCTATGGCGGCTACGGTAGCTCTCATGATGACGATGGTGAGGCTTTCGACGGGTCCGCGGGTCCTGCTGGTACCCCTGCCGGGTCCGACGCCTCCGCCGGGCCCCGGGGCGGGACTGCGGCGTCCTCGGCCCAGCCGACGGGGGACGACGAGCAGGGACAGCCTGCAGGCGCAGCCTCCGCACCCTCCTCGGCGGTGCGCCGTCCTATCGTGCGGATCCCTGCAGCAGCCCAGGGTGTGCGCACGGTCAACGCCTCCACCGGTGAGCTCAGCGCGGTGCAGCCGGTAGGCTCGGGCGAGGAGGCCGGGCAGCAGCCAGCAGGCGACTCGTTCCCGGTCGCGGACGCGGCTACCTTTGAGGACGAGACCAGTGTGATTCCCGCGGACATCTCCGCGGAGTTCGAGGACGACGCGCCCCAGTGGCCCTCACTGCGCCAGGACGCCTCTGCCGCCGGAGCTGCCGCGGGCCAGCCAATGAGTCCCTACAGTCTCCCCGACCAGCCCGGCACCGAGAGAGCGCAGGAGACTGCGGTGGGTGCCTTCACCTCCACCGAGTGGGACACTGTCGCCGCGCCTCGCAGCGCTGTCGCCCTGGAGGACTCCGCGGCGCAGCGCTCCTCGCCGACAGGGCGGATCCTGCTGATCGCCCTGATCGTCCTGGTGATCGCCCTGGTTGTGGCCGCAGTAGTCTGGTTTGTCATGTCTCAGACAGGGGGCAGCTCCGAGGCCGCAGGGCCTACGGTGCTGGTGGAGACGACCGCAGGTGCCAGTCGGCTCTTGTGATCCCCGGAGGAGGAGAAAGGAGATCCGTGCCAGCCAGCGCCAGTGACTATGCCGTGGGGCTGACCCGCACCGCAGTACGTGCCGCAACCGATCGTAAGGGGTACGGGGCGGTTGCCATTGATGTCTCCCAGCGCCTCGGCCTGACTGACGTGTTTCTTGTCCTCACGGCTTCCAACGACCGGCAGGTGCGTGCGGTCGTCGATGCTGTGGAGGAGGCTATGCACGGCGCGGGTGCGGTGCGCCGCGCCCGGGAGGGCCTGAGTGAGGCCCGGTGGGTCCTGCTTGACTACGGTGACCTGGTTGTCCACGTGCTCCAGGAGCAGGACCGGGAGTTCTACGGCCTGGAGCGCCTGTGGAAGGACTGCCCGCTCATCGCGCTGCCCGACGACGCGGGACCGGGTCTGGACGCGGTACCAGGGTCCGAGGAGCAGGGGTGACCGAGGTCGTCCTGTGGCGCCACGGCCAGACCGACTACAACCTGTCTGGGCGTGTCCAGGGGCAGGTGGACGTCCCTCTCAACGAAACCGGTGCGCAGCAGGCGCGCCAGGCCGCTGCTGCTGTCGCCGCCCTGGGTCCCACCCGTATCGTCTCCTCGCCGCTGGGTCGCGCCTGGGCTACGGCACAGGCCCTGGCCCAGGAAGTCGGCCTGCCCGTGGAGACCGAGGACAGGCTCGCGGAGCGCTCCTTCGGGAAGTGGGAGGGGCTCACCCGCGAGCAGATTGAGGCAGGATGGCCCGAGCAGTACCGCCGCTGGCGGGAGGGTCGTGACGTGCCTGAGGTGGGTGTGGAGACAAGGGGGCGGGTCGCCCGGCGCGTCGGCGAGGCCGTTGCCGAGCTGGCGGGGCCTGGCCGCGAGGAGACGACTGACGGGGGCGTGGCCGACGGGAGCACGGATGGTGGGGGAGTGGTCGTGGTGGTCTCGCACGGCTCGGCCACTCGTCTGGGGACCTGCCACCTGCTGGGACTCGACCCCGTGACGTGGTTCGGCCTGCGTGGCATGGGCAACGGGCACTACGCGAGGCTGCGGACCCAGGACCGTGAGCCTGGGTGGGCGGTCCTGGGCTGGGACCTGTTCCCGCAGGTGTACCAGGCGTGAGCACCCTGGGGACTGGGAGCACTGAGAGCTCGGTGGCGGCAGCCGGGGGCTGAGAGATAGGCCATACCAGGCGGATTTGCCTGACGGGCCTTGCCTTCATACAGTTGCCTGTGTCGCCCGTGTGGGTGGGCGTCCCGACGGGGCTATGGCGCAGTTGGTAGCGCGCTTCCATGGCATGGAAGAGGTCGGGGGTTCGAATCCCCCTAGCTCCACCACCTGTGGTATCTGGCCCTGCGTAGGGGCTGCTGCGGGTGTCGGGGCTATGGCGCAGTTGGTAGCGCGCTTCCATGGCATGGAAGAGGTCAGGGGTTCGAATCCCCTTAGCTCCACCCACGGGGGTCAGGCCGGGCTGGTGCGCCCGGCCTTATGTGTGTGACGGCCGGGGTACGCTCCCCGTGCGGGCCCGGCGCAGGGCGGCACGACCAGAAGGTGCCGGGACCGGGACACCGCCTGGACCGCAAGGTTCTTACACCCGGGGCTGACCGCCTGAGACGGGCTCCATGTCCACATCACGGACCAGGGCTAGAAAGAAACGACCGCTGAGGGTAGCCTCACCTCCAGGTCGGGGCCACCGGCCAGGGCGGCCGTGCCGCCACGCCAGGACACGGCAGGAAGGCACTCGTGTGACGTCACCCCAGGCTGGCAGCGCCAAGGCTCCCCACATCGACGACCGCACCCGCCGTACCGCCCGCAGGCTCCTGTCCGGTGCGGGCAGCGCGGCCGTCACGGCCTATCGTATTGACCCCTCCGCGCCCTCGACCTACGTGGCCCACGCCCTGAGCAAGGACGGGCGCGTCCTGGTGGCTGCCTGCCCTGCTCCCGGATCACCCCTGGCGGTGGTCCCGGAGGCCTCCTCCACCGAGGTGCGGGTAGACATTACCCTGGACGCCGCTGAGCCGGGCGTGCGCATCACCGCAGCCACAGCCCACCTGCTGGGCCACCTCACCTGGGTGAGCGCGGAGGAGGCCGCCGGTGTCCTGGGCTCGGCGTGCACCCCTGCCTGCCGCTGCGCGGTCACGGGGGAGGACCCCCTGGAGCGGCTCGCCCAGGTGGCGGGCGCACCCGGCGGGCGCCTGGGGATCGTCACCACCGAGCGCGTCATGCTCCACTGCGTCACCGGCGTGTCCAGCCACACGGTGTCGGAGGTCCTTGGTGTCGAGGCGGCTGGAGGGACCGCTGCAGCCCACAGCGTCTCAACGCATCCTACGCATCCCGCCTCGGGGGCGTGGAGCGCCCAGGAGGTCCTGGCCGCCCACGAGGCCGTCAGCGCCGTGGGGCAGCTCGGGCTGCGGGCCGTGTGCGACGCGGTCCGCCAGGGGGAGGCTCACGGGTGGGTGTGCTCCAGCCGGCCTTCCGTCGGCGTGTGCGCCAGCCTGTGGGACCGCATCCTGTGCGTCGACGTCGACATGCACGGAGCCACCCTCATGCACATCACGGGTGAGGAGGTCACCACCCTGGTGGTTGCCTTCTCCGAACCGCTCCAGGCGGCTGCCGAGGCCGGGCAGCACCTGGAGCAGATGGCCGCCGAGCTCCTGCCCCGGCGCCTGGCACGCCCCTGACGGCGGCACCATCCCCTGGTGGCGGCGCCATGATGGGGTGGCGTCGGCGGACAGCCGTACTTCTATAGCTCTTGGGGCTGGGCCGGTCATGCCCCGGGAGGTGGTTGTGACCCACCAAGGGCGCGTCACCGCAGTATTCAGGAGCCAGACAGACACTTACTATATTTTTCCCAAATATGGCTGACCTGTGTGAGACGGAGACTTTTGCCCGCCATCGCGCGATTACCACCCAGATTAAGTTCGTCGGTGACTTGACGGCGAAACAGGATCCTCCTAGCCTTCTTGGGGAGGTGCCCTGAACCGCACCCCAGTCAGATCATTCGTGCAGGTGCCGATCTGAGAGGTGGGTTAAGGTATCGGCATGCCGCTTGAGCCAGCAGTTGTTCCTGACTGGAAAGGGCGTGCGGTATGCAACCTTTCCGCAGCCTGCTTTGTCCGCGGTCCTGCCCCTGGCGTTGAACTGGAAGGTGAGCATCGTGCCCAGGATTAAGCAGGCCACACCCGTGCGTCTCATCGTGTGGCTGGTTCTTGGTGCAGCCCTTGTGGCGCTCTCGATAAGGAGTTTTATAATTCAGGATACCGTGACGGGGTTGCCTCTATGGCTGGGGGTGTTCTCTTTGGCGGAGTTGCTGTATTTCAGATCATCCAGGGTCGGCGTCAGAAGTAGGCGGACGTCAGTTATACGTCCCGCTTAAGGGGAGTCCGAGTGAGCCACATGTTGGAGGTCGAGCACCTCAGTGCCTGGTATGACCGGAAGAACCCGGTGGTGCGGGACGCCTCGTTTGGTATCAGCCCTGGTGAGGCTGTGGGGCTCATCGGTGTCAATGGTGCTGGCAAGACGACGATGCTCAAGGCGCTGTGCCACGCGCACCGGGGCTGCTCGGTGGGGGCGCTGCGCTACCGGGGCAGGCCGGTGACACCGGCCACGGCCGCGTTCAAGCGTCAGCGCTACCTCGCCCTGGCCGAGGACTCCTCGTTCCCGACCTGGTCCCTGGACACGTTTGTCCGCTTCCTCGGCAGGGCCTACGGGGCGCGCAGACGGGCGCGGTTGCTTGACGAGCTGGTCGAGGGCTTCGACTTCGGCCGCTACCGGGGCGCGCCCTTTGCGAGCCTGTCCAGCGGATCGCGCAAGAAGGCCAGCCTCATCGCAGCCTTTCACGCCCAGGTAGACATCCTCCTCCTGGACGAGCCGGTCGACTTCCTGGACTTCTCCGCCACGGAGTACCTCTACCAGCGCATACTTGCCGCGAAGGAGCACGGGCAGGCCGTGCTGCTCAGCTCCCATATCGCGGAGTCGTTCACGCGGTGCACCTCCCGTCTGCTCGTCCTGTCCTCCGGCTCGCTGTCCGCCCCCGTTCCCACCCCTGCTGACTCCCGTGACGTCGCCTCACTCATCGCCTAGCACCTCGCCCCGTCCGCTGCTTGGCACCTCGCCCCGCGCGCTACCTGGCGTCGTCGCCGTCGAGGCAGTCGTCGGCCAGTTTCTGGGGCGGCGCACCCTGGTGTCCGGGCTGGTCCTCACAGTGGTCTCGGCCTGGGCGGGGAACCAGCTGGGACCTCGGGGGGAGGGACGCCTTGTTACCACGGGTGTCCTTCTGGCGACCGCCGGGACGGTGTCCTCCATCGCCTGGACGTGGGTCCTCAGCACACGCTGGACCACCATGGCGCTGCTGCCGGTGCGTTCCAGGGACCTGGCCCGCGCCGTCTACCTGGTGGGCACACTCGTCATGCTCATCGAGGTGACTGCTCCTGCGGCCGCCTTCATGCTGACAGGCCTGGGTGCCTCGTACACCACCGTCGTCGTGACGGCCTGCCTGGGCCTGGGGGCTGCGCCCCTCGTCATCCTGCTCTGGAGCGCGACGTCCTCCTGGCACCGGGTCGGGGCCGGTGCCACGCTGGTGGCAGTCATGGTCGTGGTGGTCCGTGCGGGTCCTGCCTACGGGGCCGCCACGGCACTGGTCGCGGCTGGGCTGTGCCTCGTCACCGGCCCGGAGGTCGGCACTGACAGGCCCCGGCAGCCCAGGGCAGGCCGCCTCGCGAGGTCCTCCCTGGTCCTGGGCGAGCTCCTGCGCTCTGCCATGACCCAGGTCAACTCGCTCGTACTCCTCGGGACCGGGACACTGCTCAACCTGGCCCTCCAGCGTCACGGCTCGCCCTGGCTGCCCGGTTGCCTGCTCGTGGTCATCAACACTCCGCTGAGCTCGTACTTCTCCAGGCACCCCAGCACCTGGCTCACGGTCAGGGTCTGCCCCCGGACCTGGCTGTCCTACTGGCGGTTCGGCGCCCAGCTCGCCGTCTTCTACGCAGCCTGCGCCACCGCTGTGACGCTCGCTCCAGGCTGGTCGCCCCGCACTCCCGCCAACCTGGCCGCAGCCCTGGTGGCTGCCGTGGCGGCCGCTGGGACCGCTGCTGCCATGGAGATGTACTGGCCGTTCACGGACTGGAAGTCGCAGCGTGAGGTGCTGCGCCACCCCCGCAAGTATCTTCCCGCTGTCGCGGCGCTTGCCGCGGCGGGCTGCGGCTGGCTCCTCAGCGCCATCTGACCTGGGCACGGACAGGAAGCGGAGCGCCGGGTTGCTTGTCGGCCAGTTGCTGCCACTGCTACCACAGTGGTGCGGGCCCGCTGTGCCCTGCGTCGACAGCCGGGCCCCGACCTTATTCTGTTTATTCTGTTTCTGCTGTACTCGGGTGTGCGGCTGCTAGCCGCTCCAGCTCGACGTGGCTGGGGAATCGCTCAAGAAGAGTCTCGTCGTGGGTGATGAGGAGTACCAGCGAGGAGTCGGCAAGGCGGGCGATCTCCTCACTGACCAAGGTCTTTGTCCGCGCGTCAAGATTCGCTGAGAACTCGTCGAGGAGGGCGACAGGTGGGCGCAGCAGAAGCACGTGCATGACGAAGAGCAGCTGCTTCTGCCCGCCGGACAGCCCCACGCCCTCGGCCCCGATGACGGAGTCCAGGCCGTCGGGAAGGGATCTGAAGAAGTCCTGGGCGTCGAGGCGCTCGGCCAGAGCGAGGATCTCTGCGTCGGAGAAGGCCTGTCCCAGGCAGATATTGTCACGCACGGTGACACTCAGGGCGTCACGCTCCTGCGTCAGGAGGAGGACCTCCTGACGTACCTGCAGAGCGGTCTGCGGTGAGACCGCGACGTCATTCCACGTGACTGCTCCCGAGGTCGGCAGGCGCAGGGCGCTGAGCAGGCTGAGCAGAGTGGACTTGCCAGAACCGTTGTCACCGACCAGGCAGTAGGTGCCCGGGCCTGTCAGCGCGAGGTCACCAAGACGGACTGTCTCACCGCTGGGGTAGGTGTAGGTCACCTCCCGCGTTGCCAGCCGGGTAGGGGAGAGCGCGTGGGGCGATGGAGAAGTGGGGGAGGGCTCCGGGGGCAGCGTGGACTCCAGGGTGCGCAGCCTCTCCCAGGAGGCGTCTGCCTCACGCAGGTCCCCCAGGGCGATACCCAGGGAGACGAGCGGGGAGACCATGTAGACCAGGTAGAGGAAGTAGGCCACCAGGGCGCTGGTCTCCAGATCGCCCCGTGTGACCATGTACCCGCCGGCCAGCAGGACGCCTACTAGGCCGAGCTGGGTACCGATGTTGACCACCGGCAGGATGAGGGAGGAGTACCCGACGAGCCTGTTACCCAGATAGCGGGCGTCACCGGCACGCGCCCCCAGCTCTCCGGCCGCCCAGCGTTCGGCAGTGAGGGCCTTGAGCGGCATAAGGTTGTAGAGCACCTCGTACAGGAACGAGGAGTAGCGGGCCTCAGCCACGCGCGACCTGGCGGCCACCTGGTTGAGCCTGCGCAGGACAACAAGCAGGAGCAGGCCAAAGACGACCAGCAGGGCCAGCAGTCCCAGGGTGAGGGGCCAGCTGGTCACCAGCATCCCCGACAAGCAGAAGATCACCACCAGGGCGGAGCCGACGATGTCCGGGTAGGTGGAGAAGTAGGGCTGCTGGGCACTGGGAATGTCCTCGACCAGGCGGTTGTTGAGGTCACCCCGGTCGTAGGACGACGACTGTGAGTAGGGAGCCTCCAGGACGCGGCGCGCCAGGTGGTTGCGCAGGTTGAGCACGAAGCGCTCCGAGGCCAGCCCGAAGAGGAGGCGGCTGCTCGTCGAAGCCAGGGCGTCAACAGCAAAGGCGGCAGCCAGGGCACCCAGGAGTGCTGTGGGAAAGCCCCCGCTGTCAAGAAATGAGTCCGTCACCCGGCCCACCAGGTAGGGCTGGGCGGCCGTTGTCCCTGAGCCGATGAGAGTTCCTGCGATACCGAAGGCGTACCAGGTACGCGCGCCCTGGAAGCCGTGGTGTCTCAGCGAGGTCATATCGGTCCTTTGAACTGTTGAGACGCAAAAACGGCGCCATGTCATGGAGGCAGCAGCTGCTGCTCGTGCTCCCCGTGCGCGTACCAGTCTGCGCGGAAGACCGGAATTTATAGTAGCCGATTTATAGCAGGCCGCGTAGCAAGCAGAAGGGGCCAGCCAGTACGGCTGGCCCCCACACCTCGGCCACGGGTCGCCCGGATGGTCGGGGCGGTGCGAACCTGCCCTCAGCGGGCCTGGTAGGACAGGCAGGCGGCGGTGTCGCCCCCGACCTGGACGGCCTCGGCGGTGCACATGAGGTCGGTGTTGTGGACGCACTCCAGGCGCTGGCAGGCGCCGACGTGGGCGTCAGCCACACCCAGGCCGCCCCGGGCGTCCAGGCTGAGGAACGTGCCGCAGGACGGTGCCCCCGTGTCTCCGCCGACGGTGATGGCAAAGGCGGTGCAGCCGCCGTTGTTGAAGGCGCAGGAGGTGGTGGAACAGGAGGTGATCTGGGCGACGGCGGTCATGGCGGGCTTCCTTCCGTGTGGTGCCGTGAGGTGGACGCTTCTAACGTAAATCCGTTCCCTGCGCACCGGCAGCAGAGGGTGATGCCTCCACAGGGTGAGGCCCCAGATTTCGTTGCAACGGCGCGCATATCCCGGTCTCAGGACACGACGTGCCCGCAGGTGGCGCGCTCACGGGCGCGCCACCGGTTGCGTGCCGCCATCTTGCGTTATTCCGAGCAGGTAAGGCGTTCCTGGTCTCCTTCCCAGGCTCCTCCTCAGCTGTGCGCGGCGGCCACGGCCAGCCGCAGCGCGCCGTCGAAACGGGTCTCGCGCTCAGCCGCGCTCATGTCCTGGGAGTGGTCCAGGAGGTGGTCGGAGACGGTCAGGACGGCCAGGGCCTGCCTGCCGAACTCGGCGGCCACCCCGTACAGGGCAGCCGCCTCCATCTCCACCGCCAGGACGCCGTAGTCGGCCAGACGCTGCGTCTGGCCCTCGGGCGTGAGGTAGAAGTGGTCCCGGGAGATGACGGTGCCCACGTGCGGCCTCGCCCCTTCTCTCTCCGCCGCCTCGCAGGCGGCCCGGGCCAGGTGGAAGTCGGCGACGGCGCTGAAGCTCACCCCCGGGATCCGGGCCTGGTTCATGGCGGAGTCCGTGTGTGCACCGGTAGCCACGACCAGGTCCCCGACCTGCACCGAGGGTGCCACGCCCCCCGCCGTGCCCACACGGATGATCCGCTCGACGCCGAAGTCGCGGAACAGCTCAGTGGCGTAGATGGTCAGCGAGGGCTGCCCCATGCCCGAGCCCATGACACTGAGGGGCGGCCGGCAACGGTGCCGGTGAAGCCGAGCATGCCCGCACGTCTGTGACCAGGTGGGCGTCGGGCATGAGGCGCTCGGCGATGCGCTGGGCCCGCCTGGGGTCCCCGGGCATGAGGACGCAGGGGCGAAGTCGCCGGGCTGGGCGCCAATGTGCGGTGTGGCCATGGGGGACCTTCCTGTGGATGATTTTCTGCAAGCCGCCTCTGTCCACCTGCGTCTCCCGCGCTGGGACGGGACAGGAAGCACAGGGAGCCTGGACGACCAGGCTAGTAGCCGGGGGCTGCCAGGTGGGTAGCCGTGCGGTAGTCTGCCCTGCGGCGGGCCACGCGGCGGTCCACATTCTGGACGCGAGAGGACAGAGCGGGTACCCACCACTAAGTTGCTCGGGCCCACGGCAGGGGCTATCGGTCTGCCTGCCAGGGCACCGTACCTAGGGACACCACGGAAGGACGCCTATGACCTCCTCCAGCGGCGCCGAGCAGTCCGCGCAGACACCACAGCAGGCACCGGGTCGCGAGCAGTGGAGCGGCCAGGTCGGATTCCTCATGGCGGCTGTCGGGTCGGCCATCGGCCTGGGAAACATCTGGCGCTTCCCTGGGGTCGCCTACAGCAACGGCGGAGGGGCCTTTATCGTCCCCTACATGGTGGCCCTGCTGTGCGTAGGCATCCCCGTCCTGTTCCTGGACTACGCCCTGGGCCACCGGTTCCGGGGCAGTGCGGCTACGACCTTCCGCCGTCTCTCTCGCCGCTTCGAGTGGCTGGGCTGGTTCCAGGTCCTCATCTGCTTCGTCATCATGTCCTACTACGCCGTCATCGTGGCCTGGTCCCTGCGCTACACCGTCTTCGCGGTGACCACGGCCTGGGGAGACGACGCGCAGGGCTTCTTCTTCGACTACATCGGCCTGGGGAGATCTCCTCCTCGGGGACCCCGGCCTACTCCGCCACGCCTGTGGCCGGGGTGGTCGTCCCCCTCCTCCTCGTGTGGGTCTTCGGGATCACCACTATCGCCCGCGGCGTGTCCAGCGGGGTGGAGAGGGCCAACAGGGTCTTCCTGCCGCTGCTGGTGACCATGTTCGTCCTCCTGGTGGGGCGCGCCCTGGTGCTGCCCGGGGCGACCAGCGGGCTCAACGCCCTGTTCACCCCCCAGTGGTCCGCGCTGGGCGACCACACTGTGTGGATGGCGGCCTTTGGGCAGATCTTCTTCTCTCTGTCGGTGGGATTCGGCATCATGCTGACCTACTCCTCCTATCTGCGGCGCCGTTCCAATCTGGTAGGCACGGGGATGGTGGCCGCCTTCGCCAACTCCTCATTCGAGATCCTCGCCGGCATCGGCGTCTTTGCCACCCTGGGCTTCATGGCCTTCCGCGAGGGGGTGGCCGTCTCCGATCTGGAGGGCATCCAGGGGGTCATGTTGTCCTTCGTCACCTTCCCGACCGTCATCTCGGAGATGCCTGGAGGTGCGCTGTTCGGCACCCTGTTCTTCGCCTCCTTCTCCATGGCCGGGCTGACGTCCTTCATCTCCATCATCCAGGTGGTGGCCTCCTCCGTGGCGGAGAAGTTCGCCCTGACCACGCCCCGGGCCACCCTGGTCGTGGGGGTCCCGGCCGCGTTGCTGTCCTTCGTCCTGTTCGGGACCTCCTCGGGCTGTACGACCTGGACGTGGTGGACGCCTACATCAACAACATCGGGGTGGTGGCCTCGGCCATCATCATGTGCGCGGGCACCGGCCTGGTGCTCAGGCGGCTCGGGATGCTGCAGCGCCACCTCAACCTGGTCTCCGAGACCCGGCTGATCGGCTCCTGGTGGCGCCTCCTGGTCGCCGTCGTGGTCCCCGTGCTCCTGGGCTACATGTTCGTCCAGACGGCGTGGTCCTTCCTCACCGACGGCTACGACGACTACTCCCTGGCCTTTACCGCGATCTTCGGCTGGGGCGTGCTGTTCCTGGTGGCGGTGGCCACGGCGGTGACCACCCTCCTGCCGTGGCGCACGCCCGTGGACGACTTCGAGCCCCTCGCCCTGGACACCCTTGAGGGGGTGAAGTGAGAGATGACAGGATCGGCTATCGCCCTCATGCTCACGTCTGTCGTCATCATCTGGGGAGGGCTGGCGGTGTCGGTGACCTCCCTGGTCTCCCGGGGCCGCCGCGAGGAGCGTGACGCGCGCGCAGCCGCCTCGGCCGCCGCGCACGAGCACCTGCGTGGCGGTGGTGCTGACGCTCGTGCCGACAGCGGCACTGGCGGTGATACTGACAGCGCTGCCAACACCTCCGGTTCGCAGTCCTGAGCCCCGGGTCGCGACCGTGTCTCACGTGCCGGACCCGGCTGCATGCTCCTGACCGTTGTGCACTCAGGTGCGACACAATGCGCCCATGAGCGACGCACGTACCCCCGCCCCCGGACACGCTGACCACGCAGCCGCAGTCGGCACGTGCCCTGGTGCGACAGGCACTGTGCCGGGACCCGGGCTGGTGGCCTTCGACCTTGACGGTACCCTCGCCCCGTCAAAGTCGCCCCTGCCCGAGCCTATGGCTGCCGCGCTGCGTGGTCTGCTGGACGTCGTTCCCGTCTGCGTCATCTCCGGGGGCCAGGTAGCCCAGTTTCATGACCAGGTCCTGACCGGACTGGGCGCCAGCCCGGCCCAGCTGTCCCGGCTCCACCTCATGCCGACCTGCGGAACCCGCTACTACACCTACGACCCGCAGGGCGAGGGGGACAGCGACGGGAGAGGTGACTGGAGGCTGGTCTACGCCAACGACCTGACTGCCTCCCAGACCCGGGAGGTGCTGGCGGTGGTGGAGGAGGAGGCCCGCAGACTGGGGCTGTGGGAGGATCGGACCTGGGGGCCTGTCCTGGAGGACCGCGGCAGCCAGGTCACCTTCTCCGCCCTGGGGCAGGATGCCCCGCTGAAGGCGAAGGAGGCCTGGGACCCCAGCGGTGAGAAGAAGAGCGCCCTGCGTGACGCGGTGGCCCAGCGCCTGCCCGGGCTCGAGGTCCGCTCCGGAGGATCGACGAGCGTGGACATCACCCAGAAAGGGGTTGACAAGGCCTACGGGATGACCCGGCTGGCACGGGCCACCGGTATCCCCCTGGCGGAGATGCTGTTCGTGGGTGACCGCCTGGACCCTGGCGGCAACGACTACCCGGTCAAGGCCCTGGGCGTCGCCTGCCGCGCTGTCACCGGCTGGGAGGAGACTGCCGGGCTCGTGACAGAGCTGGCCAGAGAGCTGGGCAGCGCCTTGGCTGACTCCGACGCAGCCGCGTGCGCTGCTAGGACCGTGTCGGCCCCGGCATCGACGGTGGCGCCGACAGCGGTATCGCCCCTGCCGCCGTCCGTGCCGTCCGCCCCGGGTCACCAGGCCCCGGCGGTGGGAGCTGGCGGCCGTGGCTGAGCCTAGGGAGCGGTACCCGGGCCGGGCCGTTTCCGCTTCCAGCGGTCCTCGCTCTGGCCGGATGGGGGCGAGGACCCAGCCGCTGAGACGCTCGGCCCTCAGGGGGTCGGGCACCGGCTCGCCCGCTCGCCGCACTCCCGGGACGGCCCGTTACCCGCGCCGCGAGGGAAGAGGCAGCCGGGGCGCTGTTCCCGGGTGGGGACCCAGGCTGCGCCCGGTGCTGCGCATGACCGCGCTGCTGGTTGTCACGGGTGCTGTGTCGCTGGCTGTGGGGCTGGCCACGGCCAGGGCCTCGGCCCCGGTCGGACCTCACGAGGCCACCTGGTCCACCACGCTGGACTCCACCGTCACCCTTGACCTGGGGCCGCTGGGGGCAGCCTCCATCGACTCGCCTGCCGGTCCCCTGGGAGTGGAGGTGGTTCTGGGCGAGATTCCCTCCGGGGCCACGCAGGCCGACGTCGTCGATCCCTCCGCGCTGGGGGAGAGCCTGTCCTCGGACGCGGCCTCCTACGTCGGGCTGGTCACCCACCCTGAGCTGACGGTCCAGCGGGGCCTGCACGCGCTGCTCCACGACGGCCTGCGCCGCGCTGGAGTCGTCGAGGGGGTCCTGCTGTGCCTGGTTGCCGCCGCCCACATGACCCTCACCAGGAGCCGTGGCGGTGCCACGCGGAGCCTCCTCGCCGGGAGCGTGGGCGGTCAGGGGTACGGCCGCACCGACGTTGCATGGGGCGCCCTCCTGCGTCGTCCCCCCGTCGTCGCGGCCACGGCCGCACTCCTGGCCGCCGTCACCGTCCTGCTGGTACCCGCCCTGCGCTCCGCACCTGTCCACGGGGCCAGGCTCGCGGCCCTGGAGGGGACGCCGGTGGCCGGGGCCACCCTCTCGGGGCGCGTCGCAGACGTGGTGACTGCCTACGGTCCCCGCGTCACCGACTTCCTGGAGACCAACGAGGCCTTCTACTCCCAGGCAGAGGCGAGCCTACGCACCGCCTGGGCGGTCTCCCAGGAGACTGGCGGCACCGTGGAGGTCACGGCCGCAGACGGCCAGGTCGATGTCGCGCAGGTCAGGCAGCGGGCCGCAGAGGCTGCAGAGGCTGAGGCCAGCGCTGCTGCAGACGCCGGGACTGCCTCTGCCGGCACCGAGACTCCCGGTGAGAGTCCCGGGGTCTCTGCCACCCCCACAGGTACGCAGGTGCCTACCCCGGGCGCCTCACCAGAGGCTGCCTCCACCACCGCCCCGGTCACCGGCGCCCGGGCCGTCCCCCAGCGAGGAGCCGTTACCGCGGTGCTGTCCACCGACCTCCACTGCAACCTCGACGTCATCGCTTTCACCGGTGTCCTGGACGAGGTCTCCGGGGCTGACGTCCACATGGACGACGGCGACCTCACCATGACCGGCTCGGACCCGGAGCAGCTGTGCGTGGACGCCCTGAGCCAGGCGGTCCCCTCCACGGTGGACAAGGTCGCGACCATCGGCAACCACGACTCGGAGTCCACCGCCGCCAGGCTGCGCTCGCAGGGGTGGACGGTGACCGACGGCACTATCCAGGAGGTCGGCGGCCTACGAGTGCTGGGGCAGGACGATCCCGAGCGCACCACCGCCACGGGGACCACCACCCGCAGCGGCGAGACCGCCGAAGAGGTAGGCGCCCGGCTGGCCGCCACCAGCTGTACCGGCTCAGGCAGCGACGTCGTGCTCATCCACCAGCCAGCCACCTTCGGTCCCCTGGTCTCCCAGGGGTGCGCGCCGCTGCTCCTGGCGGGCCACGTCCACGCTGAGCGGGGTATGACGACCAGCCAGGGAAGTGGTGGCGAGGTGTCCGCCCTCGTGTCTGGTGCAGGCAAGGGCGGCACCTCCCTGGGCGCGGTCACGCAGGACGCCTACCTGCACGTGCTGTCCTTTGCTGAGGACGGCAGCCTGGTCGCCTGGCGCGCGGTGGTCCTCCACCCTGACGCCTCGGTCACGGTAGGGGCGTGGCAGGCGGTCCCGCCGGGCGAGCCGATCCCGCAGCCCGGGGCAGCGACGACGAGCACAGCGGGCGCCGACCAGCGGTGAGGCACAATAGCCCTGACAGAGGCAGGGAGAAAAGGGTGAGAGACAACGAGAGACGAGGGAGGGACCGCATGGTGCGGGTGCCCACGGATGCCGAGATCGACGCCATGAGCGAGGAGGAGCTGGAGCTCTACCTCAACGCTCCTGAGGACTATGACCCCTCTGGTAGCGGTGACGGGCCCGGTGCCGACGACCTCCTGGCGCGTGTCCAGCAGGCAGGTGCCCACCCTGGCGGTAACGGCCAGGCTCCGGGCGGCTGGCGTGCTCCCAGCGGGGCACCCCGCTCCTACGGCTGGCTCCTGGTGGTCTGCTCCCTGCTGGGGCTGCTGGCTTGCTGGAGGCTCATCGACGCCCACCTGACGCGTCTGCGTAACCCGATGGCGAACCTGACCTGTGACGTCAACCCGCTGATCTCCTGCGGGGAGACCCTCGACGTCTGGCAGGGGAACCTTCTGGGGGTGCCCAACTCCTTCGTCGGAGCCATGGCCTTCGCCGCCCTCCTGACCGTGGGGGCGGTTGTGCTGGCCGGCCTGAGCCTGCCCCGGTGGATGTGGTGGGCGCTGAGCCTGGGGTGCCTGGGAGGAGTCGCCTTCGTCGCCTGGTTCCTTGCCGTGTCCGTGGTGACCTTCGCAAAGCTGTGCCCCTTCTGCATGCTGGTGTGGGCGGTGACGATCCCCGTGGCCGCGGCTACCTGGGGTGGGCTGCGGCCGGGGGCACCTGGGGCTGGGGGACCGGGGTGCCCTCGCCGTGCTGAGGGCACGGTGGTGGGTGGCGGCAGGAATGTACCTGGTGGTCCTCCTGGTCGTGCTCGTGGGTCTGTGGGACCAGTGGAGGGCGCTGCTGGGATGAGCGCAGGCGTCTCGGGAGGCAGCAGAGGCGGGGACGCGGCCGGGTCCTCGACCGTGACCCAGGACTACCTCAAGGCGGTGTGGGCGGCTGGCGAGTGGGGTGGGCAGGGCGCCTCCGTCACCGGCCTGGCCCGTCGCATGGGTGTGGCGCCCTCGACGGCCTCCGAGAACGTGTCACGGCTGGTGGAGGAGGGGCTGCTGGCCCACGAGCCGTACAAGGCCGTCACGCTCACCCCTGAGGGGCGCCTGCGGGCGATGGCGATGGTGCGGCGCCACCGCATCCTGGAGACCTACCTGGTGACCCGGCTCGGCTTTGAGTGGGACGAGGTCCACGCCGAGGCGGAGGAGCTGGAGCACGCGGTCTCCGACAGGCTCCTGGAACGGCTGGACGTGGTGCTGGGGCGGCCCATCCGGGACCCTCACGGTGACCCGATCCCCACCGCTGACGGCCAGGTGGTGGTCCCTGAGCTCGTGCCCCTGGAGGCCCTGAGGGTGGGGGCCAGGGGGATAGTGGGCCGTATCAGGGACGACTCCCAGACCCTGCGCCACCTGGCGCGTGCCGGCATCCGGCTGGACACGCGAGTGCGGCTGGTGGACCGGGGCACCATGGCGCCTGGCGAGGCCGGGGGGAGACGGCGGCGGGCCTGCGTGGTGCGTGTGTGCGGCGGTCGAGGTGCGGGGCTGCCGGACGCCGTCGTGCCTGAGGGGTCCCTGTGGCTGTGCCGCTGAGGGAAGGGGCGACAGGCCAGGGGACAATAGAGTCATGACAACCTCTGAGACGACTTCTGGGACGAGCCCCTATGCGTCCGCCGCTCCTGACGCCCCTACGGCCCCCGGTGGCGGTGCCACCCGGGAGGCGGGCGGTGCTGGGCCGACCCTCTTCACCAGGATCATCAACGGGGAGGTCCCTGGGCGCTTCGTGTGGGCCGACGAGCTGTGCGTCGCCTTCGCCACCATCGAGCCCCACACCGACGGACACGTCCTGGTGGTGCCGCGTCACCAGGTCGACTCCTTCACAGAGGCACCCGAGGACCTGGTGGCCCACCTGGCCGTGGTAGCCAGGCGCGTGGGGGCCACCCAGACGCGGGTCTTCCAGGCCTCCCGGGCCGGGCTCGTGGTCGCCGGCTACGGGGTGGACCACCTTCACCTCCACGTCCTGCCGATCCGCTCGGAGGCTGACCTGTCCTTCTCATCCGCCAGGCACGACGTCCCCGGGGAGGAGCTGGACGCGGCCATGGAGCGGCTGCGGGCGGGGCTGCGTGAGGACGGGTGGGGCGAGTTCGTCCCCTCCCACCTGGGTTCACCATCCCGGTAGGCGTTCACCAGCCCGGTAGGCTCAGACAGGCCTGTGCGGGGTTAGCAGGGGCCGCTCGTGCGGGTGGGAGCACCCCGCTACCGCCCGCCCACGGCCGGGGCGGACAGCCTGGTGGTGAGGTGCCGCGCGATGACGCGAGCGGGTCAGTGGCTCAGTGGTGGGGGCGCATGACGTGGCCGCGGGTGGAGGGAGTGCCACGACGTGGCTGGCGTACCCGGTGCCGCAGCAGGACGGCTCCCAGCACGGCCGAGATAGCGGTGCCCAGGAGCACGGCAGCCCGGGCGTGGTCGGTGGTGGGTCCCTCCCGAAGGCCAGGCCCGCGATCAGCAGGGACACGGTGAAGCCGATGCCTGCGATCGCCGCCAGGGCGAGGACGTCGGGATTGTCGACCCCGTGGCCCAGCCGCAGGCTGGTGAAGCGGGTCAGCAGGACCACCGCCCCCAGATCCCCAGGACCTTGCCCACGGGAAGGCCCAGGTAGACGCCGATGGCAGCGGGGTCAGCCAGTGCCTCGACCAGGCCGCCTCCGTCTACGATGTTGACCCCGGCGGCGAACAAGGCGAAGACCGGCAGCGCCAGCCCCGCGCTCCAGGGGTGCACCAGGTGGGTGAAGCGGGCCGTCATACCGGTGGGCTCGGCGCGCGTGGGGCGGGCAGGCACCGTCATCCCCAGCAGGACGCCGGCGATGGTGGCGTGGACGCCGCTAGCGTGCATGAGCCACCAGGCGGCCAGGCCCAGCGGGATGAGCAGGTACCAGTGGGTGGTCCCTCGGCGTACCAGGAGGGCGAACACCCCTGTCACGGCCAGCGCGCCCAGCAGCGCCAGGGGGTTAAGCCCCTGGGAGTAGAAGAAGGCGATGACGATGATCGCCAGCAGGTCGTCGACCACGGCCAGGGTCAGCAGGAAGGTACGCGCTGCAGGGGGCATGCCGCGCCCGAAGATGGACAGGACCGCTACGGCGAAGGCGATGTCCGTGGCCGTGGGCACCGCCCAGCCGCTAAGGCTGCCCCCTGAGGAGGCCAGCTGGACGGCGACGTAGACCAGGGCCGGGCCGACCATCCCGAAGACGGCAGCCAGCATCGGCAGGGTCGCCTCCCTGAGGTCGCGCAGCGAGCCGACGACGAGCTCCTGCTTGAGCTCCAGCCCGACGGCGAAGAAGAACACCACCAGGATCCCGTCCGAGGCCCAGTGCGCCAGGGACAGGTCCAGGTGCAGCGCGTGAGGTCCCACCACGGTCTGGGACAGCGACTCATAGGCACCCCGCCACGGAGAGTTGGCCCAGACCAGGGCTACTGCGGCGGCGGCCACCATGAGGAGCCCGGAGACGACTTCCGACTCCAGGGCGTGGTGGGCGCGGGCGAGCAGCGCGCGCCCACGAGGGCGGCGGGAGGCCGTCCGGGCGCGGTAGGGGGACGGTGCTGGAGTCATGTGTGCCTCTCGTCAGGGGGAGGCCGCCCCAGGGGCTCGGCCCTCCAGGTGGGAGGGCCTGCTTGTCCAGCCAGGAGGGCCGTCCGGTGGTTGTCGGTGGGCCAGGCTACCTGAGACGCAGGATGCCGGTCAGGCTGCTGCGCGGGTGGAGGTCTCGGAGGTCTCGGCAGGGCTTGTCGGGGCTCGGCAGGGTGACGTGTGCCCACGTCGGCGGGTAAGGGCGGGACACGTGGGACAGGGCTGGCAGGTCTGCCAGAGCCGGCAGGCGCTAGGCTGTGGCTGCCTGGCGTGCCCGACCTCCCCGTCCTGGGGCGGGTGCCGTGCCGCCTCCCGGGTGCTCAGCGAGGGCAGCCTGTGGTCCGGCGGCCGGGCGCGCGCCCGGAGCCGCGACCGCACTAGACCATAGAATGAGAGCAGCGCCACGATGACCCAGGCCCGTTCCCGCACCCAGCCCGCCAGCCAGCAGCCGGACGACGCCGAGGCCACCCCCTACCGCTACACGGCCGAGCTGGCCGGCGCCATCGAGACCTCCTGGCAGGACCGCTGGGAGGAGGAGGGGACCTTCTACGCCGACAACCCGGTGGGGACGCTGGCAGGGCCCAGGGCGCAGCAGGAGAAGCTCTTCCTGCTGGACATGTTCCCCTACCCCTCGGGCAAGGGGCTGCACGTGGGGCACCCTCTGGGCTACATCGCCACCGACGTCGTCGCCCGCTTCAGCCGCATGACCGGCAGGAACGTGCTGTACACGATGGGCTACGACGCCTTCGGCCTGCCTGCGGAGCAGTATGCCGTGGCCACCGGACAGCACCCGCGGACCTCTACCGAGACCAACATCGCCACCATGCGCCGCCAGCTGCGCCGCCTGGGGCTGTCCCACGACCCGCGCCGGTCCCTGGCTACCATCGACGTGGACTACGTGCGCTGGACCCAGTGGATCTTCCTGCAGGTCTTCAACTCCTGGTTCGACCCTGAGGCACAACGCCGTGACGGCCGCGGCCGGGGTGCCGCCCGGCCGGTCTCCGAGCTGGTGGAGAAGCTGGCCAGCGGCCAGGTTGCAGTGCCTGACGGGCGGGACTGGTCTGACCTGGACCCGGGGGAGCGCAGCGACGTCATCGACTCCTTCCGGCTGGCCTACGTCACCTCTGCCCCGGTCAACTGGTGCCCGGGCCTGGGAACCGTGCTGGCCAACGAGGAGGTCACGGCCGAGGGCCGCTCCGAGCGTGGCAACTACCCGGTGTTCCAGCGCAACCTCCGCCAGTGGATGATGCGGATCACCGCCTACGCCGACCGCCTGGCCGAGGACCTGGACACGGTGGACTGGCCGGAGAAGGTCAGGCTCATGCAGCGCAACTGGATCGGGCGCTCCGAAGGTGCGCAGGTCGTCTTCGGTGTGCCTGCGGCCGGTCCTGGTGCCGAGCTCGTGGTCTACACCACGCGGCCTGACACACTCTTCGGCGCCACCTTCATGGTGGTGGCCCCTGAGCACCCGCTGCTGGGCGGGGCGGGTTCCTCCGCCTCCGTGCGCTCTGCGGAGGAGGTGGCGCAGGACGCAGCCGCCCTAGCCGTGCCCGCTGCTTGGCCTGAGGGCACTAAGGAGGCCTGGACCGGCGGCTATGCCACCCCGGCCCAGGCCGTGGCCGCCTACCGCGCCCAGGCGGCGGCAGCCACTGAGGCCGAGCGCAGCGACGAGGGCCGAGCCAAGACCGGGGTCTTCACCGGGCTGTTCGGGGTCAACCCTGTCAACGGGGCACAGGTGCCGGTGTTTGTAGCCGACTACGTCCTCATGGGCTACGGGACCGGGGCCATCATGGCGGTGCCCTCGGGCGACCAGCGTGACTGGGAGTTTGCCCGGGCCTACGACCTGGACGTCGTGGCGACCGTGGCGCTGCCGGAGGGCACGTCCCTGGAGGAGGGGGCGTGGACCGGTGACGGTAAGCTCGTCAACTCCGCCAACGAGGAGATCAGCCTCAACGGGATGGGAGTGGAGGAGGCCAAGACGGCCATCACGGCGTGGCTGGAGTCCAGGGGGGCGGGCCGGGCCGCAGTCACCTACCGTCTGCGTGACTGGCTGTTCTCCCGGCAGCGCTACTGGGGCGAGCCCTTCCCTGTGGTGTGGGACCAGGAGGGGCGTGTCCACGCCCTGCCCGAGTCGATGCTGCCCGTGGAGCTGCCTGAGGTCACCGACTACTCGCCGCGCTCCTTTGATCCCGATGACGCCGCCAGCGAGCCCGAGCCGCCTCTGAGCAGGGCCACCGAGTGGGTGGAGGTCGAGCTGGACCTGGGGGAGGGCACCCGGACCTACTACCGTGAGACCAACACGATGCCCCAGTGGGCGGGCTCGTGCTGGTACGAGATGCGCTACGCCGACCCGGACAACGACGAGGCGCTCATCGACCCTGCCAACGAGGCCTACTGGATGGGACCCAGGCCCCAGGACGGCAACACCTCGGGGGGTACCGACCTGTACGTGGGCGGGGTGGAGCACGCCGTGCTGCACCTGCTGTACTCCCGCTTCTGGCACAAGGTGCTCTTCGACCTGGGCGTGGTCTCCTCCTCCGAGCCCTACCACCGGCTGTTCAACCAGGGCTACATCCAGGCCTACGCCTATACCGACTCCCGGGGCCAGTACGTGCCTGCCGAGGAGGTCGAGGAGACCGAGGGCCCTGACGGCTCGGTGGCCTACACCTGGCAGGGTCAGCAGGTCAGCCGTGAGTACGGCAAGATGGGTAAGTCCCTGAAGAACATCGTCACCCCTGACGAGATGTACGAGGCCTACGGCGCGGACACCTTTCGCGTCTACGAGATGTCCATGGGGCCGCTGGACGTGGACCGGCCCTGGGAGACCCGGGCGGTGGTGGGGGCGCAGCGCTTCCTGCAGCGCCTGTGGCGCAACGTGGTGGACGAGGCCACCGGTGACACCGTCGTGGGCGACCAGCCTGCCCAGGAGGAGACCCGCCGCCTGGTGGCGCGCACGGTAGTGGGTGTGCGCGAGGACTACGAGGGGATGCGTCTCAACACGGCGATCGCCAAGCTCATCGTGCTCAACAACCATCTCACCGGTCTGGACCCCGTGCCGCGTGAGGCGGTCGAGCCGCTGGTCCTCATGACGGCCCCGGTGGCTCCGCACATCGCCGAGGAGCTGTGGAGCAGGCTGGGGCACGAGGGCTCCCTTGCCCGTGAGTCCTTCCCTGAGGTCACTGACGAGTCCCTGCTGCGCGCTGAGCGGGTGACCTGCGTGGTCCAGGTCCGGGGCAAGGTGCGCGACCGCCTCCAGGTGGACCCGGACATCTCGGAGGAGGACCTGGAGAGGGCGGCACTGGCCGCTCCCGGCGTGCGGCGTAGCCTGGACGGCCGGGGCGTGCGCCGGGTCATCGTGCGGGCGCCGAGGCTGGTCAGCATCGTGCCCGACTGAGTCCCGGGACCGTGCCCGGGTGAGCCCCTGTGCCCCTGGGGCTGGCCGGGTGGCTGATCCGGGTACCAGGCCTGTCTGGCCAGACGCTGCGCATCCTTGCGCTGCGGGGCCTTCCGGGCTGGTGCGGGGCAGGCCCGGTACTTCGAGTACCTCGACGTCGTTCTGCTCCCGGCGAGCCGGGGGTGATTTCCACGGCTACACGGGGCGGGCTCCCGCTAGGTCCCGTTAGGCTGGGTCCATGACGCTCGCCGTGGTCACCGACTCTGCCGCCTGCCTGCCAGCAGAGTCCTGCGCCCGCCACGGTATCGTCGTCGTGCCCCTCCACCACACCGGTGGTGGCAGCGGCGACGCATCCTCCGCCGGTGGCAGGGAGCCAGCTACGTCGCGCCCCAGCGTCGAGGAGCTGGAGCAGGCCTACCGTGAGGCGGCGCAGCGGGCCGACGAGGTCCTGGCTGTTCATGTCTCCGGGGTCCTGTCCGGCACGGTGGACAACGCCCGGCTGGCCGCGTCCCGACTCAACGACGACAGGCCGGGCCTGGTCCGGGTGCTGGACTCCGCCAGCTGCTCCGGGGCGCTGGCCCTGGCGGTCCTGGCCGCCTCCCAGGCCCAGGACGCTCGTCGCGGTGCCGCCCTGGCCCGGGAGAGCCTGGCTCGCTCCTACCAGTTCTTCGTTGTCGACGACCTGCGGCACCTGGCGCGGTCAGGACGTATTGACCTCACGACGGCTCGGCTGGGGGGTGTCCTAGGAGTTCGCCCGGTCCTGTCTGTCCAGCCCGAGGGCATACGGGCAGTGGAGACGGTGCGTGGCGGTGCGCGTGCCAGGAGGCACATGGTGGCCCAGGCCGTGCGGGCAGCCGGAGGCACCGCGCTGCGCGGGCCCCGACGTCCTGCGGATCCGGTGCTCCTGGCCCTCCAGGCCCCCGGTCCTGACCTGCCTGGCCTCAGGGAGGAGGTGGACGCCGCTATGGCGCGCTCGGGGGCGCGGGTCGCACAGGTCCTCACTCTCCCGGTTGACAAGGCGTTGGAGGTCCACCTGGGTCCTGGTGCCACGGGGATCGCGGTGGCACCCCGGCTCCTGGTCCGGGTGCGCACCTGATCCTGCTTGACGGGTGCCCGTGCGGGTGCCTCGTGAGCGCGAGCTTGTCAACGGGCGCCTTGTGAGCAGGTGCCGCCCAGTCACCACAGCACGTACGGGACCGGCCGTGTCCACACTATGTCCTGGCTGCCCGGGTACCGACAGCCGCCTCCCGTCTAGCGTCACCACCATGAGCGGCAGAAGACAGGCTCTGGGCAGGTCCGGGAACTGGTCTGTGGACAGGCTGGTGCGCCTGGCCTGCTCTCCGGACCCCGACGAGCCTCCCACCCGTCCGCGGCGGGTAGCACTTGCTCCCCGCGCCGCTGTCGTGGCGGGGACGCTGCTCATGGTCCTGGCTGCGGTCCTGGCGGTGCGCACGGCCCTGGGCGCTCCCGCAGCGGAGGAGGGCGCTCCGGGAGGCGCCGAGGCCTCGGGGTCCGGGGAGTCCTTGCCCCAGGCTCCTGCCACGGCTCCGGCCACCCAGGTCCAGGGGGAGCCGCCGACCGACCCCCGTGCCACCACCGGCAGCGGGGCCGCCGGCCAGCCAGGGCAGGCGGACTCCTCCCAGGATGTTGGCCAGGTGGTCGTCCACGTGACCGGTGCCGTCGCCTCTCCCGGAGTCGTGGTCCTGGACCAGGGAGCGCGCGTCGCCGACGCGATCGAGGCGGCTGGTGGGGTGACCCAGGAGGCGGATGCCGACCAGCTCAACCTGGCTCGTGTCCTCAGCGACGGAGAGCAGGTGCGTGTCCCCCGTGAGGGCGAGGTCCTGACCGGTCAGGAGGCTGAAGCGGGACAGGCAGGGGAGCAGCAGCCGGGACAGTCAGCCTCCGGGGCGTCTCAGGACGGGCCGGGGCAGGAGGTGACCGGCCTGGTCAACATCAACACCGCCAGCGCCCTGGAGCTGGAGGAGCTGCCGGGTATCGGGCCGGCGCTGGCTCAGCGGATCGTGGAGCACCGGGAAGCCAACGGTCCCTTCGGCTCCGTGGATGAGCTCACCGAGGTCTCTGGTATAGGACAGGCCAAGCTGGAGGCCCTCAGGGAGATGGCCGTGGTATGAGGCAGCGACCTCGGCAGCGTGGGGGCCTGGTCGGTGGCAGCGTCCGCTCCGGGGCAGCCGACTCAGGAGCTGCCAGCCCGGACCGGGAGCGCAGGCCCTGGGAACGTGACCACGCCCTGGTGGACAAGGCCCCCGAGCCTCTCGACCTCAGGCTGGCGGCACCAGCCGGCCTGTGCTGGGCCGCAGCATACTGGGCCGTCGGAGTCGGCGGTGCCCACGGGTGGCGCCATGTCCTGGTAGCGGCTGGTGCGAGCCTCGGGGCTGCGATGCTGCTGACCGTGCCGGTGCGCCGGTTCCGGCCGCCACGCCACCGGGCGGACTCGCGCCCCGGTGCCCCGGAGGATCCCCGGGCAGCCGGGTCTGTGAGCGCCAGCCTGCTGCTGTGCGCCCTGGCTGTCTCGGCGGTCCTCACGGTCAGTGCCGCCCAGCTGTGGTCGCGTGCGGGGGACCCGCTCGTCCTGGCCTCGGGAACCTCGGTGTCGCCGCCGCAGGCCACTGGTGCAGTGACGCTGACCGCAACGGTGAGCGAGCAGCCACGGGTCCTGGCCCGGGCCGGGTCCACCACGGTGGTGACCAGCCTGAGGGTGCACACCGTGGAGGGAGAGCCCTCCAGGCTCACAGCCACGGTGCTGGCGGACGCCCAGTGGCTGGAGCTGGACATGGGAACGCAGATCCGGGTGAGGACCCGGCTCCAGCCGGCCGAGGCGGGCAGCTCCCGGGCAGCCGTCATCGGCTCCGGCGCCCAGGTCCAGGTCCTGGCTCCTCCCAGCGGGACCCTGGCGATCGTGACGTCGCTGCGGCAGGGCCTGGCAGCAGCCGTGGCCCTGGGAGAAGACCAGTCGGACCAGGCCTCCCGCGCGCCCGGGCCGCACCAGACTGCACCGGCCGACCAGCAGGGCCAGGTGGGCCAGTCAGGAACGGTGCTCCGGTGGCCCCAGGGTGCCCAGGCCCTGGTGCCCGGCATCGCCCTGGGGGACGACCACGCCCTGCCCACGCAGGTACGCCTGGACATGCGCACGGTCTCTATGACCCACCTGACTGCCGTGTCCGGGCAGCACGTGGCCATCGTCCTGGGGCTGGGCCTGGGCGCACTGGGCGTCCTGCCGCGACGGTGGCGCGCGGTGGCGGGGGCCGTGGTACTGGGCGGCCTCGTGCTCCTGGTCCGTCCTTCCGGGTCCGTCCTGCGCTCAGCGGCCATGGGTGGTGTCATGCTTGCCGGGGTGGCTGCGGGCAGGCGCTCAGCCTCGGTGCCCGCCCTGTGCGCCGGAGTCCTCCTTCTGCTCCTGGCCGACCCCTTCCAGGCACGTGACTACGGGTTCGCCCTATCCGTGGCGGCAACCGCTGGGATCCTGCTGGGAGCACGGCCTGCGGCGGCCTGCCTGTCCCGCTACCTGCCCCGGTGGCTGGCGGCTGGTCTGGCTCTGCCTGCGGTGGCGCAGGCTGCCTGCGCCCCCCTCCTGGTACTTCTCCAGCCGCAGGTAGGGCTGTGGTCGGTCCCTGCCAACGTCCTAGCGGCCCCGGTGGTCCCTGTGGCCACGGTGTGCGGCATCACTGCTGCCCTGGTCGCACCGCTGTGGCCCGCGGCGGCCTCCGTGATTGCCTGGCCGGCCCTCGCGTCCTGCGCGTGGCTGGTGGTGCTGGCCCGCAGGACTGCCGACCTTCCCGGCTCCGCGCTGGCCTGCCCCGGAGGTGTCGTCGGGGCGCTGGCCCTGGCCGGGCTGGAGACGGTGGTGCTGGGAGCGGCCAGCCGAGGGCTGCGACGCAGGGCGGGAGACGGCCTCACTCTTGTGTCTCGTCTCCTGTCTCGTGGCAGGCTAGCGCCATGGCAGCCACCCGAGCCCCACGCTCCCGTAGCAGGCGCAGCACACCGGAAGGACCCACGTGGGACCAGGTCGAGCTGGCTGCGGTGGTCCTTGTCAAGGCGGGAGAGGGGGTCCTGGCTGACCGTGCGGTGGCACGTCTTCTGGCGCAGGCCCGGGCGAAGGACCCGACCACGGAGGTCATCCGGGTCGAGGCCGCCACCTACGAGGCCCACCAGCTGGACACGCTAGTGTCCCCCTCCCTGTTCGGTGAGCCCCGGCTGGTCCTGGTCCCGGCCCTGGAGCAGATGACTGACGCCCTGCTGACCGATCTGCTGGCCTACGTAGACTCGGCTGCAGCGTCCGCCGACCCGGAGGTCAGCGTCGTCCTGCGGCACAACGGCGGGCAGCGCGGCAGGAGGCTCCTGGAGGCCGTCGGGGCCTCTGGCTACCCCGTGGTCTCCTGCCCACCGGTGAAGTCTCCCCGGGACAAGTCAGCGCTGGTGAGCGCCGACGTGGCACGAGCGGGCCGACGTATCGAGCCGGAGGCTGTCGGGGCCCTCGTGGACGCCCTGGGAAGCGACCTGCGTGAGCTGTGCTCGGCCGTTGACCAGCTCCTCGCCGACACCCAGGGGACGATCAGCGCCGAGCACGTGAGCACCTACTACGCCGGACGTATCGAGGCCACCGGCTTCACCGTGGCGGACGCCGCAGCAGCAGGCAGCACCTCGGCCGCCATCACCGCGCTGCGTCACGCCGTGGCCACTGGAACAGACCCGGTGGTGGTCGTGGCGGCGCTGGCAACCAAGGTCCGCCAGCTGGCACGTGTGGCCGCTTCCGGAGGCCGACGCATGACCCCGGCCGACCTGGGTATGGCGCCCTGGCAGGTAGACCGGGCGCGGCGCGAGCTCTCCGGCTGGTCTGATGACGCCCTGGCCACGGCTATCGTGGCGGTCGCCAAGGCTGACGCCGAGGTCAAGGGGGGCAGCCGGGACGCTGTCTACGCCGTCGAGCGCGCCGTGCTCACCGTGTGTCGTGCCCGCAGCCGGGGCACGACTGCGCGGCGGTGAAGCCATGAGGACGAGCCAGCAGGCTGGCCAGGGACGGGAGCATCCGGGTGCGTGCGTCCGGGACGGGCCGCCGGAGTACCTGGATGGTACCTAGCGCTTCCTGTACAGGGCCTTGGTGGCATAGACCGGCTCGTTGGTGACCTGGACCCCCAGGGCGCGCAGTATCCCTTCGTCCACAGGACCCAGGATGGTGGAGGTGTGCACGTCGCAGCCACGCAGGTTGCCCAGCTGCTCCAGGGCGCTACGGGCGTTGCTGTCCCCGTTGGCAGACACGGCCAGGGCGATGAGGACCTCGTCGGTGTGCAGGCGGGGGTTGTGGGAGCCCAGGTGCCTAGTCTTCAGTGTCTGGATCGGCTCGATCGAGGCCGGGGCCAGCAGGTCGACGTCGTCGATCCCGGCCAGGACCTTGAGCGCATTGAGCAGCATGGCCGAGCAGGCTCCCAGCAGCGCCGACGTCTTGCCGGTGACAACTCGCCCGTCCGGTAGCGCGATGGCAGCGGCGGGAGCGCCGGTGGACTCCGCCACCTGCAGGGCGGGCCGGACCACCGGCCGGTCCTCCTTGCTCGCACCGACCTTGGCCATGAGAAGAGAGATCCGGTCGGACTGAAGGGACTCTACGGCGTCACGCCTCTCGGCCACCAGCGCCTTGTAGTAGCGGCGGATGACCTCCTGCACAGCTGCCTCGCGGCAGGCCTCGTCGTCGCTGATGCAGTACCCGGCCATGTTGACGCCCATGTCAGTGGGGGAGGCGTAGGGGGAAGAGCCGAGGATCTCCTCGAACAGGCGGGTAAGTACGGGGAAGACCTCTACGTCGCGGTTGTAGTTGACGGCCTGGGTGCCGTGGGCTGCCAGGTGGAAGGGGTCGATCATGTTGACGTCGTCAAGGTCCGCCGTAGCTGCCTCGTAGGCGATGTTGACCGGGTGGTCCAGGGGCAGGTTCCAGATGGGGAAGGTCTCGAACTTGGCGTAGCCGGAGGCGATGCCGCGCCGGTGGTCGTGGTAGAGCTGGGACAGGCAGGTGGCCATCTTGCCCGAGCCCGGTCCGGGAGCGGTGACGACGACCAGGTCGCGGCTGGTCTCGATGTACTCGTTACGTCCGTAACCCTCCTCGGAGACGATACGGGCCACGTCACCCGGGTAACCGGGAATGGGGAAGTGACGGTAGACCTTGATGCCCAGGCTCTCCAGCTTGCGCCTGAAGTCCTGGGCCTGGCGGTTGTCGTCGGTCCACTGGGTGATGACGACGCTGCCTACGTACAGCCCGTAGCTCCTGAAGGCGTCGACATGGCGCAGCAGGTCGTCCTCGTAGGAGATCCCCAGGTCGGCACGGACCTTGCTGCGGGCCAAGTCCCTGGCGCTGACGGCGACGACGACCTCGACCTCGTCGCTGAGCTCGGCGAGCATGACCACCTTGTTGTCCGGGGTGAAGCCGGGCAGCACGCGGGAGGCGTGCATGTCGTCGATCAGCTTGCCCCCGAACTCCAGGTAGAGCTTGCCCGAAAACTGTGCCCGGCGCTGCGCGATGTGGGCGGACTGCATCCGCCGGTAGGTGTCACGGTCGAAGCCGGTACGCATGGGCACTCCTTGTTGGTAGATGACTGGCAGGTAAAACTGGTCGATGGCAAGTCATTGCTGGTACGCGCGGGGGAGCAGGCACAAGATGAGGGCGCCTCCCTGGCGGGGAGACGCCCTCGGTGGTTGCACGGTAGGACCGGCCTCACAGAGAGGCGACGCGCTTGGCCAGCTTGGACTTGCGGTTGGCCGCTTGGTTCTTGTGAATGACACCCTTGGCGGCAGCCTTGTCCAGCTTGCGGGAGGCTGCGTGGAGGTGGGTGAGAGCCGCCTCCTTGTCGCCGGCCTCGACGGCCTCGCGGACACGGCGCACGTAGGTCTTGAGCTCGGACTTGACAGACTGGTTGCGCAGACGAGCCTTCTCGTTGGTCTTGATGCGCTTGATCTGGGACTTGATGTTCGCCACGGTGAAGCTTTCTCGTGTCTGGTGTGGTCAGTGGCCGGAGAGAGGGTTCGCGCCACGGGACTGGCAGGAGGTGGTGGGGGCACCTGGCTGACCCGTGTGCCGGACCCCGCAGCCGACCAGGCCAGAGGTCCAGTGGGCGACTTTAGCACCTGCTGGCAGCAGGTCCCCAGGGTGGAGGTGCTCAGCGCGGCGTGAGGTGTGTCGCGCCGGGTCGGTGCGCCTGGAGGATTGAGGGTGTGCTGCATGGGAGAGTGGCCGTTGCGACGGCCCGTCCCGGGCGGCGCGCTTGACAGGGTGGATGAGGGGGACCTGCGGCCCAGGACAGCCGCGAGATGACAGGAGGCAGCGTGCACGGTGCAGACTACCTGGCGGCCAGCGGATGGGTGAAGCAGCCCTCAATGGCACATCTCTTGCTGGACAACGGTGTCCCCCTGCCTACCAGGGAGTTCTTACACGACGCCTTCGAGCCGGCTGCGTGGGCAGAGGCTGACAAGGTGTGTAGGCACCTGGAGCAGCAGTTCCGCGACTGTAACTTCTCACAGTCGGTGGTCTGGGGCCCGCTCCTGGTCCCCCGTCCCGATCTCCTTGACGTCCGTGGGGCGCTGGGGGCGGGAGCACGCGAGAGCCAGGAGGAGATCACCAGGCCTGACTTTGTTGATGAGCGTCTTCCCGAGGGTGCCGACGTGACTGACCCAGCCTCCCCGTGGACCCTGTACGTAACGGCTGTCTCTGACGCGGGGCTGGCTATGGGCAGCTATGACGAGGTGCGAGGACGTGGCGACGACCTGGGCAGCAGTCGGGACGAGGTGGGCCGGGGCAACAACAGTTACGAGAGTCTCCAGGGCGGTGCTGGTGGCCGGTTCTTGGTGGATGGCTTCGACACGAGGGCACTCATGGTGCGCCAGCTGTGGGGCGCGCTGGTGGTGCAGAACCTGCGTGCCCCGGACTCGGAGAAGCGCGACAGGTGGACGATGACGCTGTTTGCCGGGGAGGAGCCGGTAGAAGGCATGGCTGTCTCGGGGACCGTACTGCACGGCCAGGTCCGCCAGCGCCTTGGCAAGACGAGCCGAGGCAGTGCTCCGGTACGTGTCAGGCCGGCCCTGCGGGTGGCCTCAGCGGTTGCCTAACTCTGGTGGCGGCTGAGTTCCTAGTTGGGGCTTCTGCCCACGGCTACCCGCAGGACATCAAGCATGCCACCTATACCAGTACCGTCACCACGGCGGCCTGCTCATCCTCATAACCGCCACTTCAGCCCGTGCCACGGTGGCAACGGGCCTGTCTCACCAGCCGACTGCCCGTGGCAAGTACGTGTATCTCTAGCCAGTTCTCGTTCACGCGTGGGGTTGGAGACGCTGGTGCGGCTGCAGTTGTGTCGTGCGGATGTCACGTTCGAGAACGGAGTGTCCACGGCGGCCACAAACGGATCTGACCTGGCCCGGGCAAGAGAGCAGAGCCTTGCACTCACGCGGTTTCCCCGGGGACCTACGTGCTCTGCCGAGGCGTTTGTGGCCGCCGTGGACACGCAAACACAGACTGCCACGACCAACCAGCCCGACACGCACAGAGAAGTACCCCTTGGCCGAGTAGCCCTTCCAGTCTCGCTGGTCTGCGAGGCGACCTCGTCGGGGTGTGGAAGTGCCTGTCTGCTAGCGTCCATGACGCACGTGCCTGCGCCACGGCGGGAGCCGTGGCGCAGGCACGTGCGTGGGGTTCAGTCCTGGTCCAGGCCGAGGCGCTTCTCCATCTCCTCCAGAGGCACACCCTTGGTCTCTGGCATTGTCAGCAGCACCCAGGCGAGCTGGCCGATCATGCACACAAAGAAGATTCCGAAGGCCCAGCCTCCGCCCAGACCGCCCATGATGGTGGGGAAGCCCCAGGAGACCACGGCAGCGAAGAACCAGTGGGTGAAGGAACCCAGGGCCTGGCCGCGGGCGCGGATGCGGCTGGGAAAGATCTCGGAGATGAACACCCAGATGACCGAGCCCTGGCCGAAGGCGTGCGAGGCGATGAACACCAGCAGGCTCATCAGGACGAACGTGGAGGTGCTGCCGCCCAGGTCCTCCCCGGACAGGAAGAACACCGAGGAGATCGCGCCCAGAGACAGGAGGTAGCCGATAGAGCCGACCAGCATGAGTCTGCGGCGGCCAAAGCGGTCGATGACAGTCAGCGCGGTCATGGTGGCCACGAGGTTCATGGTCCCGATCGCGATAGAGGACAGGAAGGCCGCGTCGTTACCGGCCCCGGCCATGCGGAAGATGTCCGGGGCGTAGTACATGATCGCGTTGATGCCAGAGAGCTGGTTGAAGGTGGCGATCGCGATGGCCAGGAGGATGACCTTGGTATTCCTGCGCACGAAGAACGGTGCCTGGCCCAGGGAGGCGTCCTCCTCCAGGCGGCGGGCGATCTCGGTGATCTCGTACTCGGCCTCCTCCGGTGACTGGGTCAGGCGGTCGAGGATGGCGCGCGCCTCACCGGTGCTGCCGCGGCCGTAGAGCCACCGGGGGCTCTCCGGGATGCCCAGAGCCAGGAGGAAGAAGATGACCGCCGGGGCAGCCTCGATGCCCAGCATCCAGCGCCAGGCGACCTCGTAGTCGAAGGCTTGGGAGAACACGTAGTTTGTCATGTAGGCCAGGAGGATGCCCAGCACCACGTTGAACTGCACCAGGCCTACGAGCCGCCCGCGCATGCGCGCCGGGGAGATCTCCGCGGTGTAGATCGGTGCCACCACGGAGGCGCCACCGACGCCGATCCCCCCGATGAGACGGAAGAACATGAACAGGAGCCAGTTGGAGACCAGGGCCGAGCCCAGGGCTGAGACCGTGTAGAGGATGCCGATTGACAGCAGGACCCTCTTGCGGCCCCATACGTCGGCGGGCCGACCTGCCGACATGGCACCGATGATGGTGCCGATCAGGGCGGTGGCGACAGTGAAGCCGAGCCAGAAGTCGCTAAGGCCGTAGATGTCGCGGAGGTTCTCCGTGGTCCCCGAGATGACTGCGGTGTCGAATCCGAAGAGAAGACCGCCCAGCGCTGCCACGACAGCGCTGCGGATCACGAGGGGGCTGGTTCTTTGCGGAGCAGGAGTTGTCGTCATTGACGGGTCTTTCAAGGGTGTTGGGTCAGGGTATCGGATGGGTGCTGGACGTCACGTGACCATTGCGCAACGTAGCCTACACCAGGAACATGGTCGGTGGGGAGGAAACGGAGAGGAACAAACAGGAAATAGAGAGGACCAGGGCGAGAGAGTGAGGAACAGAGAAGACCAGGAAGAAGGGGGTCGGGGAGGGACCAGGCGCTCCCCTCCTGTCCCAGGACCTCAGCCCTGTGGCTCCTATGACGGGAAAGCGGCTGACCGCAGCCTCGTAGCGGATGTCAGCGGGCACCTGCGGCTGACGGGAAAGCGGCTGACCGACGTCTCGTCTGCCAGGCTCTGCCCGGCAGACGCTTCCCACCGTTGCCGACACGCACCTCAGGAGCGGCTTAGGACCAGTGCTGCTTGAGAGCCGTGACGACTCCGTCAAAGACTGCCTGCTCCATCGTGGCGCCCTCGCGGCGCACCGCAGCGGGGTCCACCGACAGCAGCCGGTCCAGGCGGACCTCGCTGGGGCGGCCCTTTCCGTCCCAGGCGCCGGTGCCCACGTCATACCAGTACCGGCCCCACCGGGCCTCCTGGGCGGCGTCGGCGTCGTGGTCCCTGCTCGTCATCTGGGCGACCACTAGGCGCGCGTCGCTGCGGGCCAGCACCAGGACCGGCCGGTCCTTGCCCTGAGAGGGGTCCTCCTCGTAGGGCACCCAGGCCCACACGACCTCACCGGGGTCGGCCCGGCCGTCAGGGCTGGGCGTGTAGGCGAAGGACGGCAGGCCGTTGCGGGCCACGTCCCACACCGTGGCCCTACTGAGGCAGTCGGAGGCAGGTGGGGCCGCTGTGGAGGGGCAGGCGGAGGCAGCGCGCCTGTCACTTCTGCCGGTCCTGCTACCAGTCTTATCAGCCGCCAGGGAGTCGGCCGCTGCGGTCACGACCGGTCCCAGCAGCCCCAGGACCCTTGTAAGAAGTGACGGCACCAGCCTCACCCCTGCCGCTGCTGCTGGAGGGCGGACTGCCGACTGCGGTGGGTGGCCGCCTTCATGGCTGAGCAGAACTCGACCAGCTCGCTGCTCAGCGCCTCCAGCTCCGCCTCGTAGGCGGTGGAGCCTCTGGGTGCCTCCCGCAGGCTGGCGGCGTGGGACTCCACGATTCTCACTGTCGCCGAGCCGCTGATAGCACCGTCGGCCCCGGCAGCCAGCGCCTCGGTAACCTGGTCGGGACGGGAGATGCCAAAGCCCAGCATGACCGGTGCCGCACTGGCGGAGCGCAGCCGTTCTACCGCTTGGGCCAGCCCGACGGTGGAGGAGGCGTGCTCCGTACCGGTGACTCCCACCCGGGAGACCGCGTAGATGTAACCGCGCGAGGCGGCGGCCACCGCATCCAGGGTATGGTCGGCGGCGGAGGGCGGGGCGATGTAGACCGGGTCCACTCCGGCAGCCCGGGCGGCGGCGCTGAAGGGGAGCGACTCGCGCACCGGAACGTCAGGCAGCAGCACGGAGTCGATGCCCGCCCCCGCACAGTCAGCGTAGAAGCGCTCCAGTCCCAGAGCGAAGGGGACGTTGCCGTAGACGAGCATGCCTATGGGGACCTGATGGTGGCGGGCGCGCACGCGTGCCACTACCTTTAGGCAGTCGTGGAACCCGGCACCAGACTCCAGTGCCCGGACGTGGGCGCGCTGGATGGTCGGCCCGTCTGCCACCGGGTCGGAGAAGGGCACTCCCAGCTCCAGGGCGTCGGCGCCGCCCGCTACGAGTGCCTCGATCACCGCCTCGCAGACGTCCAGGTCAGGGTCGCCCACCATGACGAAGGGCACGAAGGCGCCCTCCTCGCGGGCTTTCAGTGCTCGGAACATGTCGGTGTAGCGGCTCATCTCAGGACTCCTTGGCCAGGCTGGCCAGGGGTGCGTACTCGCTGCGCCTGCCCGCCTCCACCATACGGGCGGCCCTGGCCACCGCCCCGTCGGTGGAGAACGAGCCGCCCAGGCGCGTGCGCACCTGGTCCAGGTCCTTGTCCCCCCGCCCCGACAGGCACACCAGCAGGACCGGCGGCTCGGCCCCCTCCGGTGTGCTGCGCGCCACCTTCAGGGCATGGGCCAGGGCGTGGGCCGACTCCACGGCAGGGATGATCCCCTCGTGCCGGGACAGCAGGCGGAAGGCCTCGATGGCCTCCTCGTCGTCCACGCCCACGTAGCGGGCCCGCCCAGTGTCGGCCAGCCAGGCGTGCTGGGGTCCCACCCCGGGGTAGTCCAGGCCTGCGGAGACGGAGAAGGACTCCTCCACCTGGCCGTCAGCGGTGCGCATGAGGTAGCTGCGGGAGCCGTGGAGGATACCGACCCGCCCCGTGCTGATGGGTGCTCCGTGGCGTGCGGTGTCCAGGCCCTCCCCGGCGGGCTCCACACCGGTCAGCCTCACCTGCTCGTCGTCAAGGAAGTCGGCGAACATGCCGATGGCGTTGGAGCCCCCGCCCACGCAGGCGATGACCTCCTCAGGCAGGCGCCCCGTCATCGCCAGCACCTGGGCACGAGCCTCGGTGGAGATGACTCGGTGGTACTCGCGCACGATGGTGGGGAAGGGGTGGGGGCCGGCGGCCGTGCCCAGCAGGTAGTGGGTGGTACGGAAGGAGGCAGTCCAGTCACGCAGGGCCTCGTTGACAGCGTCCTTGAGGGTCCCTGCCCCGGAGTTCACGGGGACGACGGTGGCCCCCATGAGTTCCATGCGTTCCACGTTGGGGGCCTGGCGTACTACGTCGGTGGCCCCCATGTAGATCGTGCACTCCAGGCCCAGCAGGGCGCAGACCATGGCGGTGGCGGTCCCGTGCTGACCCGCGCCGGTCTCCGCGATGACGCGCGTCTTGCCCATCCTGCGGGCCAGGAGCGCCTGGCCCAGCACCTGGTTGCCCTTGTGGGCGCCTCCGTGGAGGAGGTCCTCGCGCTTGAGCAGGATACGGGCGCGGCCCTTCACCGGCAGGCTGCGCAGGGGGTCAGGGGGGTGGGCCGACCCAGGTAGCGGCTCATCAGCTCGCCCAGCTCGGCGGCGAAGGAGGGGTCGGAGCGGGCCTCGATAAAGGCGTCCTCGAGCTGGTCCAGGGCGGGCACCAGCAGCTCGGGCACGTACTGGCCTCCGTAGGGGCCGAAGTAGGCCCCCAGCCTCGGGTGGGTCCGGTTGCTCCCCGTGGTCTCCCCGGTACCTTTCTGGGGCGCTCCTGAGCTACTGCCTGGGCTGTCTACGCTGCCCGTGCCGGGGCGCTGGCCCACGGGCACCGCAGCGGCCAGGGTGGCGGCCGCAGCGGCGGGGTCCGGGGCGCCTGACAGGGAGGAGCCCACCAGGAGGGCGTCAACCTGCCCGGCCAGGCGGCGCACGTCCCCAGGGGTGGACACGCCTGACTCGCCTACCAGCACGGTGCCGGCTGGTGCCAGCGGCGCCATCTCCTCGGTACGGGCCAGGTCGGTGGCCAGTGTGTGCAGGTCTCGGTTGTTGATACCAATGACACGAGCACCCAGGGCTGCGGCCCGGTGCATCTCCTGGGGCGTGGAGACCTCTGTGAGTACCTCCATGCCCAGTTCGTGGGCCAGCCCGGCCAGCTCGCGGTAGACGTCGTCAGGCACCACGGAGAGCATGAGGAGGACGGCGTCGGCCCCCAGGTGGCGGGCAGCCAGCACCTGGACCTCGTCAACGACAAAGTCCTTGCACAGCACCGGCACGTCCACCACCGCTCGTACGGCGGCCAGGTCTTGGAAGGAGCCGTTGAACCGGTCCGGCTCGGTGAGCACCGAGACGGCCGAGGCATAAGGGGCGTACTGGGTGGCCAGGGCGGCAGGGTCGTAGCTGGAGCGGATGGTGCCTCGTGAGGGGGATGCTGCCTTGCACTCCATGACAAGGGCCGGGCGCGGGCTGGGGCTGGGACCTGAGCGGGTGCGCAGCGCCTGGGCCAGGGACCGTGCCGAGGGCTCCAGGTCTTGGGCGCGCAGGTGCCCGAACTGCGCCCGCAGCTCGGGAAGCCGGGCGCGCCGGGCTGAGACGATGGAGTCCAGGACGGTGCCGGTGGCCATGAGACGCTGGTCCACGGGACGCCGCTGCGGGCGGGCGGGTCCGGTGCGCCCGGTCGTGCCGGGCCTAGCCGTGGTGGGATCTGCTGCGGCGGGCGCTGCTTCAGGGCGCGGTGTCGCGGGGCCGGGGGAGGGGCTGGTCATCGGGTCTCACCCTCCCCGCCCTGGTCAGCGGCACCTGCCGGGGGTGCAGCTGAGTTCCCGGCGGCCGTGGCCCAGGCCGTCTCCGAGGCCCTGGTCATGGACTCCAGGTGGCTGGCCACCCGGCCGCTGGCCAGCTGGTCCAGGGCCATGCGGGTGCCGTCGGCCAGGTTGTCGGCCGGACCTGCCAGGTAGAGCAGCGCCCCGGCGTTGACGGCGATCGCGTCGCGGTGCGCCTCCTGGCCGTTGCCGACGAAGACCTCGCGCAGCAGGTCGGCGTTGTGCTGCGGGTCGCCGCCCAGCACGTCGTGGAGGGCGTAGGTGGGCACTCCCAGGTCCTCCGGGGTGACCGTGTAGGACGTGACGCCGCGCGGGGTGGCCTCACGCACCAGGGTGGGGCCGTGGACGGCGATCTCGTCGGTGCCCGCGCCGTGGACCACCAGCGCGCGCTTGCGACCCAGACGGACCATGGTCTCGGCGATCATGTCGAGGATGCCCGGGTCAGCCACCCCCATGAGCTGGTAGGTCAGGTGGGCAGGGTTGAGCAGGGGGCCCAGCACGTTGAAGATCGTCGGTGTGGCCAGGGCCTGGCGGACAGGCGCGACATGGCGCATGGCCGGGTGGTAGGCCTGGGCGAACAGGAAGGTGAAGTGGTCACGGGCCAGGACCCCCACCGCCTCCTGGGGGGAGAGGTCCACGGGCAGGCCCAGGGCGGCCACGACGTCGGCCGCGCCGGTGCGCGAGGACACGGCCCGGTTGCCGTGCTTGGCTACCGAGACCCCCATAGAGGCAGCCACGATCCCCGCTGCGGTGGAGATGTTGAGGGTCCCTGCCCCGTCACCCCCGGTGCCCACGACATCGACGAGCGGGAAGGTGACCTGGGGGAAGGGCCGGGCGGCCTGGCGGAAGGCGCTGGCGGCCCCGGCGACCTCGTCGGCGGTCTCGCCCCGGGCGTGCAGGGCGGCCAGCAGGGCGGCGGTCTCGGCCTCGGACAGGTCCCCAGCGCCCAGCGCGGCGAAGACGACGCCGGTCTCCTCCTGGGTCAGGCGCCTGCCCTGAATCACCTCACGTAGCAAGCGATGGGCGTCCTCGGCACCGGCGACCGTGGAGGCAGCGGGAGCGCTCGCCGGGGCGACCGCCGGGCTGGTCGCGGCGCTGCTCCCCGCCGTGCTTCTTGCAGCCTTGTCTGCTGTCTTCTCCGTGGTGCCCCCTGTGCTGGTGTCTGCGGGGGTGTCAGCTGGTGCAGGGGTCATGGGTTCCTCGTGATTTCTGGTCATTGACTGGTGTGTGGGCGGAGTAGCGCTGTCATGTGGGAGCCGGGGCTGCGGGATGGCTCAGGTGGCTTGCGTGCCGGACAGGCTCGTGATCAGTGACCGCAGGAGCGCGGGCCCCTGCGGGGTGAGGACGGACTCCGGGTGGAACTGGAGACCGATAGCGGGACGCTGGCGGTGGCGCGCAGCCATGACGACGCCGGGGCCGACCGGGTCCGCCTCCGCTGTGACGGCCAGCGGCACCAGGACGGCGGGCAGCGCACGGGTGCCCAGGGAGTGGTAGCGGGCGACGTCAAGCGGTCCGCCCGCCAGGACCTGGAAGGCGGGGTCACAGCGCCCCGGCCCGGTCACGTCCACGCGCACCGAGCGGCCGTGCACGGCCCCGACCCGGTCCACCTGGCCCCCGCAGGCCTCGACGATCGCCTGGAAGCCCAGGCAGATGCCCAGCACGGGGACGGCGCGCTCCAGGGCGGCGCCGACCAGCTCCATGAGGCAGCCCGAGGTGCGCGGGTGGCCGGGTCCGGGTGACAGGCACAGCACCGGGCGCTCAGTGCTGCTGCCACTGCTGCTGCCACTGCTGCTTCTGCCCGGCCGCGGTTGGAGCGCGTCCAGGACGGTGGAGGCGGGGCTCGTGCTGCGGTAGACCTCGATGTCGGCCCCCAGGGAGGCGAACTGGTCGACGAGGTTGTAGACGAAGGAGTCGCGGTTGTCGAGCAGGACGACGCGCATCTCAGGGCCTCTCTTCCCGGTCCGTGTCTTCCCGTGCCGTGGCCTCAGGGCTGCTGGAGCCGATGACGAGCCGGGCACCCTGGGCGGCGGCAACGGCCTCCAGGACCGCCCGGGCCTTGTGGAGGGTCTCAGCGGCCTCGGCGGCCGGCACGGAGTCGGCCACCACTCCCGCCCCGGCCTGCACCAGAGCCGTCCCCTCACGCACGAAGGCGGAGCGGATGACGATGCAGGTGTCGAGCTCCCCGTCGCCGCGCAGGTAGCCGACCGAGCCGCCGTAGCTGCCGCGTCGCACCCCCTCGGCGGTGCGGATGAGCTCGGCGGCGCGCAGCTTGGGGGCGCCGGTGAGAGTGCCCATGGTCATGGAGGCGCGCAGGGCGTCCAGGGCGTCCAGGTCAGCGTCGAGCTGCCCGCTCACCTCCGAGACCAGGTGCATGACGCGGGAGTAGCGGTCCACGCGCATGAGGTCGTCAACCTGGCGGGTCCCGGCCACGCTCACCCTGGCGACGTCGTTACGGGCCAGGTCCACCAGCATGACGTGCTCGGCGACCTCCTTGGCGTCGGTGCGCAGCTCCAGCTCCAGGCGCGTGTCGCGCTCGTGGTCGATGCTGCCGTCTGGGGCCAGGCCGCGCGGGCGGGTGCCGGCGATGGGGCGGATGGCGACCCGCCCGGTCCTGGCCGAGTGCAGCAGGGCGGACTCCGGGGAGGCTCCCAGCAGCTCGAAGTCAGGGGTGCCCAGGTAGAACATGTAGGGGCTCGGGTTGGAGTCGCGCAGCCGGTGGTAGGCGGCCAGGGCGCTTGGGCACGGCATGGTGAAGCCGCGTGAGGGCACCACCTGGTAGACGTCCCCGGCGGCGATGTGGCCCTGCATCTGGTCCACCAGGGCCTCGAAGTCGTTGTCGGAGACAGTGGGACGGGCGGTCAGGGTAGTGGCTGGTACCGCTGCCCGGGGGGCCGGGTCCCGCGGAGGGGCTGCCGGAGGCCCCTGCGGCTGCGGGGCCGGGTCCTCGGAGTCGTTCGCGTCCTGAGAGTCCCTGGAGTCAGCGGCGTGTCCGGGGAGCCCCCGGGGCCGGGCAGCAGCCTGGCCGGTGGCGGTGTCGGTAGCGGCGTCGGTAGCGGTGTCGATGGCAGCGGCCAGCTCGTCTAGGCGCTGCTCCAGGTCACAGGCGTCCACGGAGGCCCCCACCAGGGTGGCCGTGCGTGTGGGGTGGTCGATAACCAGGATGATACGGGCGTCGTAGAAGAGGTAGTCGGGGCAGGTGTTGGCGCCCGTGGCCACCTCGGGCAGGGTCTCGACGGTGGCCAGGTAGTCGAAGGCGAGCACGCCCGCCTCCAGGGGCAGGTGGGGGTGGTCCACCTTGGTGGCGGCCAGGACCCGCAGGGGCTCGACGGTGGAGGTGGCGGTGAGCCGTTCGCGCTCCTCCAGGCTGCCGTCCTCGGGCGGGTCCGGGAAGGTCAGGGTGACCTGCTCGGCGGCCCGGATGCTGGCCAGGGCGCCTCCGGGCCGAGGGCTAGCCTGCGTGGGCTGCTGCGCGCGCTGTGGGTCAGGATCTGGAGCGGGCTGCGGTGCGGGCCTGGTGCGGGCTCGCTGAGGACGTAGCGGCCCAGGGCGGTGCGCACCCGCTCCACAGCGGCACGGCCGTCGGCTCCGGCGCGGGGGAGGGCCTCGACAGTGACGGTAGGGCCGGTGCAGGTCAGCCGGGCGGAGGCCTCCAGGACCATGACGGTGGTGCGGGAGGCCTTGGTGGTGACGTCGGCCGTCTCCAGCAGCACGGTGTCGCAGGGGCGCGGTGTGCTGTCGGTGCCCGCAGTGATGGGGACCAGGCCCGCCGCAGCCAGGTGCTCCAGCAGCAGGCCTGCGTCGCGGTGGTAGCTGGTGGCCCGTGTTAGCACGGTGGGTGGGGGAAGCGTCATGAGGGCCTTCCTGTTCGTGCCACCAGCAGGACCCGCCCGCTGACGCGCAGGACCTCGCCTGGTGGCGAGCTCTTGCGGTGCGGTGCCGACTGTAGGGCGTCAGCGGCTGCGGGTGGCTCGCCTCCTGGGGAGCCACCACCACTGGCTGGTGCAGGGCGCGGTCATGGCCGAACCTTATGACGGGCGGTGCCGTGCGCACAAGCGCAGCGCCACCGGAGGGTGCGTGTGGCCTCGTGACAAGAGTGTTGACATGGTTTCTAGGTCACGGGTAGCGTCGCGTGGACATGTAGCCTGCGGGCTGCTGAGCTGGTGCGTAGCGAGGAGCCTATGAGGCAGGCAGTTGTCGTGGGCAGTGGTCCCAACGGGCTGGCTGCCGCCGTGACGCTGGCCGAGGCTGGCCTGGCTGTGCGCGTGGTCGAGGCGGGTGACAGGATTGGTGGCGGTGTCGACTCGGAGGAGCTGACGCTGCCGGGGCTGGTGCATGACACGTGCTCGGCGTTCCACCCCTTTGGCCCGGTCTCACCGTTTATGAGCCGCTTTGGCCTGGAGGGGGAGGGACTGCGGTGGCGCTGGGCCCCTTACGAGCTGGCCCACCCACTGCCTGACGGGCGCGGGGCCGTCCTTCACCGCAGCGTCGCGGACACGGCGGCGGGCCTGGGCGGGGACGGGGCGGTCTGGGCCGGGCTGCTCGGCCCGCTGGCCGAGCACTTTGACGCGCTGTCGGCGGAGATCCTCCAGCCCGTGGCCCACATGCCGACTCACCCGTTGGTCCTGGCCCGGTACGGCGCCCCTGCTGCTACGCCCGCGGCGATGCTGGCGCGGGCGTGGAGGGGCGAGGCGGCCCGTGCCCTGTTCGCTGGTGCCGCTGCGCACGCGCTGCGCCCCTTGGGGCGCCCTTCTCCTCGGCCATCGCTCTGGCGCTGCTGGCGGCGGCCCACGGCTGCGGGTGGCCGGTGGCCCAGGGCGGCTCTGGCGCGATCAGGGACGCGGTGCTGCGCCGGGCGCGGCGCGCGGGGTCGAGATCGAGACCGGACGGCGTATCAGGTCACGCAGGGAGGTGGAGCCGGGCAGCCTGCTCATGCTGGACACCTCGCCCGCTGCGGCTGCCCAGATCCTTGCCGATGCCCTGCCGGGACACGTGGCGCGGGCCTACCGGGCCTACCGGCACGGGCCGGGGGTGGCCAAGGTGGACATGGCCGTGGCCGAGGGGGTGCCCTGGCGACACCTGCCCTCCCGGCAGGCGGGTACGGTCCACCTTGGGGGGACCCTGGCCCAGGTCGCTGCCGCCGAGCAGGAGGTCTGGCGCGGGCGGATGCCGCGGCACCCCTTCATCCTGGTGGGCCAGCAGTACCTGGCTGACCCGGGCCGGGCCCGTGGGGGCGTGTACCCCCTCTACGCCTACGCCCACGTCCCGGCGGGCTGGCCCGGTGACGTCACACGGCTGGTCACTGACGAGATCGAGCGCTACGCCCCGGGTTTCCGCGAGCGTGTCCTGGCCTCCACCTCCCGCTCGGCCCTCGATCTCCAGGCGGCCAACGCCAACTACGTCGGCGGGGACATCATCGCGGGTGCCAGCACGGCGCGCCAGTTGGTGGCGCGGCCGCGACTCGCCGCCAACCCGTACGCCACCGGCGTCCCCGGGGCCTACCTGTGCTCGGCCGCCACCCCGCCGGGTGCTGGTGCGCACGGCATGTGCGGATACCTGGCCGCGCGGGCTGCCCTCAAGGACCTGGGGGAGAGGCGGTGACCCGGGCGGATGGCCCGGGCAGCCGGGGTGCCCATGACGGTCACACTCGCGGTGCGGACCGGGCAGGGCGTGCGGGCCTGGGTGGCCCCGCCAGTCCGGTCACCGACGCCGTCCCGACCCGCAGGGACCGCCCGAGGGCACTGCCCCACGACTGGTGGCGGCGCGACCTTGCGGTCGCCCTCCTCGCCCTCCTGCTGTGCGGGGTGGAGACCGAGGCCGTGCGCAGCCTCGGTGTGCTTGAGCGCGGCGGCACGGTTGTGGCGGCCTACGGCTTCGCGGGCGGGCTGGCCCTGCTGTGCGTGTGGCGGCGGCGGTTTCCCCTGAGTGTGGCCGCCTGCGTGTTCCTCCTGTTCCTGGTCGTCAACCTGACTGAGCCCGACGTGCTCAACCTGTTGGGCAACAAGGCGGTCCTCGCCCTGGTGCTGTTCAGTACCGCAGCCTGGGCCTGGCCGCGTCGCCGGGCGAGGACCGTGCTGGCCGCCCTGGTGGCAGGCCTCCTCCTTCTGGGTGCGGTGCTCACGGTGAGGGGCGCGGTGGCCAGCGGCCTGTGGTCGCAGCCGACGCTCCACCTGCTGCCCCCCGGCCTGGCCCTGCTCCTCGACAACCTGCTGCTTAACGTGCTGTGGTGCGGGCTGCCGGTGCTGGCGGGCACCATCGCGTGGCAGCTGGTCCAGGAGCGGATGCTGGTGGAGGAGCAGGCCGCTCTCATTGACGCCCAGGCTGAGGAGCGTCGGGCCGACGCGGTGGCCGACGAGCGGCTGTGGATCGCCCGCGACCTGCACGAGGTCGCGTCACGTGACGTGGCAGCCGTTGGTGTGTCGGCTGCGGCGCTGCGGCGCAACCTCACCAGCCCTCCCCCGGAAGTGGCCCAGGGGCTGCGGGACATGGAGGCGATGTCGCGAGAGGCGGTGCGTGCCCTGCGCCTGGTCGTGGGCTCGTTGCGCCAGGATGACGGGGGCGGCCTGCCTCCGGGTCTGGACAGCCTCCCGGGACTGGTTGAGGAGCTGGGCCGCCGTGGCCTGAGAGTGCGCTACTCGCAGGTGGAGTGCTGTCCCGGGATGACCGGCAGGGTCCCAGCGGCGGTGGGCCTGTCGCTGTACCGGGTGGCGCAGGAGGCCCTGTCCAGCGTGCTGGCCTCCTCCACTGCGGACGAGGCCTCCCTGGTGCTGCGGGTGCTGCACCAGGGCACGGGGCACGCCGCCGAGGTCGAGGTGGTGGAGCGGGGGCGCAGACGTGAGACCGCCTCCGGTGATCGGCGCGGCCTGCTCGGTGTCTCCGAGCGCGTGGCTGCCCACGGCGGCACGGCTGAGGTCGGCCCTCGCCTGGCTGGCGGGTACGGTGTGCGGGTGAGACTGCCCTTCCGCCCTGTGGAGGAGCCGGGATGAGCCAGATCCGGGTGCTCCTGGTCGATGACCACACCGTCATGCGCCGAGGCTTCGCGCTCATGCTCCAGGCCGAGCCCGACATCGTGGTGGTGGGGGAGGCCGCTGACGGCGCGGCCGCAGTGCGCCAGGCCCGTGCGTTGAGTCCTGACGTCGTCCTCATGGACGTGCAGATGCCTGGCGTGGACGGTATCAAGGCCACCGAGCAGGTGACCGAGGCCGGACTCGCCCAGGTCGTCATCCTTACCGCCTTTGACGACGACGAGGCCCTGTTTTCCGGGTTGTCGGCCGGGGCTGCGGGCTACCTGCTCAAGAACGCCGACCCGGTTGAGATCGCCGAGGCCATCCGCCAGGTCCACCGGGGCCACGGCCAGCTGGCGCCGGAGGTGACCAGGCGGGTGCTGGCCCGCCTGCCGCACCAGGAGCGGGGCACGGCGCCGTCTGCCGATCTCGACTCCCTGACCGGGCGGGAGCGGGAGGTGCTGCGCCTGGTGGCCCAGGGACGCACCAACCAGGAGATCGCCGAGGAGCTGATCGTGGGTGTCACGACGGTCAAGAGCTACCTGTCGGCCTGCCTGGCCAAGCTGCACGCGCGTGACCGCGTCCAGCTGGTGGTGCTGGCCTACGAGCTCGGACTCGTGCGGCCCGGTGAGGGTGGTTCTCCGTCCTGATCCTGGCTCGCGGCGGCAGTCTGCCGGGTGCAGCCGGGAGGCTGCGCGGGTCGAGGCAGCTGTCTCACGTGGGCACGAGACCTGTCAGGTGTGCGGCTGGGTCTGCTCCTTCGTGGGGAGGGGTGGTGGGCTGTGGGCTCTCCTTCCTCGGCAGGGGAGGTTCCGGCTCCTGGCAGGGTCAGGCGCTGGCTGGTTGCTCCTAGCCTGGTGGTCGGCAAGAAGACACTGACAGGCAGTGACAGGCAGACAGCAAGGAGGTGGCGATGCTGGAGGTTCGGCACCTGGTGCGGCGCTTCGGGGCCGTGACGGCGGTGGAGGACATGAGCCTCACGGTGCGCCGTGGCGAGGTCGTCGGCTTCGTGGGATTAGTTGGCAACCAAACAACTAATATGTAGGAAGTATGGAAATACTGACAAAACAGCACCCTTCTTACATCAAGAAGGAAGGTGGTCAGAGGTACTATAGTTGTACGCTCTCAGCACACATAGGCAATGCAGTTGTGCCTGTGTCACTCGCGGCGCGCTACGCGCTAAGAAACTAGCCAGCATTCAGTAAGCAGTATAGAGGAGAGAGAGTTATGCGCATAGAACGAGCGCTAAAAGTAGTTTCCGCTTCCATGGTTGCAATAGTGTGTTTGTGCGGGGTTAGTCGACAGTTGACGGCGTCCGCTGAATCGCATATTATGTATTCTGACCGAGAAGTGCTTCAGGGGCTGATGTATGGAGTCGGCCCTGTTGCTGAAAGTGTAGGGATTGAAGTAGAACTGACCGGAGATCTTGAAGGGGGTACGTATGAGGAACTGGTCGAGACGACAGTAGACGATTTCCTTAACGAGTACCCATCCGAGATCGACTCTGCTCTTTCCTTGGTTCGTAGCCGAAATCCTATTGAAGTTGAGAAGGGGCTCCAAAATATAGGAGAAATTGGTATCGAATATGCTGAGCAAAGACTTCCTCGTCCCGTTATGGACACCTCCCAACAAAGATGGTGTGGAGCGGCTGTTGTTTGTGTGGCATATTTCGTTGCAGCTGCACATAATACAGTTGCAGTAACGGCTCTTGCGGCAGTGGTTGCGGGAGGTGCTGTTTATCTTGGAAAATGGACGTGGGGGCCAGCTAGGAACAGTATGTCTGCCGCGACTCGCGAGGCCTTAATTGTTGATATAATCGACGGCCTGGAAGGTGTGCAGTAAATGAATGATGACACTAATGTAGTTAATTCCTACGTTAAGCCGACGTGTGCAGCCTTGTTGTCGCTGGGTATTGCAGTCGCCGTTATCACGTTGCAGGCTATGTCGTGGCTTCCCGTAAGGGAGACTGGAGGTTCAGAGGTGAAAACTGTCTCCAGAATTGTTCGAACATTTACAATGCAAGGCTGGGCTTTCTTCACTAAGTCGCCACGGGACGACTTTATAGTTCCATATAAATTCGATGAGCGAGAAGGTGTGTGGCATTCTGCGGCTCGAGGTCCGGCCGTTCAACCTCGATATGTATTCGGTTTAAATAGAGAATCTCGTTTAACTGAATTCGATATACAGGAAATTATTGGCCTTTCTGCCGATGACGATTGGGTCGGTTGTGAGAATGTGTCTAAGTTTGAGTCATGTCTGGAGGGTGCGTCTACCACCACAATGATGGTTGGCAAGGAGAATCAGATATGTGGGAGTGTAGCAATAGTCGAGGCCCCTCCGGTGCCGTGGATGTATCGTAAACATCTTAATGGTATGCCGGGCCGCGTTTTGTTCGTAAATACGATATGCGAGAACTGACTGCAAGCAGTGGTGGCGAGCGGTGATATAATGGGCAAGTCAACTGCCGAAACGCGCACATTGAAACGAGACACCATTTCCGTGGGCGGGCTGACTACGTTTGATAAGTATCGTTATTTGGTGTACAAGTGTAGCCCGCATATCTATCCTGCTGGATTAGCCAGGTCTGTCCTGGCTTTGGGGACATTGCTAACTTTGCTCGCCTCTCCTCCTGATCAGTTGTTCCATAGGTCGACTAGTTATCCCGAGGGAGTGATATGCTCAAATAGCGTAGTCAATTATGCAGGACTATACTGTATATTCAAACCTCATGTGAACGATATTTCATACATTATTTCTTATGTTATTCTTATCGTTGTGATGATCGGTATAATACCATGGCTTACCACTCTACTTCACTTCTGGGTGACTTGGAGTTTCGCTCAGTCGTCACCTGTAATTGACGGCGGAGATCAAGTGGCATTAGCTATGACTGGAATATTTGTAATCTTTCATTTCGGCGACACTAGGATGCATCAATGGAAAGACCATAGCAACTATCATTCTGTCTGTGGTTTAGTTAAAGCGAGTTGGTGGGCCGCTATAATGCTGTTTTCTGCGCAAGGTGTCGTGATATACGGTCATGCCGTTGTCGGAAAACTTATGGTTCCAGAATGGTTGGATGGGACTGATATATGGTACTGGCTCAGTGATCCCACATTCAGGCCGCCCGAAATTATTCGAACCGTTTTGCTTGTCGTGTCCGACACTTGGATCGGAGCTGTTGCAATTACTTATATCGTACTTCTTGTGGAGGCATCTTTGGCGCTGGCCGCAGTATTCTCTCCACAGGTCAAAATCAGGCTAATGGTGTTAGGTTTTGTTCTGCACCTTGTTTTTGCGTTAACTTTTGGATTGTGGAGTTTTCTTTGCTCGATGACCTGTGTTCTTACCATGTATCTGGTCGTACCGTCGTATGTCTCACAGCCGCACTTGAGAGGATGGTGTCGTCATGTTTTGGCTTCTGGCTTTGACCTTCTGCGTCAGCGCGGTCGTCCTGACCGCTTTGGGGGTGCGCGCCCGTGCTGGCACGCTCGCTCGAAGTCACTTGTACGGGGTTCGGACCCGGGGCACGATGGTGGATGAGGAAACCTATGCCCGGTCGAACCAGGCGGTGTGGTGGGGCTATGTGGTGCAGGGGGGCATCTTTGCGGTGGAGGCGGTTATGACCGTTTTTTTTGCTCTCAGTGGTGGCCCGGACGTGATTTTTATTGTGGTCATTGTCATGGGGATGTTCATTGTGCTGGTGGTTGCCGCTACTCAGGTACTTGTGGCGAACCGGGTTGCCAGGAGTACGGAGGCGGGGGAGAAAAGCCGGTGATCGAGGTCAGAGGAGCCCGTTGTGAGTGCCAGGAGGTGGCAGGCTGAGGGGCGCAGGTGGGCTGTCTTCGGCTGTCTGTGCGTCCTGGCTCCGCGCCTACGTCCTGCCCTGTGGGACTGGTCTGCTCCTTCGTGGGGAGGGGTGGTGGGCTGTGGGCTCTCCTTCCTCGGCAGGGGGAGGTTCCGGCTCCTGGCAGGGTCAGGCGCTGGCTGGTTGCTCCTAGCCTGGTGGTCGGCAAGAAGACACTGACAGGCAGTGACAGGCAGACAGCAAGGAGGTGGCGATGCTGGAGGTTCGGCACCTGGTGCGGCGCTTCGGGGCCGTGACGGCGGTGGAGGACATGAGCCTCACGGTGCGCCGTGGCGAGGTCGTCGGCTTCGTGGGGGCCAACGGGTCGGGCAAGACCACGACGATGCGCATGATTATGGGCGTCCTGGCCCCGCACGGAGGGGAGGTCCTGTGGGACTCCCGCCCCGTGGACGCCGCCGTGCGCCGCCGCCTGGGCTACCTGCCCGAGGAGCGCGGCCTCTACCCCAAGCAGGCGGTGGCCGACCAGCTGGTCTACCTGGGCAGGCTTGCGGGCAGCAGCCGGTCCCAGGCCCGCCAGACCGCCGCACGGCTGCTGGAGGAGCTCGGTATCGAGGAGTACGCCAGGTCCCCTCTGGAGTCCCTCTCCCTGGGCAACCAGCAGCGGGTCCAGGTGGCGGCAGCCTCCATGAGCCGACCTGTGGCGCTCGTGCTTGACGAGCCGTTCTCAGGGCTGGACCCGCAGGCCGTTGACCAGATGGCGCAGATGCTTCGCAGGGACGCCGACCGTGGGGTCCCCGTCCTGTTCTCCTCCCACCAGCTGGATCTGGTGGAGCGCCTGTGTGACCGGGTTGTCGTCGTTGACCAGGGGCGGGTTGTTGCTGAGGGGACCCCCGGGCAGCTGCGGGGCGAGCAGGACCCGGTTGTCCTCATCAGGCTTGAGGGCGACGCCGGGTGGCTGCGCGACGAGCCCGGTATCGAGATCCGCGACATTGAGGGCAGGCAGGCCGTGGTGCGCCTGGGCTCGTGGACCACGACGGACCTGCTGAGGGCGGCCCTCAGCCGTGGTGGCGTCCACGAGCTGCGCCCGTGGCAGCCCAGTCTGGCAGAGATCTTCAGGGAGGTGGTCAGCGATGCCAGCGGCACCAAGGACGGCTGAGACGTCTGAGCAGCCGAGGACAACGAACCAGTCTGGCTCGCACGAGCAGCCTGCGGGGGCTGCTGTGCGCGGGGCCTGGCTGGTGGTGGCCGGGCGGGAGATCTCCGTCCAGTTGCGTAGCAGGACGTTCCTTGTCACCGTGGTGACGACGGCCCTGGGGCTGATGATCACCATCTCCGTGAGCGGATTTATTGCGAGCCTGATGAGCGGGTCCGGCGCTGGCCCCACGCGTGTGGCCGTCACCGACGAGGCGGGCGCGCGCCTGGTCCAGCGTGCCCAGCAGTTGGCTGAGGCCACGGAGGACGCGCCCCGCCTGGAGGCCCGCGAGGTGGCTGACGAGGCGGCGGCGCGTCAGGACGTGCTCTCCGGCGAGGCCGAGCTGGCCGTGGTGACTGAGGGCGGTGGCAGCGAGGTCACACTCATGGTTCGCAGCGACCCGTCGTCGCCGCAGGCCAGCCTGGTGGCAGAGGCGTGGGCACAGCTCCGGCTGGAGGACAATGCCAGCGCCCAGGGGGTGCCCATGGAGGCGCTGCTGGAGGGGACGCAGGTCCGCGAGGTGGTCCTTGCGCCGGGAGAGCCCTCGCCGGGGACCGTCCGGCTTACCGGCTGGGTCCTCACCGGGCTGTTCTACCTGCTGGCCGTGATGTTTGGTGCCCAGCTGGCGCAGGTGGTGCTGGAGGAGAAGCAGAACCGGGTGGTGGAGATTATTGCCTCCCTGGTCCCGGTGCGCTCTCTGCTCTACGGCAAGCTGGTGGGCAGCTGGGTGGTCTCCGTGGTCCAGGTGACCGCCTACGCCTGTGCTGCTCTGGTGGGCTTCTGGCTGCGAGGCTCCGGGGTGGACCTGTCACGGGTCAGTACGGTGCTGGTCTGGTTCGTGGTGCTGCTTGCGGCCGGTCTGGTGGGGACCAACGCCCTGTGGGCGGTGGCGGGGTCGATGTCCACCCGTAGTGAGGACCTTGCCCAGACGGCTACACCGGTCACGTTGCTGCTCATGGCGGTGCTCCCGGTCGGGTTCCTCACCACAGGTCCGGCCGCGACGGTGCTCTCTTTTATCCCGCTGGCCAACGTGGCCGCGATGCCCACAAGGATGCTGGCAGGCGGTGCCGCTTGGTGGGAGCCGGTCCTCTCTCTGGTGATCACGCTCGCTGTGTTCACCCCGCTGCTGGTCATGCTGGCGACGGCTGTCTACCGCCGCTCGCTCATGCAGACCCAGGGGCGCCTCACCATGCGCCAGGCGCTGCGTCTGCCTGCTGACTGAATCCTTCTCTGACACGGTTGTCTTAGTCTTCTTCGCCTTCTGCGGCGGCCCAGACGTAGTTTTCGTCGTCATCGTTGTCCTGGGTAAGGTGGAGCCGCAAGCTCGTCCAACGAGGAAAGTGGCAAGGCGGGCGCCTGGAGCACTCTGTGGTGTCAGTGCTCCAGGCGCCTACCTGCATGCTGCCATGCAGTGCCGAGTACCTGTCGGCGCTACACACCACGGGGTGGACTAGCGGGTCGCCGCGCCAACGGCCGCACCGCCGGCGGCTGCGGCCACCAGGGCGCCTGCAGCCTTGGCACCCGCACCCAGTCCTGCCACGAAAGCAGCAGGGGTGGCGAGTACGGGAACCTGTGCGCGGTCCACCACGACCACGGTGTCGGAGTTGACCTTGTCAAGCAGCTCGTTCATGAGTCCTCCCTTGCTCTGTCAGTTTGCCACGGCCCGATAGGCGGCGTACGCGGCCCCACCCACAGATCCCCCGCCGAGGGCTGCTCCGGCCGCCCACGCAAGGGCGGCGGGTGTAGCGAGTACCGGTGCTTCGGACCTGCTGGCCCGCAGCTGAAGCATTTCCTTCAACGCGGGGTCTGAGTTGACCTTGTCAAGCAGTATCGGCATATGCTCCCTCCTTTCTGTCCTGAGAGGACAATCTCTCCAGTGAGAACCTTTCTCCTGGAGGTCTAGGTGTCGGACGACGAGACGAAGAACAGTGCTACCACGGTCCCTGCCGTGATGGCCAAAGATACGGACGACGTTATTCGACCCGGATTATCCATGTGATCGAACATAGTCAGGTAGGTGACAGAGCCTACGAACATTGTTGTCAGCCAGAAGGCGTACCACCTAGACATTCGCACCTCCTAGCACGCGGCTGAGGTGCTCAGCCCTCACACCTTCTAGGGGCTGCCGAAGCGCCCGAAAATGCTGGGTGACACACCCCCGTTCGATCCGGGGCTCCTCGCGTTGATAGCAGCGCTTCCTTCTCATGACTCTCCCCTTTCCAGCACGAACCAGTCGAAGGGTGTGCCGTGTGCGGCGTACATCGCCTGTACGGGCTCAAAGCCTGCCTGTCGCGCCAGCCACTCAAACCGTCCTTCACCCAGTACCAGCACCACCTCACGGAAAAGAGACTCTGTGCCGTCCGGGTGATGAACCCTGGCTTCGGTCTCCATGAGGTCCCCGTCCCACGATGCCCGGAACTCGCACCACCCCTGGCCGTCTGGCATGGGGAAGCGCGATGGTCCGGCCTCGAAGAGGGCGCGGTAGGTGGACAGCGAGTAGTTCTCTGCGATCAGGGTTCCTCGGGGGGCCAGCACCTCTCTGACGTGCCGCAGGCAGTCCGCGTACTCCTCAAGGCTGTCCACGTAGGAGAGTGAGCCCATCGCAGAGACCGCCACCTCAAACTCCCCAGAATAGAAGGGGAGCGACAGCCTGACGTCAGCCAGCCGGGCCGATAGGCTCTCCGGCAGCCGCTTGGCCAGCAGGTGCTCCAGCATTGGCTCAGAGTTGTCGATACCGGTGTAGGAGGCCGCCACCTCAGCCAGCGGCAGCGCTACTCGCCCGGTCCCTATACCGATTTCCAGGGTCTTGCGTCCGCGAACGTAGGGAGCGCACCTGGACACAAGCTCTGTCGGGTCACTGGCCCGGCTGATGAACGGGTCATAGAGATCCGCCATGACCTGGTCATACTGGGGTGTGCCAATCATGAGGCCTCCACCGGCTCGTAGTCGAACACCATGTCGTACAGCGGATTCTCCGAGTGGTCGTACCCTGAGTACCGCACCAGGAGCACCTGGAAGTAGGGGTATCCTTCGCGTGGTGTGACCCTGGCGCGCACAAAGCTGGTGACCAGCCTCTTGGCCGACTCCACCGCCTCCTTCTCCGTAGGGACAGAGGCGGCCTGGTTGTTCAGGATGGTGGAGGCGGCGTCGAAGATGCTCTTCTCCATACGCCGGGCCGGGAACCAGAACGCGTGCCACCACCGTCTGGGCTCAGCCTCGTAGACCGCCATCCACGGCGTGTGGTCCGATCGGTCCTCGTTCGCGAGGCGGTACAGGAAGTGCTGGTCGTGGACCGCAGGGTTAGGGGCGAAGAAGCGCCAGTTGGGGATGAGCAGCCCCGTGCCGGTGCGGTCCACCTGACGTACCCGGTCAAAGCTGCGGTCAGGGTGCTGGGACAGGGCCGTGACCACCAGCCACACGGCGAACACCGCCGGTAGCAAGCGGCGCAGCAAGGCTTTCATGAGGTGACCTCCCGGGGCTCGGGGCGTTCCTGGACCAGTGAGGCAATCTGCTGAGCCAGACGCTGGGCGGCCTGTGGAGCGTTGATAATGCTCAGGTGGTCGCACTCCTCCAACTCCAGGCGTCTGCCACCCGCCGAGCCTGAGGCCACGTACTCGTCGTAGAGGCCGCCCTGCTCTGGGGAGCTCGCAACGGTCGCCTCCGCAGCGATCACATAGACCGGGGTGGCTACCTGCTCCAGGGGCGCCCCGCCGTCCAGCAGATGGGGGTAGAGGTAGCGCCACTCCCGGGCTGCGGCGTACCAGGTAGAGGCTGCCGATATTTCTGCGCGCAGGCGCCCCAGGAAGGGACTGCCAGCCGCCGAGCTCAGGACACCGCCCTTGTCCATCAGCAGGCCCGCGCCCAGCGCGACGGGAAGCGGGGCGGTGCGCAGGGTGAGGTCAGTGCCCTTGGCCCCCTCTCTCTGCGGCTGGCTCACCACCATCTCGCGAGGGTGCATAGGGTCGATGAGGATGACCCCGGCAATGTTGTCGAGCTGGCCAGCCAGCCGGTGAACCAGGTAGCCGCCCATCGAGTGCCCGGCCAGCCAGACCGGACCGGTCCCGAAGCACACCTCCTTCACCACGTCGGCTGCGTCGGCAACAGACTCCTGGAGGTGGTAGGGGGCCTCTGAGCGCCGCAGCGAGCGCCCGTAGCCTGCGCGGTCGTAGAGGACAGCTGTCACGCCAGACAGGTGCGAGGCCAGCAGCAGCCACGAGGTTGAGGTGTTCATGAGCCCGCTTGCGAACAACATTGTGACGCCACTGCCTCCGGCAGGCGCGCCCCGGTAGCAGGACAGCTCGTTGCCACTGCGGCACCAAACCACGTGGTGCTCGTAGCCAGAGTGACGCCTCAGCGAGCGGGCAGTCGCGTACGCCTGGTGCGCCAGACCGATCCCCAGTGCCGCTGTCGTCACAGCGGCCGTGTCACGCATCACGCTCATGCGGACACCTCCTCCCAGCGCACCAGGCTGCGCACTGCGGGGTAGGTAGACACGAACGCCCAGGAGAACCTCGACAGCCCCATGAACCGGGCATTGGCCGCGTGGAAGGCCGCCATGACAGCCAGGCCCCAGTCCATGCACCGGCCTCTGCCCACAGCCAGCAGCGGGAAGAGGGCCTCAAAGGCCACGACACCCCGGCACAGTGCCCGCGCCGAGCGCGGGAACCGCGTCAGCAGACGGTAGAAGCCCTCGTCACCATAGGTCTGGGTGCGCATGATGCTGACCAGGGCGTCCCCGCTCCTCCACAGGGCTCCCGGCAGCTTGGCGATACCCGCCGCGCTGTAGGACAGGATGGTCTGGGCCCCGATGAACTCGATCGCGGCGCGCCTGGTGCCAACCGTGCCGCCAGCCCGCCCGAGCCCTGCTGCGGCCGCGACCAGGAAGGAGACCTGGTCCGACCCGTCCGTCCCGTACAGGTGCCTGGGGTACAGCAGCAGCTGGGACCCTGCAAGGAGCAAGTCGGCCCCGGCACGCACCCCCTGGTGCCTCACAGGCGACAGCAGCACCAGCCCCGCGCCGACCTGCGCCACGTGCAGGCCCGAGGTCACCGCCTCAGTAGCAACAAGATCACGCATCCTGCGGGTCAGCCTCAGCTTTGAAGGCACCTGGTCCCTGGCGAGATTCCAGTCGTTGAGCCCGCCCGTCTCCCGGTCGGCCCGTCGGACAAGGTACTCGGCGCTGGACAGTATCTGGCACACGGCCGACACCCGCTCAGCAGTGCCCAGAGGCGCTCCCAACGCCCTCGACAGCACGCTGTCGACAACAGGGCGAGGTGCAGGCACACGCTCTCGCGGTCTCCTCAGAGTCTTCATTGAACCCCTCCGAAAGTCATGCAGAAACTTGGCGCAGCAGCCAGCGGCAGAGACTGCTGACCTGCTGAGTACCGTGTACCGTGCTCGGCGTTGAACCAGCGTTTTCTTCGATAAGAAATGTAGATGAGGCAGGGGTCGGCTGCTCCTACCTGAGGCCGGGGCCTGTCCTGCTGTGGGAGGTGGTCTGTGGCGCTCTTCCTCCTCCTGGCGGAGAGCCTGGAACCGTGCGTCCCCGGGATTGGAGAGGGCAGAGGGGTGTGGTGCGTCGCCGGGCTGGTCGAGGTCGGTGTGCTCCGACTGCCACAGGACCACGGGCGGCGGGCGTTATGATCATTCAGCGGGTCTGCGCGCAGGTCCGTGAAGCCGCTGTCCTGCCCGCTTGTCCTGCCTGGGGTCTTGCCTGCCCGGCTCGCCCAGGCTCCGGGTGGGACGGGCAGAAGCGCGGGCGCGAGCCGGGTCCCACGGCTGCGAGCTGACCTCCCTGACTGAAAGGAGCGTACCCATGAGCACTGAGCAGCAGAAGACGGTGATCGTGGTTGACCGCCACCTTCCGATGGGCCTGGCTGTCAACGCCGCCTCCATCGTCTCCGCGATGGTCGCCAGCGCCTGCCCTCAGATCATGGGGCCATCGGTGAGGACGGCAGACTCTGAGCTGCCGGGCGTCGTCCTGACGCCGCTGCCCGTTCTTGCCGGTGACAGCGGGCTGCTCGCCTCGCTGTGGGGCCGTGCCGAGGCGCAGGGCTCCGGCGTTGATGTCTTTCCCTTCACCCGCCTGGCGCAGGGGTGCAGGACTTATGAAGAGTATGTCTCCAGGCTCGGTTCTGCCCTCACACGTGACCTGGAGCTGGCGGCGCTGGGGCTGCGAGGACCCAGGAGGCAGGTCACCTCCCTGACGGGTGACCTGCCGCTGTACCCCGCGAAGGATGCGTGACATAGCGGCAGGTGCAGGAGGGGCTGTCTCAGGCAGGCGCGGCGGGCGAGTGGTTGTGCTGCTCCGTGGCGGCACTGTTGGCAGTAGGGGTTGCTGGAACGGTGCTCTGACGGGCACGCCGGTAGCGACCCATGATGACGGCGGCCAGAGCGCACACGGCTGCCACCGCCACCACGCGCCCTGCAGGGCTGGTGTACCAGGCGGCCAGGACCGCCATGCCGATCGTGGTGTAGACCCCCGCCCAGGCCAGTGCCCCTACTGCCGTGGCCAGGGCGTAGCGGTGCAGCGGCATACGGGTCACGCCCGCGGACAGCTGGATGGCGCTCTGGAGCCCCACCGTGAGGAAGGACAGGGGGACGGCGAGCACGCCCCACCGCGCAGACCAGGCCTGGGCGCGCACGTACACCGGGGACTCCAGCACCCTGGCCCAGCGGGAGCGCGCCGTGCCCGCCGTGACGCCCCGCCCGACCCAGTACACGGTGTGGGACCGCATCATGGCCAGGCACCAGAAGAACAGGAAAATCCCTGGGTAGGGCAGCTCGTGGATCCGGTCCATCACATAGGTCAGCCTAACTTAGGCGGGACAGGGCAACGTAATCGTCATAGGACAACACGGCACCGTGTTGTCCTATGACGATTTGGTGCCGTGAGCGGGGCGGGCCCGGTGCCGTGAGCGGGGCGGGCCCGGTGCCGTGAGCGGGGCGGGCCCGGTGCCGTGAGCGGGGCGGGGTACAGAACAGGTCCCGGAATCGACAGGTTGGTCCTGCGGGCTGGCCCTGCCGCAGGGAAACCGGCTTGACTGCCCCCAGGCCTCCCTGACGGTGACCGACGACGGCAGCACCGGGCAGCACTGCCAGCATGCCCGTCCCGCCAGCGGCAGGCGGCCCGCCCCACCCCGTGCTCCCACCGTGCGCAGGGAGAGGCACAGCAGCCACAGACACAGAGGTACAAAGAGGTACAGAGAGGTACTCTGCCATGCTGTCGATCAACTGGAACGACGTCTGGAACGTCGTGGCAAGCCTGCGACCACAGCTTATCGCCATCGGCGTCGTGCTCCTGCTCGCCGTGGTCGTCACGGTTGCCGTGAGACGCAGGGACAGTCCCTTGCGCAAGCTAGTGCGCTCCACCACGTGGGTTGCCGCCGCGCTCGCCGTGGCGGTGGCCGTCACCTCCATGATGTATGGCGGCCTGCGCACCATCCTGGACCTGTCCTCCGGGGCGGGTACGCTCAGCGAGGAGACCAGGGCCACCGTTGAGGAGTTGGGGAACACCATCTCCGATGAGGGCATGGTCCTGCTGAAGAACACCGACGGCGCCCTGCCGCTGGAGGAGGGCTCCGCGCTCAACGTGCTCGGCTGGGCCTCGACCAACCCGATCTACGGCGGGACCGGCTCGGGCTCGCTCAGCCCGGACAACCCCACGACCACGCTCCTGGACGGCCTGCACAACGCGGGCTTCACCACGAACGAGGAGCTGACCTCCCTGTACACCGACTACCGCGCCGAGCGCCCCGAGGTGGGCATGTTCGAGGCGGACTGGACCCTGCCGGAGCCCACCTCGCAGGCCTACACCTCAGACGTCGTCACCGGCCTTGAAGAGTTCTCCGACACCTCCGTGGTCACCATCGCCCGCTCCGGGGGCGAGGGCTTTGACCTGCCCCAGGACGTCAACGCCGAGGTTGCCGACAACCCCGCCTTCAGCTACACCGACAACGCCGAGGACACCCCCGACTTCGCCGACGGGCAGGGCTACCTGGAGCTGACCGCCCCCGAGCGCGACCTCATCGAGCTGGCTAAGACCAGCTCGCAGACCACCGTCGTGGTCATCAACTCGGCCAACGCCATGGAGCTGGGCGACCTGGAGGCCGACCCCGACATCGACGCCATCATCTGGGCTGTCCCCGGCGGCCAGGTGGGCTTCAACGCCCTGGGGCGCATCCTGGACGGAGAGGTCAACCCCTCCGCCCGGACCCCTGACACCTTCGTGACCGACATCAAGTCCTCACCCGCAGCCAACAACTTCGGGGACTTCACCTACACCAACATGGAGGGCTACGGTCAGACCTCCCCGTTCACCGACACCACGACCTACCCGGGGTTCGTCAGCTACGTGGAGGGGATCTACGTCGGCTACCGCTGGTACGAGACCGCTGCGGCCGAGGGGGTCATCGACTACGACAAGGAGGTCGTCTACCCCTTCGGCTACGGGCTGTCCTACACGACCTTCCGCCAGGAGATGGGGGAGGTGACCTACGCCGACGGGACCGTCTCCTTCGACGTCACGGTCACCAACACCGGTGACGTGGCGGGCAAGGACGTCGTGGAGGCCTACTACACCGCCCCCTACACCGACGGCGGCATCGAGAAGTCGGCTGTCGACCTGGCCGACTATGCCAAGACCGGCCTGCTGGAGCCCGGCGCCTCCGAGACGGTGTCCATCAGCTTTGACGACGACGACATGGCCTCCTACGACTCCCAGGACGCCAAGGCCTACGTACTGGAGGCCGGCGACTACACCGTGTCCATCCGCAGCGACTCCCACACGGTCATCGACTCCGCCGAGGTGACGGTCCCCAGCACCATCACCTACACCGGCGAGACCACTCACGACGGGGACGTCGTGGCGGCCACCAACCAGTTCGACGACGCCGCAGGTGACGTCACCTACCTGTCTCGCGCCGACTCCTTCGCCAACTACGAGGAGGCCACCGCCGCCCCCTCCTCGCTGGAGATGTCACAGGCCCACCAGGAGTCCTTCGTCGCCAACGACACCTACGACGCCTCCCAGGAGGACGACGCCGACGCCGAGATGCCGACCACAGGGGCGGACAACGGGCTCGTCCTGGGTGACATGCACGGCCTGGACTACGACGACCCGCAGTGGGAGCAGCTGCTCGACCAGCTGAGCGTGGCGGAGATGAACGACCTCATCGCCCACGGCGGCTACGGGTCGGTGGCTGTCGACTCGGTAGGTAAGGTCCGCGTCTCCGACGTGGACGGTCCCGCCTCCCTCAACAACAACTTCACCGGAGTGGGCTCCATTGGCCTGGCAGCCGCCGTGTCCGTGGCGGCGACCTGGAACAAGGAGATCGCCCACGACTTCGGCACCGCTATCGGCACCATGGCTCACGACATGGACGTGGCAGGCTGGTACGCCCCGGCCACCAACACCCACCGCTACGCCTACGCCGGGCGCAACTTCGAGTACTTCTCCGAGGACCCGGTCCTGGCAGGCAACCAGGTGGCCCAGGAGATCCAGGGAGCCAAGGAACTGGGCGTCTACGCCTTCATCAAGCACTTCGCCTTCAACGACCAGGAGACTAACCGCACCAACATGCTCGTCACCTGGTCCCAGGAGCAGGCGCTGCGTGAGATCTACCTGCGCTCCTTCGAGATCGGCGTCAAGGAGGGCGGGGCCGGGGCGGTCATGACCGCGTTCAACTACATCGGGACCACCTACGCGGGCGCCTCGCCCGCCCTTCAGCAGGCTGTCCTGCGCGATGAGTGGGGCTTCCGGGGCATGACGCTCACCGACTACTTCGCGGGCTACGGCTACCAGAACGCCGACCAGCTGGTGCGCAATGGCGGCGACATGATGCTGGCCACCACAGACATCGGGGTGAACTTCGTCCAGGACACCTCGGCCGCAGGCGTCCAGGCGATGCGCACCGCCTCGCACAACATCCTCTACACCGTGGCCAGCTCGTGGGTCTACGAGGACGGCCAGCCCGAGGCGCAGCGTGCTCCCTGGGAGTACACGACCTGGGCCGTGCTCGGGGTGCTGGGTGTGGTTCTCCTGAGCCTGGAGGCCCTGGCCGTGAGGCGCTTCCTGGCCCGCAGGAGGCAGGCGGCGGCCCAGGCGGCCGACGGTGCTCCCGCGCAGCCCTCAGAGTCCTCGGGGTTGCCGGGCTCCCCTGAGTAGGGGCGGCTGCCGCCAGGCAGCAGGAGGTGGGCGGGTGTGTCCGTGCCCGCCCACCTGCCCGGCCCGCGGCGTCCCGGCCGCTGGCGCTGCCCCGTCCTGCTCCCACCCTTCTTCTGTCACTGGAACTTCTGCCACTGGAAAGACCTGAGAAAGGACGCCTTGTGACCCCCGACCCCCGCGACCTCACCCTGCTGGAGGCCGCCGCCCTGCTCTCGGGCGCCTCCGAGTGGGACTCCCGGGCACTGCCCTCCAGGGGCGTGCGCTCCTTCGTGCTGTCCGACGGCCCCCACGGGGTGCGCCGCCAGCTCGGCAGCGGCGACCACCTGGGAATCGCCGCCTCCGAGCCCGCCACCTGCTTCCCTACTGCCGCCACCGTGGCCAACAGCTGGGACCCCGACCTGGCCGAGGAGATGGGGGCGGCCCTGGGCCAGGAGGCACGTGCGCTGGGAGTCGATGTCCTCTTAGGCCCGGGGCTCAACATCAAGCGCTCACCCCTGTGCGGGCGCAACTTTGAGTACTACTCCGAGGACCCGCTGCTGTCGGGCCGCATGGCTGCTGGGCTGGTGCGCGGCATCCAGTCCCAGGGGGTGGCCGCCACCCCCAAGCACTTTGCCGTCAACAGCCAGGAGCTGCGCCGCATGGCCTCGGACTCCGTGGTTGACGAGCGCACCATGCGCGAGCTCTACCTCACCGCTTTCGAGATCGTCGTGCGTGAGGCGGCGCCGCGCGCCCTCATGAGTGCCTACAACAAGGTCAACGGCGTCTACGCCAACGAGAGCCACCACCTGCTCACCGAGATCCTGCGGCAGGAGTGGGGGTTTGACGGCATGGTTGTCTCCGACTGGGGAGGCTCCAACTCTGCACCCGCTGCGGCGGCTGCCGGCAGTTCCCTGGAGATGCCCGCACCCGGACTGCACTCGGCGCGTGAGGTCGTCGCCGCGGTGGAGTCTGGGCAGCTCTCCCGCGAGCAGGTCGATGCCCGCGCCGCCGAGGTCCTGGCCGTGGCGCAGACGGCACCCTCCCACGGGGACCGCCCGGTCCTGGAGGACCGGGCGCACCACGACTTGGCTCGGCGTGTGGCCGAGGAGTCCATCGTGCTGCTGCGCAACGAGGACGCCATGCTCCCCCTGAAGCCGGGGACCCGGGTGGCCCTTATCGGTGACATGGCCCGCACGCCGCGCTACCAGGGCGCTGGCTCCTCCCAGATCAGCCCCACGCGCCTGGAGACTCTTCTGGAGGCTGTCGGGGAGACCGAGCTGGAGCTCGTCGGCTACGCCCAGGGCTACCACCGTGACGGCAGGCTGGACCCGGACCTGTGCCGTGAGGCAGTCTCCCTGGCCGCTAGCGCCGAGGTTGCCGTGGTGTGCCTCGGCCTGGACGAGCTCTGCGAGTCCGAGGGCCTGGACCGCAGCCACATGCGCCTGCCCGAGGCCCAGACCCGCATGCTGGCCGAGGTCGCCCGGGCCAACCCGCGCACCGTCGTCGTCGTGTCGGCCGGGTCTGCGGTGGAGACGCAGTGGGAGGTCCACGCCCGCGCTGTCGTCCACACCTACCTGTCGGGCCAGGCTGGGGCGTCGGCGACGCTGCGGGTGCTCACCGGGGCGGTCAACCCCTCTGGCCGTCTGGCCGAGACGTACCCGGTGCGCTACGAGGACCATCCCGTCGCAGCCTGGTTCCCCGCCACCGGGGAGCACGCGGTGTACCGGGAGGGACCCTACGTCGGCTACCGCTACTTCACCACCACCGGCACCCCGGTGGCCCACCCCTTCGGCTTCGGCCTGTCCTACTCCACCTGTGACTACTCCGACCTTGAGGTCGACGAGCAGGGGGCACGGTTCACCCTGACCAACACCTCCCAGGTTGACGGCGCGGAGGTGGCCCAGCTCTACGTGCGCCCGCCCGGCGGCCTGTGGGGGCCGAGCATCCAGCTCAAGGGCTTCGCCAAGGTCCGGCTGCGGGCCGGGCAGTCGCGCAGGGTGTACGTTCCTTTCGACCGTTACACCTTCCGCCACTACGACGTGGGGGAGCAGGCCTGGTGCGTGGAGGCAGGGACCTGGACCGTGCGGGTAGGCCGCAACGTCGAGGACCTTCCCCTCCAGGCGCAGGTGGAGGTGGAGGGGACCCACCCGCAGCCAGCCACGCAGGAGCTGGGTGCCTACCTCACCGGCGAGGTTACCCAGGCCACGGACGCCCAGCTGCGTGCCCTCCTGGGACGGCCCTTGCCTGTGGCCCGAGCAGGCGGGGAGCTGGGAGTCAACGACCCGCTGTCCTCAATGGCCCAGGCCCGCAGCCTCCTGGCGCGTTCCGTCGTGAGGGTCCTTAACCGCAGGAGGGCCAGGGTGGAGGCCGCAGGCAGGCCCGACCTCAACATTCTCTTCCTCCTCAACATGCCGTTGAGGGCCATGGCCAAGATGACCTCGGGCAGGGTCGACCAGGCGATGGTGGAGGGCGTCGTCGACATTGTCAACGGACACCTCCTACGGGGGGTACGGCGCACCACCATGGGGTACCTGCGCAACTGGCGCGCGGACCGGGCCACCCGGCGTGAGCTGTCGGGGCGCTAAGCTGTCCCGACGCTGAGCTGTCCTTGCCGCCCGGGCACCACCAGGCGGTAGTAGGCAGCAGGCAGACCACCACACCGACAACCTAAGGAGAGCCCGTGCCCGGTATCAGGCAGGCGTGGTCCCGCTTCGAGGAGAGGCACGAGACCCTTGCCCAGTTCATCGTCTTCTTCGTCGTGTCCAACGGCATCACCGTGCTCCAGCTGGTCCTCATGCCGGTGTTCCGCTGGGTGTTCCGCTTCACCTCCCTGGAGGGTACCCCCTTCCACTTCCTGCCCGTGGGCTCCTCGGGGGGGCAGACGGTCTACCTGTTCGACTACGCTGCCGGCGCCATCCAGGCCGATGGCTCCGGCGGGGGGCTGGCCTACTTCCTGGCGGTGGAGATCACCCTGCTTATTGCCCAGGTCATCAACTTCTTCGCCCAGCGCAGCATCACCTTCAGGTCCAACTCCTCGGTGTGGAAGGCGGCACTGTGGTACACGATCGCCTACATCATCATCACGGTCTTCGCCGCAGCCGCCCAGGTGGTCTACAAGGGCCCGATCTACTCCTGGTGCCAGAGCGTGCTGGGTGCCAGTAGCGGTGAGGCGGTAGCCGATGTCATCACGATGGTCATCAACGCCGCGATCTCCTTCTGGGTGTTCTTCCCCATCTTCAAGGTCATTTTCCGGCGCGAGCCCGAGCCGGACGGAGGCGACCTAGGCACTGGTCAGGCGACTGGCGAGGAGGCTGACAAGGAGACCGGGAAGGGGGTCGGCCAGGGCAGTGCTCACCACACCGGCCAGGCGGCCGGGCAGGACAGCGTGCAGGAGATGGCCAAGCCGTGAGGATGCGCTTGGCGATCCCTGAGAGGATCCGGGAAGACACGGTCTGCGCGCGCCTGTAGACTCCCAGAGGTCCTAGGGGCTCGGCACCGGCCGGCAGGACGTCACACGGGTTCTGACGGCCCCGCAAGACACCCCACAGGACGCTGAGAGACGAACCGACTGAGGACACGTACATGGCACCCCTTCCCCCGTCGGCACCGTTACTGACCCTGGTTGTCCCTGCCTACAACGCCCAGGACTACGTGACGCGGTGCCTGAATACCCTGGTGGGGCACGCGGAGGTGGAGGTCGTCGTCGTCGATGACGGCTCTACTGACTCCACACCGGCGCTGCTTGACGACTACGCCAGGCGGGAGCCGCGCCTGGTCGTGGTCCACCAGCAGAACAAGGGGCACGGGGGAGCGGTCAACACCGGCCTGGCCCGCGCCCGCGGGACCTGGGTCAAGGTGGTGGACTCCGACGACGCCCTGGACCGGGCCAGCCTGCTGCGCCTGCTGTCCCACCTGCGGCGGTGGCGGCAGGCAGGCCAGAAGCCGGACCTGGTCGTCACCAACTTCACCTACGTGCGTGAGGGCAGCCGCCTGCGGCGGCACTCGGTGCGCTATCGGGGGATCCTTCCTCAGGGGCGTGTGGGCACCTGGAGCGACGTGGGGCGCTTCCGCCCCGACCAGTACCTTATGATGCACTCCCTGACCTACCGCACCCAGGTGCTGCGCGACTCCGGAACGCGCCTGCCGGAGCACTGCTTCTACGTGGACACCCTGTACTCTTTTCAGCCCCTGGCCAGCGTGCGCTCCCTGACCTACCTGGACCTCGACCTCTACCTGTACACGGTGGGGCGCCAGGGGCAGTCGGTGGCGGACGAGGTCATCATCCGCCGCCTGGACCAGCACGACCGGGTCAACGCCCTCATGCTGGAGTCGATGCCTCGCGCCCACGAGGTTCCGCCAGAGCTGATGCGCTACCTGGTCCACATCTACACCATGAGCTGTGTCGTCATCACCACCATGGCGCTGCGCTCGGGGACGCCGGAGAACCTGGCGATCCGGGAGGGGCTGTGGCAGCGCTTGGACGCCCGGCGCCCCGACATCAGCGTCCGCGTGCGGCGCAGCCTCATGGGACGCCTCATGAACCTGCCCGGCCGTGCCGGGAGCCGGGTTCCCGTCGCCGGCTACCAGGTGGCCAGAAGGATCCTGGCCCTCAACTAGGCTGCTCGGGCGGTGCCGGTGCTGTGGGCTGTCACGGTTACCCCACTTGCCTCACTACTTGCCTCACTGCCAGAACGGTTCGGCTGCCACGCTATGTCAGTGGCAGTCAGCGGCGGCGGGCGGAGCTCGGTACGGGCAGGAGCACGCGCAGCACAAAGGTGTCCTCCTGCGTCACGCCCACCGTCACCTCGCCGCCGTAGCCGGCTGCGGCGTGGCGGATGGACGTGACCCCGAAGCCGTGGGCTGTCGCGTCCTCCTTGGAGGTGACCAGTTCTGAGCCGTCTGCGGAGAAGACCGGCGGGGTGGCGAAGGTGTTCTCCACCTCCAGCAGGACCAGGCCGTGGTGAGCGCGCAGGTCAAGGCGGACCAGACGCCGGTCGGCGTCACCCACCTGGGCACAGGCCTCCACAGCGTTGTCCAGCGCGTTGCCCACGATCGTGGCCAGGTCTACGGTGGAGATGAACCCCACAGCGGCCCCGTCAGCCATGGCTGTCAGGGTGATGCCGTGCTCCACGCAGGCCTGGCCCTTGTCCGTGAGAATGACGTCAAGCACCGGGTTGCCGGTGCGGTAGTGGGCACCGTAGGGGCGCACCGAGTCCTCCAGCTCGTCGAGCTGGTCGCGACGCAGCCCGGGGTCTGTCTCGGCCCGGATGGCGGTGACCAGGTTGCGCAGGTCGTGATAGCGGCGGTTGACGACGTCGGTCACGCGCTTGGAGGCCAGGTACTGGTCGTGCTGGCTGTGCAGCAGGGCGCGCACGGCTACCACCTCGCGGGCTGCCTGCGCCTCCCGGTCCTGCTCCAGCTGGGCGTAGAGGACGACGAAGCCGCACAGGTCCACCAGGGTGCGGACGTAGAAGATCTCGGCTCCCAGGCGGGCGGAGAAGGGGGTGGAGGTCGTCATGAAGCTGAGGTTGCTCATGGCAAAGGTGATGGCCGCGATCGCCGCGGACAGCACGAGGAAGCGGGAGGTGGGTACCACCCTGCCGTGGCCGCGACCTCGCTCCAGGGGGTAGACGAGGGCCAGCAGGAGAGTGTCGAGGACCAGCAGCAAGGTCAGGGCTGCCGGGTCTGCCTGCGGGATCTCCGGGAGGAGCCGCTGCGGGAGGAACGACTCTGAGAGGAACAGCGACAGCTGCCACTGGAGGGAGGCCACCAGCTCGGCCAGGACAAAGGCGCGCACCACCAGGTAGGCGCAGCGTCGTACGGGGCCGCCCAGGGCTAGGTGGAGCACCAGCCACATGAGGGCGACAGCACCGACCATGCCCGGCAGCCACAGGGTGGTCGGCAGCGAGCCCGCTCCGAGGTGATAGGCGCACAGGGTGGGCAGGGCCGCTACTATGACGGCTACCACGACGACGGCGCGCGCAGGTCGATCCTGCTGTCCTCGGGCGACCAGGACGTAGAGGAGACAGGCGCCCCACTCCGCCAGGGCGGTCCACAGGCGGGGAATGTCAGGCAGGGCCTCCTGGATGGGCAGGTTGACCGGGGTCACGTCGAGGCCCTGGACGTCCTGGCAGCCTCGCCGGGAGGCCTCCCGGATACGGGCAGGCCGCCGACGTGGTCGGCCAGGGCTGACATGAGGCCCCGCCTGCGGGGCCGGGACACGCGCAGCACCTCGCCGGTGCTCATGAGGCAGTCCTGGTCATGTACGCCGACCACGTGGTCCAGGTTGACCAGGTAGCAGGAGTTGGAACGGTAGAAGCTGTGGCCGCGCAGAACCTCCTCCATCGCCTTGAGGCTGGACGCCACGGTGACCTCCTGGTCCAGGAGGTGGATCCTCACCCGGTGGCGCACTGACTCCAGGTAGACGATGTCACGGGCGGACACCCGCCTCACCCCGCTGCCCTCCGGCAGGAGCACGGGGCCCACGCCCTGGCGACCCAGAGCCGCCAGGGCGCGCCCCATCTCCTGGGCCAGCGCGGTGTAGGTCAGGGGCTTGAGCAGGTAGCCCAGCGCACCCACCTCGTAGCCTGCGACCGCGTACTGATGGGCGGAGGTGACAAAGATGATGACGACCGCCGGGTCGGTGGCGCGCACCGTGCGGGCAGCGCTCATCCCGTCCACGTCCCCGCTCTGCGCGCCCTCCATCCGGATGTCCAGCAGGAGGATGTCGTAGACGGGGCGGTAGCTCTCAAGGAGCGCCGAGGCACTGGGATAGGTGGTTACCTCCAGATGGACCTGCCTCTGGGCCGCGTAGCGCTCCAGGTAACCGGTCAGGGTGCGCAGGTGGAGAGGGTCGTCCTCGACGACGCCCACGTGGACCATGGGTCATCACTTCCTCAGGATGGCGACGGACGGCTCTGGCCGGTCCGGCTCTGCCGCGGCCTCCGGCTGGCCCGAGGCTGTACGGCACCGGGACGGGCTGCGTGGGGGCAGGGTGAGAAGCTAGTCTAACGCCCTGTTATCCGGTGCTGCGCCACTGTCGGACCGGAGTCGGTCGGCTGAAGGGAGACTGGTGTGCGGGCGGATCTTGTCGTAGTGGGCTCAGGCCTGTTCGGAGCCACGGTGGCCCAGCGCGCGGCGGAGGAGCTGGGGATCGACGTCGTCGTGCTGGAGGCACGTGACCACCCCGGCGGCAACGTCTGGTCCCAGGCGGACCCGGCCACCGGTATTGAGGTCCACACTTACGGCTCCCACATCTTCCACACCTCTGATGAGCGGGTGTGGGCCTATGTCAACCGGTTCACCGCCTTCAACGGCTACCAGCACCGGGTGTGGGCCCAGCACCGCGGCGAGGTGTACCCGATGCCGATCAACCTGGGCACCATCAACCAGTTCTTCCGCACCGCCATGGGGCCGGACCAGGCCCGCTCGCTCCTGCGCGAGCAGGCCGCCGAGGCTGCCCGTGCCGGTGAGGAGCCCACCAGCCTGGAGGACAAGGCCGTCAGCCTCATCGGGCGGCCCCTCTACGAGGCCTTTATCCGCGACTACACGGCCAAGCAGTGGCAGACCGACCCTGCCGAGCTGCCCGCCTCCATCATCACCCGCCTGCCCGTGCGCCTGACCTATGACAGCCGCTACTTCTCCGACCGCTACGAGGGCATCCCCCTGGGGGGCTACGCGGCGTGGGTGGAGGCGATGCTGGACTCCCCGCGTATCGAGGTGCGGCTGGGGGAGGACTTCCTGGCGGGTCTGGGGCCGCTCACCCGTGAGGCCTGCGTGGGGCGGGTGCCGGTGGTCTACACCGGTGCCCTGGACCGATACTTCGACAGCTGCTTCGGCGAGCTGTCATGGCGGACCCTCGACATGGAGACCGAGGTGGTGCCCACGGGGGACTTCCAGGGCACTGCTGTCATCAACCAGGTGGACGCCAGCGTGCCTTGGACCCGCGTCCACGAGTTCCGCCACTACCACCCCGAGCGCAGCTACCCCGACGACGCCACGGTTATCACCCGGGAGTACTCTCGCGACGCCGGGGCCGGGGACGAGCCCTACTATCCGGTGGGCACGTCCCGTGACCGGCAGCGCCTGGTCCGCTACCAGGAGCTGGCCGCCCGGGAGCAGGAGCGTAGCCGCGTGGTGCTAGGCGGCAGGCTGGGTTCCTACCGCTACCTGGACATGGACAAGACAGTGGCGGCGGCCCTGGACTGCTTCGAGCAGGTGGTACGGCCCTGGTTGCGCTCCTGAGGTGTCCCTACGCGCGCTCAGGCAGCAGAAACGTCAGAAGACAACAAGGCACCATGTCGCCCTGTGACGTTTCTGCTGCTTGTGCTGCCCCTGGTCAGGTCTCACAGCGCCACCGGGAGGGAGGCAGCCCCGGTGCGTGGGACACTAGGCTCAGACCCTGACCTTGCGCCCCCGCGGCGCCCTCCTGGAAGGCCCCTGTGTCACCGATCCCCACGCCCGACCAGCGTGACGGCGTGCAGCCTGCCGCCACCGCGCAGGAGCGGCTGCGCAGCTTCTGCATCATCGCGCACATTGACCACGGCAAGTCCACCCTGGCCGACCGTATGCTCCAGGCCACCGGCGTGGTCCAGCCCCGGGACATGCGCGCCCAGTACCTGGACCGCATGGACATCGAGCGCGAGCGGGGCATCACCATCAAGTCCCAGGCGGTGCGCATGCCCTGGGCCGTGACCGGCGCGGACGGGACCGCGGCCACCTACGCCCTCAACATGATCGACACCCCCGGGCACGTGGACTTCTCCTACGAGGTCAGCCGCTCCCTGGCCGCCTGTGAGGGCGCGGTGCTCCTGGTGGACGCCGCCCAGGGCATCCAGGCCCAGACTCTGGCCAACCTCTACCTGGCCATTGAGGGGGACCTGGCTATCATCCCCGTGCTCAACAAGATCGACCTGCCTGCTGCCGAGCCGCAGCGCCATGCCGAGGAGATCGCCTCGCTCATCGGCTGCGACACCGACGACGTCCTGCAGGTCTCCGGCAAGACCGGCCAGGGCGTGCCCGAGCTGCTCGACCGCATCGTGGAGGCCGTCCCCCCGCCCTCCGGGGTCCCCGACGCTCCCGCGCGCGCCATGATCTTTGACTCCGTCTACGACACCTACCGGGGTGTGGTCACCTACGTGCGCGTCGTCGACGGGGCGCTGCGACCCCGTGAGCGCATCGAGATGCTGTCCACCGGTGCCGTTCACGACCTGCTGGAGATCGGGGTCATCAGCCCGGAGCCGGTTCCCACCCAGGGGCTGGGGCCGGGTGAGGTCGGCTACCTCATCACCGGGGTCAAGGACGTGCGCCAGTCCAAGGTCGGCGACACGGTGACCTCCGCGCTGCGGCCCGCCACCGAGCCCCTGGCCGGGTACCAGGAGCCCAGGCCGATGGTCTTCTCCGGACTGTTCCCCGTGGACGGCTCCGACTTCCCGGCGCTGCGCGAGGCCCTGGACAAGCTCAAGCTTAACGACGCCGCCCTGACCTATGAGCCGGAGACCTCGGTGGCCCTGGGCTTCGGGTTTCGCTGCGGCTACCTGGGTCTGCTGCACCTGGAGATTATCCGCGAGCGCCTGGAGCGGGAGTTCGGCCTGGACATTATCTCCACCGCCCCCTCTGTGGTCTACGAGGTGACCACAGAGGACGGCACCACTCACACGGTGACCAACCCCAGCGAGTTCCCTGAGGGGAGGATCGCGGGTGTGCGCGAGCCGGTGGTGCGCGCCACCATCCTGACCCCCTCGGAGTACGTGGGCACCGTCATGGAGCTGTGCCAGGCCCGCCGCGGGGCCATGTCGGGGATGGACTACCTCTCTGAGACCCGGGTGGAGATGCACTACACGCTGCCCTTGGCGGAGATCGTCTTCGACTTCTTCGACGCCCTGAAGTCGCGCACCCGTGGCTACGCCTCCCTAGACTACGAGCCGGACGGCTCCCAGCAGGCCGACCTGGTCAAGGTGGACATCCTGCTCAACGGGGACCGGGTGGACGCCTTCAGCGCCATCGTGCACAAGGAGGCGGCCTACTCCTACGGGGTCATGATGACCAGGCGGCTCAAGGAGCTCATCCCGCGCCAGCAGTTCGAGGTGCCGGTCCAGGCGGCCGTGGGCAGCCGTGTCATCTCCCGAGAGACCATCCGTGCTCTGCGCAAGGACATGCTGGCCAAGTGCTACGGGGGCGATGTCACCCGCAAGCGCAAGCTGCTGGAGAAGCAGAAGGAGGGCAAGAAGCGCATGAAGGCTATCGGCCGGGTGGACGTCCCCCAGGAGGCCTTTGTCGCGGCCCTGGGGGCGGACACCCCTACCGGCAGGGACAGGTGAGCGCAGGTGAGCTCCGTGCCAGGACAGCAGCACCCGCCCCGCTCTCACGCCATCCCCTCCCGGGTGCGCTCCTACTCGCGCGCCGGGGGGCGCCTGCGTCCCGGTCAGGCCCGGGCGCTGGCGCGCCTGGCGCCCCGCTACGTGGTCCCCGTCCCCCGGGCTGACGCCGTGCGCACGGTCAGCCCGGACTTCCGCCTGGACCCGGAGCAGGTCTTCGGTCACGTGGGGCAGGTGCGCCCCCTGGTGGTGGAGGTCGGTCCCGGCAGCGGTGAGGCCCTCCTGGCCCACGCCGCCTCCCGTCCGGAGTGTGACTACCTGGCCGTGGAGGTGTGGGAGACGGCTGTGGCCCGCCTGGTATCGGCTATTAGCCGCCAGGGGCTGCCCAACGTGAGGGTGGTTCCCGCCGACGCCGCCCAGCTCCTGGCCACGGCGCTTCCGGTAGGCTGTGCCAGCGAGGTCTGGGTGTTCTTCCCTGACCCGTGGCGCAAGCCCCGACACCGCAAGCGCCGCCTGGTGACGACGAGCTTCGCGGACTCGGTGGCGCGCGTGCTGCGTCCCGGCGGCGTGTGGCGCATGGCCACGGACTGGGCGGACTACGCCTGGCAGATGCGCGACGTAGCGGAGGAGGTCTCCGCCCTGCCCCAGGGCATACGTGCTGACGACACCCTGCCCTACTTCCGCTACGACGACGCGGGTGCCCGAGCGGACCTGGGGGTGCAGGCAGCTCAGGAGGGCAGCCTGGGCAACGGGCTCGACCCGGGCTCCCCGGCCGGGATCCGGGGCGGGTGGTCCCCGCGCTACGCCGGGCGGGTCATGACCCGCTTCGAGAAGCGGGGTCTGGAGGCGGGCCGAACCGTGCGTGACCTGACGGTGACACGTACCGAGGTCCCCTGGGAGCCTGGCAGGGGTGCCAGCGTGCTCCAGACCCTCCAGGACCAGGCGCGCTCGTGGCAGCAGCACGAATCCCAGCCTTGGCACCTGCGTGACGCCACCCCGCTGGGCAGCCTGGCGGGTGCCAGTGGCTGCCGGTCGCAGTCGTGAGTCCCTCCCAGCCGCAGGGAGCGCCCCTGAGCGGGCCCAGGACGCTGCCGCCGCAGGTGCGGTCGGCACTACCGGCGGGGGACGGGCCGCGCCCCTTCAGCGTCTACCTGCACGTGCCCTACTGCCGGGTGCGGTGCGGGTACTGCGACTTCAACACCTACACCAACCTGAGCATGGGAGCGGGTGCCTCCGCCGCTGACTACGTGGGTACCGTGGCTGTCGAGCTGGAGGCGGCGCGGGCGGCTATGGAGGAGGCGGGGCTGCCTGCCAGGCCCGCCCGGACGGTGTTCCTGGGCGGAGGTACGCCCACGGTGCTGCCTGCCGGGGACCTGGCGGCCCTGCTGGGCCTGGTCCGTGACTGCTTCGGGCTGGTCCCGGGCGCGGAGGTCACCACGGAGGCCAACCCGGACTCGGTGGACCAGGCCTACCTGGAGACACTGGCCGGGGCAGGGTTCACCAGGGTGTCCTTTGGTATGCAGTCGGCGGTGCCCCACGTGCTGGCAGTCCTGGAGCGCACCCATCAGCCTCATCGGGTGCCTCTGGTGGTGGACTGGGCCCGCCGCTGCGGCCTGGAGACCTCCCTGGACCTCATCTACGGGGCTCCGGGGGAGTCCCTAGAGGACTGGCAGCGCTCCCTGGAGGCGGCTCTGGAGATACAGCCGGACCACGTCAGCGCCTACGCCCTGGTCATCGAGGAGGGGACCAGGATGTGGGCGCAGGTGCGGCGCGGCGAGCTGGTCGAGCCCAGCGACGACGACGAGGCCACCAAGTATGAGATGGCTGACGCGGCCCTGACCGCCGCTGGCTACCAGTGGTATGAGATCTCCAACTGGGCGCGGCCGGGACGGGCCTGCCAGCATAACCAGGCCTACTGGCGTGACTGGGACTGGTGGGGTGCGGGGCCGGGAGCCCACTCCCACCTGGGAGACGTGCGCCTGTGGAACACCAGGCACCCGGTGGCCTGGGCGGGGCAGCTGGCTGACGGGAGGCTCCCGGTGGCCGGGCACGAGATCCTGGACGCGCAGGCGCGTCGGTTGGAGCAGGTGATGCTGGCCGTGCGTCTGCGTGAGGGCCTGGACCTGCGGGCGCTGGAGCCGCAGCACCCGGAGCGCCTTGTCCCGGTCGTGTCCACCCTGGTGGGTGACGGCCTGCTCGACAAGGCCGCCGCAGCCAAGGGAAGCGCGGTCCTCACCCTGCGGGGGCGCCTCCTGGCCGACACGGTGACACGGGCGCTGGTCCAGGGCGGTACCTGAAGGCGGCGGGGTCCGGACCCGCCCTGAGCGTCCTGAGGCAGGGCCGACACACTGGCGGGGTGCTGGGGTGCTGTGGCTGGCCCCAGACCCGCCTGGTCTCCTTCTCCTTGTCGATGCCCGGGGTCAGGGGCGGAGCAGGTGCAGCGGGAAGGTGAGCGTGCCGTCGGGCAGGGTGGCGGTGAAGCCTGTTCCGGTGATGACAGCCCGGAACGCTGGTGGTGGGGCGTCGATCTGGGCGACGGCAGCTGCGAGGCTGGCAGCGCCCTGCTGCACCTGCCCGCCTCCAAGCTTCACCTCGACCGCGGCCCAGCGACCGTCTGGCAGCGAGAGGACGGCATCGATCTCGTACCCGTTGGAGTCGCGGTAGCGGGAGACGGAACCTCCCAAGGCCTCCGTGTAGACAAGCAGGTCGTGGATGACGGCGGACTCAAACAGGAGGCCCAGGGTCTCCAGGTCCGCAGTCAGGTCGTCTGCGTCAGCACGCAGGGCCACAGCAGCCAGGGAGGGGTCCGCCAGGTGGTATGCGGGAGAACGACGCAACCGGGCCCTGGACCGCAGGGGGGTCGCCCAGGGCTGGACGCGCTCAATCATGAACACCCGTTCCAGGAGCTCCAGGAGCTTGGCCATGGTTCCTTCGGAGGGAGCGGGCAGGACCCGCGCGATGTCCTTGCGCAGGGTCGCCTGCGAGACCTCGGTGGCGGTGGACCGGGCCAGGGCAGCGATCAGCTGCTCGATGACGACTGGCTCTGAGCGAAGGCTCGACAGGCGGTTGAGGTCAGTGGTGGCGGTGTCCTTGATGTAGCTGTCCAGGCTGTGCGCCACGATGTCCCGTGGCAGGGAGACGAGCCTGGGAAAACCAGGGCGAAGGACCCCGGCGACCACCTCGGTGAGCGGGACGGTGGCCAAGGAGGCCTGCGGAGCGGCTCCGTCAAGGAGGTCGTGCAGGCAGACGCCGTCGGAGTCGAGGTCGCCGTTCTTCTCCGCCCAGGTCATGGTTCGCTGCCGGACGCGGATGAAGCGGGCGGCACCCGTGTGGCGTGCGGGGTCGGTTGCGGGGACTGCGGAGCCGGTCAGGATGAAGTGGCCGGGCTCGGCGGAGAAGTCAACCTCCCGGCGCGCTAGGTTCCATACCTGGGGAATAGTCTGCCACTCGTCGAGGAGCCGAGGGCTGTCCCCGACCAGCAGCATCCGTGGGTCGATCTGGGAGGCTGCCTGCGCCTCTGGCGTGTCGAGCAGGATGTAGGAAGAGGAGTGGTGGAGACCCGTCATGGTCTTGCCGCAGCCGCGCGGACCTTCCAGGATGACCGCTCCGACCGTGCCAAGAGCGCGGCTGACGAGCGGGTCCACGGCTCGTGGTAGGTAGGTGACTCCGGTGACCGCGCTGGTGTCCACAGCCATATCCTAGCCTGGTGGGGACTTTGCAGGGTTCCTGGTGGGGACTTTGCAGGGTTCCTGGTGGGGACTTTGCAGAAGCTGTGCGGCCTGTCCGGCGGCTGCGGCCTCGGACAGGGTGTGTGCTGAGGGGAATGGGGTAGGGGTGCAGGCGGTGAGAGGCGTCCCCAGGTCGGTGCAGGCACGTCCTGGAGGGTGTAAGGACAGGGGGACAGGGAGAAGACTATTGACATCGGTGCAGATGTTGTCTCTGGTTAGTGTCCGTGCCACGGCTGCTGTCTTGGCGACGATGCCTCTTTTGCCCGGTACGGAGTGGGAAAGCGGCTGTGGATCCGTTGCCCAGCGGAGGTCTTATCGGATGTCGGATGAACAGATGTTCGCGGAGCCTATTGTCAGGGGCGGCCGGACCTCCTAAGCTGGAGGCACGTTGCTGGATCAAGGTGGATCGCGGTGACGCTGTCAGCGGGTTGGACCGCGTGGCAGGTCCTGGCGTTCCGCCCGGAGCCGAGGAGGCGCTGTGCACCGGGACCTGCTGAGAAGGGAGCTCGTCTTCCTGGACTGGTCTGAGCCTGATCAGAAGGCTGTCCTCAACCGTGTCTCGGTGGCACTGGAGGACAGGGGCTACGTGCGTCCCTCCTTCGGGGCGGCTCTGGTGGCTCGTGAGGAGGCCTATCCGACGGCACTGCCCCTGGCCCCCGAGGCTGTCGCTATCCCGCACTGCGACCCCGAGCACGTTGTGGTCCCGTTCATCGCCTTACTGCGCCTGGGCGCGCCGGTGCCCTGGCGGGAGATGGGGCGCGACCAGGTCGTCCACGACGTCCGGCTCGTGCTCGTCCTGGGCCTCACCGGCAACGGCGGGCACCTCGAGACGCTGCAGCAGCTGCTCCAGGCTCTCCAGCAGCCGGGGCTGACGACGACGATGCTGGCGGCCCGCACCGCCGAGGACTACCTCGGGGCCGTGCGAGAGGCCGTGGCAGGCGGCTCGTCGTAGCCCTGACATCCAGCCAGACTCACGGAGGTACAGATTCCCATGACGACCAAGGTTGTTGTTGCCTGCGGCAGCGGTGTCGCCACGTCGCAGACCGTCGCTAGCAAGGTCAGCAGGATGCTCAAGGAGGTTGGCGTCGAGGCCGACGTCCAGGCCGTTGACCTGAAGTCCGTGGACCGCCACCTCAGGGACGCGGCCGCCTATATCTCTATCGTCCGGGGTTCTCCGGGCGCAGGCGTGCCCGAGATCAACGGGATCGCCTTCCTGACCGGGGTCGGACAGGACGAGGAGATGGCCAGGCTCGTGGCCGCGATTCGGGCGAGCCAGGACCCGGCCCTCACCTGAGGGCAGGTCCTTCCAAAATCCTTCCAGGACTCCTCAGGAGGTGACACCATGCAGATTCTTCAGGGATCAGTCGAGTTTCTGCTCTCTCTGGGAGCAGCCGTGTTCGTCCCCGTCATCATGATTGCCGCCGGCCTCGCGGTCGGTATGCGGGCCAGGGAGGCGCTGTCGGCGGGAGTCACCCTGGGCGTGGCCTTCTCCGGCATGACGATGCTGATCGGCTACATGACCGATGCCATCACGCCCGCGGCCCAGGCCATGTCCACCACGGTGGGCGTGGACCTTCCCATCACTGACGGCGGGTGGACCACCATGTCCACCATCTCCTGGTCCTGGCCCTACGCCTTCCTCATGTTCCCCCTGGTCGTGGGCATCAACGTCGTGCTGATCCTGGCCAGACAGACCGAGACCTTCAACGCGGACCTGTGGAACGTGTGGGGCAAGATCTTCACCGCCGTCGCGGTCTACTCCATCACCGGAAACGTCGGGCTCGCCTTTGTCCTGGCCGCGGTCCAGACGGTGTTCGAGCTCAAGGCCGGCGACTTCCACCAGCACCGGGTGGAGGCGATGACCGGGATACCGGGGGTGACCATTACCCACCGGATGGTCTTTATCGCGGCTCCCATGTACCTCGTGGACTGCCTGCTGCGCCGGGTCCCCGGGCTGGACCGCTCCTTCAACGCCGCCGACCTGCGCAACAGGATCGGCATCCTCGCCGAGAACCATGTCCTGGGTTTTGTCCTCGGCCTGCTCTTCGGCGTGCTGGCCCGGTTCGACGTGGCTGCCACGCTCACCCTGGCGGTCCAGGCCGCCACCGCACTGACGCTCTTCCCGGTGATCTCCAGGTACTTCATGCAGGCGCTGGAGCCCATATCGGAGGCCATATCGGAGTTCATGAGGGCGCGGTTCAGGGACCGTCGGCTCTACGTGGGGCTGGACTGGCCCTTCCTGGGCGGGTCCAACGAGATATGGATCGCCGTCATCTGGACGGTCCCGGTCACCCTCCTCTACTCCTTCTTCCTGCCAGGCAACGGCATTCTTCCCTTCGCCGGGATTATCAACATCTGCGTGGCCGTAGGGGCCTTCTTTGCCAGTCGCGGCAACATCATCCGGATGATCATCCAGTGCACGATCTTCGCACCGGTCTTTCTGTGGGCCGGGACAGCCTTCGCCCCCTTCATGACCGAGCTGGCCAACACCACCAGGGCGGTCGACCTCGCAGCGGGGCAGTCCATCTCGAACTCCTCCATCGACGCACCGATCTTTACCTACTCCCTGTCCCACCTCATGCAGGTGGTAGAGGGCAACTGGCTCCCCTGGGGATCTTCCTGGCCTGGCTGCTGTGCTTTGTCCTCTACTCGCGCAGTCTCGTGCGGGAGCGCGACCAGGCCCGCGCCGAGGCCGCGGCAGGCGGGGCGCCCACCGTCCAGGCCTGAGCTGCAGGGACCCCCGGGACCCGCCTGGGGACCCCGGCTCTTCCATCACCCATCCGTACCTGACTACTACCTGACTATAAAAAGAAAAGGAGCACCATCCATGCTGGAGCCGTTGAAGAAGGACCTGTGCGAGATCGGCAGGCGTGCCCAGCACGACGGCCTGTGCAAGCACAGGTCGGGCAACTTCTCCGTGCGTGACCAGGAGAGCGGTCTCGTCGCCGTCTCGCCGGCGGGGCTGGACCGGGACCAGATGAGCCCGCGCGACGTTGTCGTCTTGGACGGCCAGGCTCGGGTCGTGGAGAACGAGTCCGGGTTACGTCCCTCCAGCGAGGCCCTCATGCACCTTGAGGTCTACCGGGTTCGCCCCGAGGTCGTGGCCGTGGTGCACACGCACTCGGTGTACGCCACGAGTTTTGCCGTGCTGGGCAGGCCGATTCCGGCCATCGTCTACGAGGTGGCCAGCCTCGGGCTGTCCCGGGGACGGGTCCCGGTAGCCCCCTACGCGCGCCCCGGCACCCCTGGGCTGGCTGCTTCCGTGGCCCAGGCGGCCCGGGAGGCGGACTGTGTGCTGCTGGAGAAGCACGGGACCGTCGCCGTGGACTCGCGCGGCATCTACGAGGCCTACCTCAAGGCCGCCTACATCGAGGAGCTGGCGCAGCTCTACCACCACAGCCTGGTCGCCTCCGGTGGGCAGGAGCCGGGCAGCCTGACCCCCGACGAGCTCGGTGCCTGGTCCTACCCGGAGGAGATCAGCCTGCCTGAGGGCCAGGCGCCCAGGTGAGCACGACACCACAAAGGACACCGACTGGAACCGACTGGAAAGGACACTGCCATGAAGAAGCTGCTTAATACCGCCGACTCCTTTGTCCGTGACACCATGGAGGGCATTGAGGCGGCCTACGGAGACCGGGTGGGCCTGCTCGACGGCGACTACCGGGTCCTGGTCTCGCGGTACCCGACCCGCCAGGACAAGGTTGGCGTCGTCACCGCAGGGGGCAGCGGGCACCTGCCCCTGTTCCTGGGCTACGTGGGCCAGGGCCTGCTGGACGGCTGTGCCGTCGGGGAGGTCTTCGCCTCGCCCTCGGCGCAGAAGATGGCTGACATGATCCGGGCCTGCGACCGTGGCCGCGGGGTGCTGTGCCTGTACGGCAACTACAACGGGGACCTGTTCAACTTCCGGATGGCCTGCGACGACGTCGACCTGGACGACATCGAGACCCGCCAGGTGCTGGCCCGTGACGACGTCGCCAGCGCGCCCCCTGAGGAGGCCTCCAGGCGGCGCGGTGTAGCCGGGCTGGTCCTGGCCTTCAAGACCGCGGGAGCAGCCGCGCAGGAGGGTCTGGGCCTGGAGGAGGTCGCTGCCGTGGCACAGCGCACGCTGGACCGTACCCGTACCATCGGGTTCGCCCTGTCCCCGTGTGTCGTGCCCCGGGTCGGTGAGCCTACCTTCAGCGTCGGCGAGGACGACATTGAGGTCGGCATGGGCATCCACGGCGAGGCGGGTATCGAGACCCGGCCCATGATGAGCGCCCACGAGGTGGCTCAGCTCGCGGTGGAGACCATTGAGGCGGACATGCCCCTGTCCGAGGGCGAGGAGGTCTGCGTCATGGTCAACGGTCTGGGGGCTACACCGCTGGAGGAGCAGCTCATTGTCTATCGCAGCGTGCATTCCCTCCTGAGCGCCCGCGGGGTCGGCATCGTCATGCCCCACGTGGGGGAGTACGCCACCTCCATGGAGATGGCGGGCCTGTCGGTGACGGTCCTGCGCCTGGATGACCAGCTGCGCGGTCTGCTTCAGGCGCCAGCGGTCTCGCCCTTCTACACCGCCACCAGTGCGGGTACTAGCAGGTAGGAGGTCGTGCTGTGCTTACCACGGACACTCTTTCCCAGGTCTTCACCTCCGTCAGTGCTGTCATGACGAGCAACCGCGACTACCTTGTCAGGCTGGACCAGGTGGGCGGTGACGGCGACCTGGGCGTCTCCATGGACGACGGGTTCGCGGCGGTAGCCAGCTTTCTTGGCAGCAGCGCGCCGACGGACCTGGGCCAGGCCTTCCGGCAGGGGCGCGGGTCCTCAACGAGGCCGCGCCGTCCTCCCTGGGGACGATCCTCAGCTTCGGCCTCATGGGGATGGCCAGGTCCCTGCGGGGACTGAGTGAGGCGGACCTGTCCACCACCACGAGGGCGCTGCGGGCTGGGACGCAGACCATCATGGCCCGGGCGGAGTGCGCCCCGGGGGAGAAGACGCTCCTGGACGCGCTGCTGCCCGCTGTGCAGGCGCTGGAGGAGGCTGTCGGTGCGGTGGCGCCGCCGCGGGCGGCGGAGGACACGGAGGACACGCAGCGGGCGGGAGAGCCTCTGCTGCGTGAGGAGCACCCTTGGGCGCTGGCGGAGACGGTGCCTGTGGAGGTGGGGGAGGGGCAGCCCCGAACGGCAGACCCAATGACTGCAGATCTGGTGACTGCCGCCCTTGGCAGGGCAGCCCGGGCTGCGGCTGCGGGCTCGGCCGCAACCCGGCAGATGCGTGCCGTCCACGGACGCGCGGCCTACTCCGCCGACCGCAGCGTTGGTGCCCTGGACGGCGGGGCCGAGGTCGGCAGGCTTATCTTCGAGGGCATCCTCGCCTGGAGGACGGCTCGTAGCGGTCGTACCGGGCAGGAGTGAGCGGGGCGCGTCCGGGTTCTAGGCGTGGCGGGAGACGTAGAGGCGGGTCAGCCCGCGCCCCTTGCGGCGGCGCCTGACGTGGAGGTCGCCGTCGATCTCGCTGGTGGAGGTCACGTGGGTGCCGCCGCACGGGATTGAGAACTCTGCCGCCCGCCACAGCCGTAGCCCGCTGTCCTGCCTCTCGATATGGGCGTCCAGGGCCGCGTCTCGTAGCTGCCTCACCCTGGTCTCGATCTCGGGGAGGGACTGCGCGCCGATGTCGGCGCTGAAGTCGAAGCGCGCCGCCTCGCCCTCGATCTGGCAGCCCCTGGTGACCACCGGCAGGTCACGGCTCTGGAGGTGCTCGCTGACAGCGATGTAGAGCAGGTGGGCCAGGGTGTGGGTCCTCATGTTGTCGTAGCGGCGCTGCCAGTCCAGCTCGAGGTCGACCACGTCCCCGACGTCCAGGTCGTGGCCGGGCAGGGTATGCATAACCACTGCCGCGACGGGCACGGCGGCGCCAGTCCCCACCTGCTCGAGGCGGACCCGCTCGCGGCGCAGGCCTGCCACCTGGTGGCCTGCGACGCGGCCGGTGTCGGCGGCCTGTCCGCCGCCCTCGGGGTAGAACAGCGTGCGGTCCAGGACGACATCCTCTCCTGAGACCTCGGTGACTGTTGCTGTCGCCCTGGTCATATAGGGGTCGTCGTTGTACAGGAGCTCGGTGTGATCGTCAGGGCTGGTCGTCATGTGCTGGATCTTCCTTACAGGATGTCTGTGTACAGCTCGCCCCGGTCGGGGAAGTCGGGGAAGAAGGTAAGGACCGTGCTGCCGTCTCCTAGGGACTCTAGCAGTCTCTCACCTGGCTGACTTCTCCAAAAATAAACGATGCGGGACGCTAGCCCCTGGTCGGCGTACCTCGGCCGGGAGCCGCCCCGGCCCTGATGTCGTGGCCCCTGGTCCTGATCTCGTGGACGTGCTGGAGGATCGAGGAGGCGGTCTCGTCGTCGGTGACCAGGCCGTTGAGGATGCCGCCGCGTACCGCGCTGACGATGGCCTCCACCTTGTCGCTGCCCGCCGCCACGCCGATGACCAGGGGGATCTTCCTGAGGTCGCGCAGCGGCAGGGCGAGAGTGCGCGCCGTCAGCGGCGTGGGCACGTGCCGCCCGCGGGCGTCGAAGTGGTGGTCAAGAATGTGACCGGTGGCACCGCCTGCTCGGATCGCCTCCCTCACTTCCGCCGTGAGGTACTCCGCCAGGATGTTTCCTGCCCCGTGGGCCTCGATCCCGGCAACCCCCACCAGCGCCACATCGGCCCTCGCAGCCAGGGCCAGGACGGTGGCTACCTTCTCCTCGCGCATCAGCGGCTGGAGCAGGGCCGGATCGTCCACCATGAGAGGGACCGCCATTCGCGCGGTCTTGGCTCCCAGTCTCTGGGCGATACGGCTGCACACTGTAGGAGCGTCCCGGCCCCAGGCGGGCAGGCCGCCGGGAACTGACCCCAGCAGCTGGACGATCGTGCACCCTGTGCGGGGGACCGGGCGCAGATGCCGCGCCGTGGCGGCCACCGAGCGCCCGTTGCCCACGGCCACCACCTGGCCGTCCGTGACGGTGTCGGTGAGGAGCTCGGCGGCGCTGCGTCCGATGGCGTCGAGGATATTGTCGTCGTGTGTCGGCGTGACCCGGACAACCTGAAGGGGCAGCGCCTGGCGCAGTCCCCGCTCGACAGACAGGATCCTCTCCAGCGGGTGCGAGATGGAGATCGTCACGATTCCCGTCTCCCTCGCCCGGGTCAGCATACGAGAGACACTGGCGCGCGAGTATCCCACCCTGCGGGCGATCTCAGCCTGAGTGAGCTGCTCCTCGTAGTACATGCGCGAGACCCGCAGCAGCAGTTCGATGTCGTCTCGTCTGCCAGCGTCGGCCACAGCACCATCGTAGAGCCTGTGCCCCGGTCGCAGCAGGGTCCGGTGCCGGCAGCCGGACGCAAGGTGCTGGAATAGGTGCTACAGAGAGGTGCCTGGTCGCGGTCTTTTCGGGCGGGGACACAGGGCGACGGCACAGATGGCAGGGGGCGCCGTGGAAGTGCGCCATGATAGGTCCATGACAACACCTTCAAACCCTCAGTACCCCAGCCAGTACCCTGGTGCCTCCGACCAGTACCCCGGTGCGCCCCAGCCCCAGCCCGGCTACGGCCAGTGGGGAGGCCAGCCTGGTGCGGCACCGGGATACGGCCAGCCGGGCTATGCCCAGTCCGGCTACGGTGTGCCCGGCTACGGTGCGCCGACAATTCCCGCCATGGGGGTAGGTGACGGCCTGTCCTGGGCCTGGTCAAGGCTCATGGCCAACCCTCTTGTGCTCTTCGTCGGCATCCTCGTCTGGACGGTCCTGTCAAGTATCGGTTTCAACGCGGAGACGACAGTCAACGGTGAGACCTACAGCTACGGTCTTGGGCTGGGTCTTCTGGGTAGCCTGCTCAGCTTTGTACTCCGTCTGCTCAGCAGCATCGCCCTGGCCAATGTCGCGCTCAGGACAGCCGCTGGGCAGCGGGTGACCTGGAGCGACCTCGTGTCCTTCCCGAACCTGGGCGGAGGACTCCTCGCAGGTCTCCTCACCTCTCTGGCTGTTGTCCTGGCCGGGGTCCTGACCTTCTTCCTCCTTGGCGCCGGTGGGATCATCGCTGCCTACCTGCTGTACTTTGCCGTCTACGTCACCACGGACAAGGGGGTGAACGGCATTGAGGGCATAACTGCCTCCACGAGCCTCCTCGCTGGCAACGCAGGACGGCTGGTCCCCTTCGCGCTGGCCGGGTTCGGCCTGCTGGTCCTTGGTGTCATCACGGTCGTCGGCTGGGTCGTCACCGTCCCGCTTGTCACACTCATGACTGCCTACGCCTACGTGCGGGTCCAGGGCCACGACGTCGCACGCTGACTCGGTTCGTGGGGACCATGGGGCGGCGCGGCCCAGGGCGCTGGAGGGCAGGAGGCTTGGGACGGGTGCTGGGAACCGGGGGTGCCGACCCTTCCCCGGGCACCTGGTCCTGCGGCTCCTGGTCCGTGGCTCGCTCCACGATCCAGGACGACAGTGTTGCCGTCACTGCACCGATGAGGGCAACTCCGGTGATCATGAAGACCATGGCCACTAGCCGCCCGGTGGTCGTGACCGGCGCGATGTCGCCGTAGCCCACGGTGGTCATGGTGACCAGGGACCACCACAGGGCGTCACCGAGGCTGGTGATCGTCGCTCCGTCTACTGAGCGCTCTGCCTCCAGGACGGCCAGCGACCCTACCCAGGCGAGCAGAACCGCCCCGCTGGCGGCGTAGACGATGACCTTGCCGCGCAGCGCCCTGCCGACTGTGCCGTGGAACACCCGTAGCACCATCACAAGGCGCAGCAGCCGCAGCGGCCGGAGCACGGGCAGTACCACGACCACCAGGTCGAGCAGGTGGTGAGTGACCCAGTGCCACCGGTGGGTGGCGGCACGCAGCCGCACCAGGTAGTCACCGAGGAAGCACGCGCTCACCGCGAGGCTGGTTGCCTCCGGGATCCTCGGTGGCAGATCCGCGACGACCTCCCAGGAGTACAGCCCTAGGTAGGCCACCGCCACCAGGGTCAGGAGCAGGTCGGTGCGCTGTTGCCGCGTGCGCCTCATGGTTGCCGATCGTAGTGTCGGCAGCGGCTGGCGATCGTGCTGGCCTGCGCCGGGGGCGCTTCCCGGAGCCCTGAGCGCCCCCGCTGCCTCGACCCCGCGTGACAGGTGCGCCCAGGCAGGAGTACAGTCGCAGGCGTTTGCCCTCGTGTGCCCACGTGTCGGAACGTGCCTGGGTGCCGTTCCGGATCCTGAGCCGGGCGCCACGTGGCGGACTCCGAGGCTGTCAGCACCTGCTGGTAGCCGCTGACGAAGGAGTGATCCGTGCACCTGGAGTGGTGGTCTGTCCTGCCCTTTGCGGCCATGCTGGCCAGCATCGCCGTCCTGCCCCTGGTCCCCGCCACCTCCCACTGGTGGGAGAGACGCTCTAGCCAGCTGCTCGTGGCGCTGGGGCTGGGACTGCCAGTAGCCGCCTGGATGTGGGTGGCCGGGGGCTGGCAGGTCGTCTTCGCCTCCGTGGTGGAGTATGCCCAGTTCATCGCCTTGCTCCTGTCCCTCTTCGTGGTCTCCGGGGGGATCTTCCTCAAGGGGGACATCCGGGCCACGCCGCGCAACAACGCCATCTTCCTGGCCGTCGGCGGGCTCATCGCCTCCTTCGTGGGGACCACCGGTGCCGCCATGCTGCTGATCCGTCCCCTGCTGGCCACCAACAGGGAGCGGCGCTACCGGGTCCACACCGTGCTGTACACGATCTTTATCGTGGCCAACTGTGGCGGGCTGCTCACCCCGTTGGGAGACCCGCCCTTGTTCCTGGGCTTCCTGCGTGGTGTGCCCTTCACCTGGACCTTCAGCCTCCTGCCGGAGTACCTCTTCGTCAACGGCATGCTGCTCATCAGCTACTACGCTCTGGACTCCTACTACTACGCGCGCGAGCCTGCCGCTGCCGTGGCTGCCGACGAGACCGACATCGAGCCTCTGGGGCTCAAGGGGGCGTTCAACTTTGCGTTCTTCGCCGTGATCGTCGCCGCGGTTGCCTTCGTGCCCTCGGTGGACGTCGAGGCTGTTGAGTCCGGCCATGCCACCCTGATGTCGTGGATTCCGCTGCGTGAGATCCTCATGCTGTCTGCCGCTGCCGCCTCTTTCCTGCTGGGTGACCGTGAGACCCGCTTTGTTGACAACCAGTTCACCTGGGCACCCATTGCCGAGGTCGCGGCCCTGTTCATCGGCATCTTCCTCACCATGATCCCGGCCCTGCACTACCTGGACGAGGTTGCCGGGCAGCTGCCTCTCAACGAGGTGACCTTCTTCGTGTTTACCGGGGGACTGTCCTCCATGCTAGACAACGCCCCTACCTACGCGACCTTCTTCGAGATGGCGGGGCAGGTCGCCCATCCCGGCGGCGCGACGGTAGCGGGCGTGCCTGAGGCCTACCTGGTGCCGATCTCCCTGGGAGCCGTGCTGTGCGGGGCGATCACCTACATCGGTAACGGCCCCAACTTCATGGTCAAGTCCGTGGCCGACGCCGACGGTGTGGACATGCCCTCCTTCGGCGGCTACATGCTGCGCTCCTTCCAGCACCTGGTTCCGGTCATCACCGCGATGGTCCTGCTGTTTCTCGCCCCGGGCGCCTGGTGGCGGGTCCTGGGGGTCGTGGTGGTCGTGGCCCTCCTGGCCCGTGACGTGAGGCTGCTGACCCGCTCGCGGCGCCTGCATCTGGCTGACCCGCAGGAGTAGGCGCATCGGGTGCGCTTAGGTGGGCGTGCCCGTATGTTGCCGGACTCAGCGCGTCCCGGGAGCCGTGACGAAGTCGATCAGCTCCTCCATGCGTCCCAGGAGGCTAGGCTCCAGGTCCTTGTAAGAGTGGACCCGCCCCAGGATCCGCTTCCAGGCGTGGGCCACGTCCGCCTGGGAGTCGTGCGGCCACCCTAGGGCCTCCAGCGTCCCGTGCTTGATGTCGGTGCCGTGCGGCACCTGTGGCCAGGCCCTCAGACCCAGGCGCTCGGGCCTGACCGCCTGCCACACGTCCACGTAGGGGTGGCCCAGGACGAGGATGTTGTTGCCCCCGGGCATTGCCGCGACCTCCTGGGCGATGCGCGACTCCTTGGACCCGGCCACCAAGTGGTCCACGAGCACCCCGGCGCGCCTGGTGGGAGAGGGGGCGAACTCAGCCATGACCCGCGCCAGGTTGTCCACGCCCTCCAGCAGGAGGACCACGACCCCCTCGTGGCGCAGGTCGTCCCCCCAGACCTTCTCCACCAGCTCGGCGTCGTGGCGGCCCTCCACCCAGATCCGTGAGGCGCGTGCCACCTTGGCTGCCCCGGTCTCCTCCCCCTCTACGGCGTAGGACCCCGAGGCGGTCAGCCTGCGACCCGAGGCGCTGCGCGGACCGGTGGGCCTGCGCCTGGCAGGTGCGGGCGGCTCCAGGAGTACGGGGCGGCCCTCCACCCAGAACCCCGGCCCCAGGGGGAAGGCGCGGCGGGTTCCGTGGCGGTCCTCCAGGACCACCAGATGCTGGCCGCCCGACTTCTCCACCGCGACCACGGCTCCCACGAAGCCGGTCTGGCGGTCCTCAACCACCAGACCGCGCGAGACCCGCAGGGGGGCTGACTGCGGGCGCACTGCTGCCGGACCTACCCGGTGCGGGTCGGCCGACAGCACGTCGCTGCCGTAACGGTCGGTGGAGGAGGGCTGCCGCAGCGGACCCTGCGCCGATGAGGTCGGCGCAGGGGAGGGCGGATCCGGAGGAGCCTGGCCCGCTGCCGTCGTCCGGCTCGTCCCCGCACCTGGCACCTGGGTGGTGCGTGCCTGAGCACGTGCACGCAGGGCGGCGCGCCGCGCCGCAGTCGAGCCGGGGACTGGCTGGCGGTAGGGAGCGGGAGTGTTCACCCTCGGCACGGTAGGGGAACCTCACGGCCTGCAGGCGGCGGACCCGCCGTCGGGCGGCGTAGGATGGCACTCACACCCGGTGAGTGCCAGATGTGCCGCAGGCAGCGGCGCATCCAGCGCGGAGCCGACGCCGGGCAGACGGAGCCAGTCAGGGCCGGGCGGAGCCTAGGGCGCACGCCGCCCGGCGGCGCGCCGTAGGCCCGTAGGGCTGTGTTGCCACGGGAAGTAGCCACAGGAAGGAGACGGGCGCATGGCAGACGACCGCCGCCTCAAGGTCCTGTCTGCCATCGTCACCGACTACGTGCGCACCCGTGAGCCCGTCGGGTCCAAGGCGCTGACGGAGCGTTATCACCTGGGGGTCTCCCCGGCCACTATCCGCAACGACATGGCCAGCCTGGAGGATGAGGGCTACATCCTCCAGCCTCACACCTCCGCCGGCCGGGTGCCGACGGAGAAGGGCTACCGCCTCTTCGTGGACCAGGTCGCACGTGTCAAGCCGCTGTCGCCGCCGGAGCGGGCCGCTATCGCCGCGCTCCTGACGGGCGGGGTGGACCTGGAGGAGGTCGTGGCTCGCACCGTGCGCGCACTGGCCCAGTTGACCGGACAGCTGGCGGTGGTGGAGTACCCCAGCCTGAGGCTGACAACCCTCCAGCACCTGGAGCTCGTGGCGCTGGCCCCCGGCCGCGTCCTGCTGGTCATCATCACCGACACCGGCCGTGTGGAGCAGCGCACCGTCACCCTACCCCCCGCACATGAGGAGCACACGGATCTGCCCCGGTCACAGCCGGTGCCTCCGGCGGTCTTGGAACGGGTGCGTGCCCGGCTCAACTCCGCGCTGGTGGGACGCCGGGCGGCCGAGGTGGCTCCGGTACTGGCATCCCTGGCCCGGCAGGTCTCTGCCGAGGAGCGGCTCCTCCTGACGGCGGTGACTGACGAGCTCGTCTCGGCGCTACGGCCGGATGCCGAGGAGCGTCTAGCCGTAGCCGGGACCGCAAACCTGGCCCGTGCTGTCCCCGACTTCTCCTCCCTGGGCCCGCTTCTGGACGCCGTCGAGGAGCAGGTGGTCCTGCTGCGCCTGTTCACTGAGTCCTCTCTTCGTCGTGAGCAGGGCGGGATGAGGGTCTCGATCGGCTCGGAGAACGACGACGACGCCCTGGCCGAGGCCTCGGTCGTCACCGCCGGATACGGACCGACGCAGGGCGACGCGATTGCGCACCTGGGGGTGATCGGTCCCACCCGCATGGACTACCCAGCCACCATGGCTGCGGTGCGGGCGGTAGCCCACTACCTCTCCCGCTTCCTCTCCCCGCCCCGGGAGGAGCGCTCTGAGCAGGACCAGGAGGGCTGGTAGCCAGCCCTGCCGGGACGAAGACCACGGACCTATCCCACGACGGACACGAAGGAAGCGCACGACGTGAGCAACTACTACGAGGTCCTGGGCGTCAGCCGCGAGGCGGACGCTGAGGAGATCAAGAAGGCCTACCGCAGGAAGGCTCGTCAGCTCCACCCTGACGTCGCGGGACCGGGTCACGAGGAGGAGTTCAAGGCGGTCTCCACCGCCTACGAGGTCCTCTCCGACCCCGAGAAGCGTCAGATGTACGACCTCGGTGGCGAGGAGGCGCTGCACGGGGCGGGTTCGGTCCGGGCGGGTTCGCCGGTGCCGACTTCGGTGACCTGGGAGGGATCTTCCAGTCCTTCTTCGGGGTGGTGCCGGCTCCCGCGGCCCTGCCTCACGCGCCCGACGCGGTCAGGACTCCCTGGTAGCCGTGGAGGTCGAGCTCTCCGACGTCGCCTTCGGGGCCACCCGTACCGTCCCCATCGATACCTACGTGGCATGCACCACCTGCGGGGGCTCCTGCTGCGCACCGGGCACGGACCCGGTGACGTGCTCCCAGTGCAACGGGACGGGCACTATCCAGCGCATGACGCGTACGCTGTTGGGCCAGGTCATGACCTCCTCGCCCTGCCCGGGATGCCAGGGTTATGGGACGGTCATCGTCACCCCCTGCAAGGACTGCTCCGGGGAGGGTCGCAAGCACGCCCACCAGGACCTGGAGGTGGCGATCCCAGCGGGAGTGTCCACAGGGACCCGTATCCGCATGTCGGGTCGCGGGGAGGCTGGCCCCGCGGGCGGACCCAACGGCGACCTCTACCTGGAGATCCACGAGAAGCGCCACGACTTCCTGGAGCGTGACGGCGACGACCTCTACACCGAGCTGCGCGTGCCCATGACAGCGGCAGCCCTGGGGGCGAGGTTCCCCCTTCAGACCCTGGACGGAGAGCGTCAGGTCACTGTCAAGGCGGGAAGCCAGCCCGGTGACGAGATCGTCCTTGACGGCCTGGGCGTGGGCAGGCTGCGCCGCAAGGGCAGGGGGGACCTGCACGTGACGGTGGTGGTGGAGACCCCGACCGGTCTTGACGAGCGCCAGCGCCAGCTGCTTGCCGAGCTGGCCAGCCTGCGGGGGGAGGACGACGTCGCCCCACCCAGGGAGGAGTCCGTCATGGGCAAGCTCAAGGAGCGCTTCACCGGGCGGTGACCCCACCCGTGCCTGTCTGCGGCGGAGTGGGGCGGGCACCGAAGATCGCCTGCCCCACACGCACACAGGTCGAGCCCTCCTCGACGGCCGTCTCAAGGTCCCCGCTCATGCCCATGGACAGCAGCCCCGGCCCCACAGTTCCCGCCTGTGCTGCATCGTCACGCAGCTGGCGCACCAGGCGGAAGCACTCACGCACACGCGCCTGGTCCGTGGTGTGGGCCGCCAGGGTCATGAGGCCCTGGACCCTCAGGGCAGGGTAGGCCTGGAGCCGTGCCAGGAAGTCCGGGACCTCAGCGGGCTCCAGGCCGAACTTCGAGGTCTCGCCGGAGGAGTTGACCTGGACGTAGACGTTCAGGCTGCGCCCGGCAGCCTGGAGGCGGCGGTCCAGGGCCTGGGCCAGGCGCAGGGAGTCCAGCGACTGGAGCTCAGCGGCGAGGGCTGCCGCGTCGCGGGCCTTGTTGGTCTGGACGTGGCCGATGAGGACCCAGGCGATCCCGAGGTCAGCCAGGCTGCCCGCCTTGCGCCGCGCCTCCTGGACCTTGTTCTCGCCCATCTGGGTGGCGCCCGCCGCGTAGGCGGCCCTCAGCCGCTCCTCCGGCACGGTCTTGGACACGGGAAGGAGACGGACCTGCGCCGGGTTGCGGCCAGCCCGGTGGGCAGCGGCGTCGATACGGGCGCGCACGGCGGCCAGCCTGTGGCGGAA